>JBBQXV010000092.1:0-29323 GCA_038209335.1 Polyangiales bacterium | reverse complement strand
CTTGTAACGATCCTTGAACTCGGTCGCGAGGAACGACACTTCGCCGGCGAGGCGCCGGTTGTCGAGCGCCTTCGAGACCTTGACCAAGAGCTCTTGCTCGGTGAACGGCTTCTGGATGTAGTCGAATGCGCCGAGGCGCATCGCTTCGACGGCGCTCTCGATCGTCCCGTACGCGGTCATGACGATGACCTCGGTGAGCGGGTGCGTTTCTTTGGTCGCGCGCAGGACGTCGATGCCGTCCTTCGTCCCCATGCGCAGATCCGTGAGCACGATGTCGTACGCGCCGGTGCTCCCGCGCTCGACGCCCTGCTCGCCGTCGGCCCCCTCATCGACCTCGTAGCCGGCGCCACGCAGCATCATCGCCAGCGTGGTGCGCATGTTCCGTTGGTCGTCGACGATCAGGATCTTCGGCATCGGGTTCTCAGTCGTTGCGTGCTCAGTCGTTTTTAGCGCCGTTTTGAATCCACGTGCGTAAGCGTCGCAGCGCGTCCGCGTCGAACTCGAATCCACTGTTGTTCGGCATCGCGCGCGGCGGCGACGCGGCCGGAGGTGCCTTGCGGAGCGCGCTGTAGAGGCGGGTCGTCTCCGGTGTCTTGGAGCCGCCCATGGGGACGAGCGAGTCTTTTCCCACCATGCCGGCGTAGCACTCGTCCTTCGTGGGACCGCACAGAAAACCGCTGAAGCTCGTGCCGGTATCGCCGGCGCTCGCGTGGCAGCCAGCCGCACCGGAGCAATCGGCGTGACCGGGGCCGAAGCAGTCTCGGTAGAGATCGGCCCACGTGCTTCCGCCCCCCGTCGCGCAACCGGTTGGGGGCGCGACCGGAGGCGCCGCGTCGAACAGCGCACCGCCGCCCACGACATTCGAAGGCGCGTCGGAGCAAGCGCCGAGCGCGATCGTGGTCAGGAGCAAGGAGGCGTGGAGAGATGCTCGTTTCACCGGAGAACCGAAATGGATTCGCGCGAGGGCTGGGCCTCGTCAGGTAGTGGGGCCTAGATGGTATAAGCGATCAGTCCGGGATGAAACTCGCAACCCTTTGCGGCAGCACGCGCGCACAATCCCATAACCTCCGGCTTCTCGCGCTCGCCGTTCGCGAGGCGCGCGCGCTCGGTGCCGAGGTCGACGAGATCGACCTGAAGGCGCTCGCGCTCCCGATGTACGACGGCGATCTCGAGGCGGCATCGCGTCCGTCGTGGCCTCCGAGCGTTGTCGAGCTGCGCGATCGGCTCGCCGCCGTCGACGGGCTCATCGTCGCATCCCCCGAGCACAACTTCTCCGTCCCTGCCGTGCTCAAGAACGCTCTCGACTGGGCGTCGCGTGGCCCTGCGCCGTTCGTGTTGCGGGACAAGGTCGCGTTGCTCGTGGGCGCGTCGCCCGGTGCGGCGGGCACCGCGCGCATGCAAGTGCACATGCGCGCGATCTTCGGCACGCTCGGGATCTGGGCCGTCCCTTCGGGCTTCCAGCTCGGCTTCGTCGAGAAAGCGTTCGACGAGAAAGGCGACTTCGTGGACGCGAAGCGCGCCGACGATCTTCGCCGTCTCGTGAAGACGCTCGTCGAGTGGCCAGGCGCGCGCCGCGCGTGAGGGGCGCGCGCTGCTCGCGCTCCGTTCGCGATCAGTAAACGATGCCGAGGAAGAGCCGCACCGTCTGCGCGCTTGCCGTGTCCCAGCCGCTAAGCAAGTTCGACTTCTGCTCGCCGGGCAAATAGCTGAGGCCGCCGAGCGGGAAGAACACGCCGTATTGAAGCATCGCGAAGAATCCGCCGATCTTCGCCGGATCGTCGTTCAGCGTGCCGTCCTTCGCCTGGAAATAAATCTGCATGTCGAGCTCGACGCCGAGGTCGCGCTTGTGACCGGGCGTCTGCACGAACTCGCTCGCGCGGCTCCAGATGATCGCGGCGCCGCCGCCGAGCTTCTGTCCGTTCGCGTTCCGCAAGAAGTCGTAGTCGACGCTGGGGCGGAAGTAGTACGCGCCTTCGACGCGCGACAGGATGTGACGGAAGAAGATGAGGTCGACGCGGTAGTCCGGGTGCATGCGGAACGTCGAGATCGGCCCGCGCGTGTTGAGCTCGGGCTGTAGACCGCTCGCGCCCGGATCGAGCGACTGCGCCCACGGATCGCCGCTCGCCCAACCGAAACCGAACTGCAAACGCAGCTTGTCCTCGATCGCGCGGTACTCGCTCTGCGTCGTGAGGCCGTACTGACGAACCTTCACCGGGTTCGAGATGTCGGCGCTGGCCGGCGAGTTCTCGACGCTTCCGTAGATGGTCGCGAGCTCGGCCTCGAAGCGGAATTTGCGCCACAGCATCTGGACCCAGAGGTCCGGGATGATCGCCTGCACGCCGCGGTGCTCGAGGTTCTTGTTGTTCGTCGAAGCGAAGTCGGCCGTGAGCGGCGTGTCGCCCGGCTTCACGTCGAGGAGCTGCGTGCGGTAGACGGTGTAGAGCCCGCCGTTGACGACCATGTCGCCGCGCGCGAGCGCGAGCTTCTGCAGCTCGGCGTTGGTGCGGTGCGCGACGAAGAGAACCCACTCGTTGACGTTGTTGAGGTTCGACGTGTTGTACGGCTGCCCGCCGTAGACGTCGTAGGGCGAAGCGTTCGTCGGCCCCGTCGACACGAAGTCCCACGCGCCTCCGAAGTAGAGGTCGATCGACTTGATGCCCGTGACGAACATGATGCGGTCTTGCGTCGTCTGGTAATCCGAGTCGATCCCGTCGCCGGAGTTCGCGACCATGCCCATGCCCCAGTGGCTGGGCATGCGGCCGAAACGAACGAGGCCGATCGGGCTCTGGTACTCGCCCCAGACGCGCTTCACGTCGATCGAATTTCGGTAACCGTTGACGCCTGCCGTCGGCGGACCTTGCGTCGTCGAGAACGCACCGAGCGGCGCGTACCCGTTGTACTGGTACGTCGCGCCGCGTCCCGCTGCGATCTGGTACGCGTCGGGCGTCGAACCGAGGACGAGATTGTCGAGCGCGTCGATCTGGGAAAGGATTCGCAGGTTGTCCGAGATGTGAAACTCGGGGTTCAGGCGAAAGCGCATGTTCGCTGTCGCTTGCGTCTTGTCGATGCAGCGCGTGGTCCCGTTGGGATCGCAGAGGTTCACCGGATGATCGGCGCCGGCGGAGTCGCCGTAGCTGTGATCGATCGGCTGGTTCCACAAGTGCTGCGTGTCGCCCGGCGTGTTGTGGCGACCGAGCGAGAAGTTGTGGAACACCTCGGAGCGCGTTCGGAAATATCCGTGGAGCTCGAGGATCGGACGCGCGCGTCCCCACCAATCGTCGCTGTAGATGTCGCTCGGTCGCGCGCTCCCGGCGCCGCCGTCGTTCGGTCGCTGCTGTCCTTGGCCGGCGAGCTGCTGTCCGTCTTTCGCGGGATCGACGGCCGCAGGGCCCGTCGCCGCGGGAACGAGCGGCGCGCGTCGCGGCGGATCCGGCGTGGGCGCCGGCGGTGCGGTGGGCGCGGGCGTCGCGGGCGTCGCGGGCGCGGTCGGCTGCGGGGCCGGCGCTTGCGCGGAACCCGCGGGGGGCGCGGCCGGCGGATCCGCGGCGCGCGCGACGTGCGTCCACGCGAGCGGCGCACCGATGCTGACGGAGGCAGCGAGAAGCAAAGCGACAGCGCGTCGCGCGGCACGAGGCGCGCGGGACGACGTCGCGGTCAGGGCGAAGGAGTCTCGCGAGAAGCGCATGGCAGGGGCGCCTTGTAACACGCCTCCTCCGGTGCCGGGCACGCGAAACGTATTCGCGAGACGGTGACTTAACTCGATCCGCCGAGCTCTTCGAGAAACGCTGCGACCTCGACGCGAAGCTCGACGAGCTGCGTGCGAAGCTGCTCGCCGTGCGCCGGCGCGCGCTCCTCCGCTTCGCGCGGCTCGACGCCGCTGCGCTGCAGCTTCTTCTTCGCGCCGGCGATCGTGAAGCCTTCGGCGTAGAGCAAATCGCGCACGCGCAGAAGGTTCTCGACGTCGCGCCGCGAGTAGACGCGCTGCCCCTTCGCGCTCTTGCTCGGACGGATGCTGCGAAACTCGCGCTCCCAATATCGAAGCACGTGCGGCTCGACGCCGACGAGGCTCGCGACTTCGCCGATGCGAAAGTAGAGCTTCGGCGGGAGCGATCCTCGAGTGGACTCGGACATGAGCTTTGCGCGACCCGGAAGCGGTCGCTAGTCCTTCGAGTGGAAGTGCGTGTCCGTGCCGGCCGCAGCCGCGGGCACCGCCGACGTCGGACCGGAGCTCGCGTTCGGCGGCGTCGGTGTCGAGGATCCATTGCGCGGGTTCAGCGCCATCTTGAGGATCTGGCTCGCCTTGAACGTGAGGACGCGGCGTTCGCTGATCTTGATCGGATCGCCCGTCTGCGGATTCCTTCCAGGACGCTGGCGTTTGTCGCGCAACACGAAATTGCCGAAGCCGCTGATCTTGATCTTCTCCCCCTTACCGAGGGTCTCTTTCATCATCTCGAAGACAAGATCGACGAGCTCAGCCGACTCCTTGCGCGAAAAACCGCCGACCTTCGTGTACAGCGCCTGGACGATCTCTGCCTTCGTCATGATCGTCTCTTCTCCCCCCGGCCGGACAACGGCTCAACAGAAGGATACTAAACGCTTTTGCGGAAGCGGCGCTACGCCTTCGTTGCGAAGCGTCGAAGGCCCCTTACGCGGCCAGCTCCTCGCCGTCCGAAGCCGCCGGCGGAGGCACGCTTTCTAGCTCGCGCGCAGGCGTTCCGAGCGCAGCCTGCTCCAACGCGGACTTGCGGCGCGCGCGCTGCTCGCTCGCGACGAAGAAGGCGACGTAGCCGTAGCCGAACGTGAAGAGCATCGCGAAGGGCGTCGCGAACCAGTGCCCCGTCTCGACCGACGCGACGGTGCTCGCGAGCGAGAAGAGGCAGAGACCGATCTCGACCATCGGCAGATCCGCGCGAGCGTGGTAGCGCCCGAGCTGCGTCCCCTTCTTTGGCGTGCGCACGAACTCGCCGGCCATCGATCCGAGACCGTCGAACACCGCCATCGTGAGGTGCGGCGCGAGCCCCGCGCCGAGCGCGAGAAGCGCCGGCAGCTGCCGGAGCGCGTCGAGGCGACTGCGCCCCTGCGCCGCCTCGGCCATCGCGTAGAACGCGAGGAGCGAGCCGGTCGTCCCGATGCACAGCGGGAGATCGATGAGCAGCATCGTCAGCGTGTCGGTCGCCGGCATGAGGATGAGCGCCGGCAAGAGCAGCACGCTCAGGATCACCATGACCGGATACGCGAAGTGCGGCGTGAGGTGGAAGAATGCCTCGATGCGCTGCCCGACCGTGAGGTTCGACTCGGGCGACATGACGCGGCCCATGAGCTTACGTGCAGTCTGCACGGTCCCCTTTGCCCAGCGGTACTGCTGCGCGCGGAAAGCGCTGATGTCCTCGGGGAGCTCGGCCGGCGTGACGACGTTCTCGCGGTAGATGAACTTCCATCCCGCGATCTGCGCGCGGTACGAGAGGTCGAGATCCTCGGTCAACGTGTCGTGCTGCCAGCCGCCGGCCGTCTCGATCGCCTTCGCGCGCCAGATGCCGCCGGTGCCGGAAAAGTTGAAGAGCCAACCCGACGCCGCGCGCGCGCGGTTCTCGACGAGGTGATGACCGTCGAGCATGAGCGCCTGCGTGCGCGTGAGGAGCGAGTGCTCGCGATTCATATGACCCCAGCGCGCCTGCACCATGCCGACCTTCGCGTCGGCGAAGTGCGGGACGACGGAGCGGAGGAATCCCGGCTGCGGGAGAAAATCGGCGTCGAAGATCGCGACGAGCTCGCCCTTCGCGACCTTGAGCCCCGCATCGAGCGCGCCGGCTTTGTATCCCGTGCGATCGACGCGATGGATGTAGACGATGTCGAGCGCGCGCTCGCCGGGAGCGCAGGCCTCGCGGAGCTTCTCGACGTGCGCGCGCACGAGGAGGCGCGTCTCGTCGGTCGAGTCGTCGAGCACTTGGATCTCGAGGAGGTCGCGCGGGTATTCGATCTTCGCGACGTGATCGAGGAGGCGCGCGACGACGGTCGCTTCGTTGTAGAGCGGCAGCTGGATCGTGACGTGCGGAAGAGCCGTGCCGCCTTGTCGAGACTGCGCCAGCTCTTCGTCGGTCAGCGCGGGCACGCCCTCTTTGAGCGCCTGGAGCTTCTTCTTGTGCCTCAGAACCGTGAGGACCATGTGCGATCGGTGCAAGCCGTACATCGCGAGAAACAACAGCACGGCGAAGTACGCGGTGCAGAGCGCAAAGTGCATGCCCCATGGGTGCCACTTGGGCGGCCCCGCATTGTCATCGACTTGTAAATCCTTGCACGGGATTGTCGGCGCGCTGCGTCATCGCAGTGCGCCCCGAGCCCGCGCGCGGGGCCGATTCAGCGAAGATCGATGTTGTAGTAGCCGCCGACGCCGATGAAGACGAACGCATGCGAGGAGCTGTTGAAGTTGGCCTCGTTCACGATGCATCGGGCGCCGGTGGCGTCGCACGTCGGCTTGCCGAACGAGCCGATCGTGACCTCGACCTTCGGGATGATTCGAAACATTCGCGCCGCGAGGATGTGCACGCCGGCGCCAATGAGGAACTCGCCGCCGCTAACCGATCCGCTGATGCTGGCGTTGGGAAACTTCACTGTCTGCGAGAAGGATCGGTAGTCGACGCCGATCTCGCCGAAGAAGCCGACGCCATTGGGGTTCGAGATGTACGCGAGGAGCGCGCCGAACGCCGCGCTCGATGCCGTCGCGCTGTCGTACCCCTTGAAGTTGTCGTCGATCTTGCTCCCTTTGCTGAAGCTCGCGCCTTCGAGGAAGAGGCCGATGTAGAAGCTTCGGCCGAAGCGAAGGCCGCCTTCGAGAGCGATCGCGCCGCCGGCGGACGCGGTGTCGCTGATGGCGTAGGAGGTGCCGGCGTTGTCCTTGTAGATGTCGCCCGTCGGGATCGACGCGCCTAGGCGCACGCCGAGGAGGATGCTCGAGCTCGCCGGTTTCTTCGCCGCTTGCCATTGGTCGGGCGGCGGCGGCGGTGGCGGTGGGCCGCCGTTGCCGGAGTTGCCGCCGTTGCCCTTTTGCGGATCGTCCGCCGGGTTCGGGAGCGGCGCGACGCCGCCCGGGCCGTACGCGACGCCGCCCGTCGACTTGAGCGTGAACGAGAGCACCTTCTTGTCGCGCTCTTTCAGCGTGATCGTCTGCTCGCTGCTCGCGTACCCGGGCGCGAAGACGAGAAACTTGTGCGTCCCGGGATCGAGCGGGAGCGGCTCCCCGACGAGCGCCGAGTTGAGGCTCTGTCCGTTGAGCTGCACTTGCATGTTCGGCACGTTCGCCGGCGACACTTCGAGCTTCACCGTCGGCACGCGCGGCTCGACCTGACCGAGCTCGACCTTCGCCTGCTCCACCGCCTGCGAAAACGCCGCCGGCGATCCCGCGGGGAGCGGCGTGCGAATGAGCGTGCGGTACGTCTCGGCCGACTCGACGATCTTGCCGATCATCGCTTGGCACTGCGCGATGCGAAGGAGGTTCGTCGGCGCGCTGAAGACGCGCTGGGCGCGTTGGAACTTGTCGAGCGCCTCTTCGTATTTGCCTGCGCTCTGGAGCTCGTTCCCCTCGGTGAAGAGCTGGCGCGCGGCGGCGCGCTCGGAGTCGCTCACTTGCGCTTGCGCGACGCGCGGGAGGAGCGTCGCGGAGAGCGCGACCGGCGCGACCAAGAGAAGCGCCAAAGCGAAAGAGAAGCGTCGCATCGTTTCCTCGTTGCGGCGGGGCGTGACGGCCGCGCCTGTCAGTAGCCCGGATCGGACGTCGGTTTCGTCGGCACCTTCGTCGGTTGCGTCGTCGGTACGGCGGTCGGCTTGGTGGTGATGGTCGACTTGTCGGTCGACGTCGTGGAAGCCGTCGCGGTCGCGGTCGCCGTTCCGGGGCGGAAGCCGCCTTTTCCGGTCGCGGCTGTCGTCGCGCTCGGTGTCGCGGACGCGGAGGCCGAAGCCGTCGCGACCGCGGTACCCGCCGTCGAGGTCGCCGCCGTGCTCGCCGTCGTCGACGCGGTCGCCGTCGCCGTCGTGCTCGCCGTCGCGCTCGGTGTCCCGCTGCCGCCGTTCGCCGCGCTTCCGCCTGAGAGCTTGACGATCGCGATCGCGCCGACGGAGACGCCGATGAGCGCCGCGAGGATCGACGCCACGACGACTCCGCGCGACGATTTTCCCGCGCCGCGCGTGGAGCTGACGAACGGCGCCGCCGTCATGCCGGGGCTACCTTGGCTGCCCTGCATGTATTGAGGCGTCGCTGCAGGCGAAGGGGTCGTCGGCGGCATCGCGCTCATCCGACCGTGCTGACTCGCGCTGGCGGATCCGTGCATCGGATTCGGCGGGCCAGGCGTCATCATCATCGGCTGGTGCGCCGGACCCGAGGACGGATGCTGGATCGACGGCGGCGGGCCATAGCGTGCGTCTGGATATTGCGGATTGCTCGACGTCGGACCGCGCCGAACGCTCAGCCCTGCCGCGAACGCGAGCCCTTCGGAGAGCTCGGACGCCGAGCTGAAACGACGATCCGGTTCGCGATCGAGCGCGCGCATGAACCAAGCGTCGAACGTCGTCGGCAATCCTTGCACGACGTGCGACGGCACCGGGACCGGCGACGTGCAGATCTTCACGAGCAGATCGCCGACCGATTCGCCTTCGAACGGAAGCACGCCGATCGTGCATTTGTACGCGATGACGCCGAGCGACCAGAGATCGGTCCGATGGTCGACGTTCCTGAGCCCGCGCGCTTGCTCCGGCGACATGTAATAAGGAGTGCCGAGCACCGCGCCGGTCTTCGTGCTCGAGCTCACCCCTTGCTGTCCGGGCGGCGGCGCCATCTTCGCGATGCCGAAGTCGAGCACCTTCGCGACCTCGTCGTCGTCGTCCGGCGATCGCACGAGGAAGATGTTCTCGGGTTTCAAGTCGCGATGGATGATCCCGGAGTCGTGCGCGCGTTGAAGTGCGCGGCACACTTGCCCGAGGATGCGCGCGGTCTCTTGGAGCGACATGCGACCGACGCGATCGATGCGCCGATCGAGCGGCTCGCCGACGAGCATCTCCATGACGATGTAGGGACGCCCGCTCTCGGTGACGCCGTGATCGAAGATTTGGATCGCGTGCTTCGACTGAATGGTCGCGGCGGCGCGCGCCTCGTTGTCGAAGCGCGCGCGCGCTTCGTTGCTCGCGGCGTACTCGGCCTCGATGAACTTGATCGCGACGCGCGTCCCGAGCGACGAGTGCCGCCCCTCCCAAACCGAGCCCATGCCACCGCGGCCGATCAAGCGGACCAGCTCGTACTTCCCTGCGACGAGACCCGTCACCGGCGGTGGGAGATTCTCTTCCTCGAACATGGCGCTGCTAGCCGTAGGGTAGACGACTCCAAGCGTGTAGGTAAGACGAACGCACGCGGGGGGAATTCAAGGCTCGGATGGTATGGTCCGCCGCCCAATGACGTCTCGCTCCGCCCGCCCCGCCCGCCTGCCCGATCCGGGGTCCGAAGGGGTCCTCTACTTGATCGACCTGTCCGGGTACGTGTTTCGCGCGTACCACGCGCTCCCGCCGCTCTCGAATTCGAAGGGTGAGCCGACGCACTCGGTCCTCGGGACCGTGAACATGCTTCAGAAGATCGTGAACGAGCGGCGTCCGAGCCTGTTCGCGGTCGCGATGGATTCGAAGGGGAAGACGTTCCGGCACGAGATCGATCCGCGCTACAAAGCGACGCGCCCGCCGGCGCCGCCGGATCTCGCGCAGCAGATGGCGCGGTGCGAAGAGGTCGTGCGCGCGTACAACATCCCCGTCTATCAACGCGACGGCATCGAGGCCGACGATCTCATCGCGACGGTCGTCGCGCGCGCGCGCGAGGCGGGGACGCCGGTCGTGATCGTGAGCGCCGACAAAGATCTCATGCAGCTCGTCGGCGACGACGACGACGGAGTCGTGCTGTGGGACTCCATGCGCGATCGCGTCTTCGGTCCGGAGGAGGTGCGCGCGAAGTTCGGTGTCGCGCCGAGTCGCGTTCGCGATTTTCTCGCGCTCACCGGCGACACGTCGGACAACGTGCCGGGCGTGCCGTCGGTCGGTCCGAAGACGGCGAGCGATCTGCTGAATCAGCTCGGCACGCTCGACGGGATCTACGCGCGCATCGACGAGGTCGCGCGGCCCAAGTTGCGCGAGACGCTGAAGACGCACGAGGCGGACGCGCGGATTTCGCAGAAGCTCGTGACGCTGCGGACGGATCTCGACGTCGCGTGGGATCCCGCGCACCTCAAGTACGGCGGCGCCGACGTCGCCGAGCTGCGCCGGCTGTTCACGGATCTCGAGTTCACGCGGTTGCTCGATTTGCTGCCGGGAGCGGGTGCGGCGGGCGCGTCGCAAGCGAAGGCGTCGTCGGCGAAGGGGTCCGCGCCGATCGCGCCGCCGATCGTGCGGACGCGGACGACGATCGGCGACGAAGCGACGCTCGTGAAGGTGCTCGGTGAAGCGCGCGAACGCGGCGTGCTCGCGATCCACATCGAAGCGATGGGACCCGACGCGATGCGCGCGGCGATCGTCGGCGTCGGGATCGCGAGCAAGGTGGGCGAGGCGTTCTACGTTCCGATCGGACATCGTTATCTCGGCGTTCCGAAGCAGCTCCCGTGGGCGACCGTTCGCGAGCACCTCGCGCCGCTCCTCGCGGACGCGCGCACGAAGAAGATCGCGCACGATCTGAAGCGAATGGAGATCATCCTCGCGCGCCACGGCGCGAAGCTCGACGGACCGATCTTCGACACGCTCCTCGCGGCGTACGTCCTCGATCCGGAGACGCCGAGCGGTTTGCGCGAGCTCGTGCGGCGCGACACGGGGGCGACGCTCACGACGCTCGACGAAGTGACCGGGAAATCGCGTGGCGAGGGAGCGGCGAAAGCGCGCGGACAAGCGATCGACTTCGACGCGGTCGCGGTCGATCGCGCGACGGAGTACGTCGCGGCGAACGTCGACGCGTCGCGCACGCTCGCGGATCGGTTCGAGCCGCGGCTGGATCAAGAGGGGCTCGGTCCGCTCATGCGCGACGTCGAGCTTCCGCTGTCGCGCGTTCTCGCCGAAATGGAAATGCGCGGCGTGCTAGTCGACGTCGTGCAGCTCGCGGCGCTCGGCGTTCGTGTCGAGGCCGATCTTCGTCGCATCGAAGCGCACGCGAAGGAAATCGCTGGTCACGATTTTTCGATCCGCTCGCGCGATCAACTCGAGAAGATGCTCTTCGACGAGCTCAAGCTCCCTGTGATCAAACGCACGCCGAAGGGCGGTCGCTCGACCGACGCGGAAGTGCTCGAAGAGCTCGCCGAGAAGCACCCGCTCCCGAAGCAGATCCTCGAGTTTCGCGAGCTCGACAAGCTGAAGGGGACGTACATCGACGCGCTCCCGCGCTGCGTGAACGCGGAGACGGGGCGCATCCACACGTCGTTCAGCCAAGTCACGGCCGCGACCGGGCGCCTCGCGTCGCTCGATCCGAACCTGCAGAACATCCCGATTCGCACCGAGGTCGGTCGCGAGATCCGCGCCGCGTTCGTCGCACCTCCGGGATGCGCGATTGTCAGCGCGGACTATTCGCAAATCGAGCTCCGTGTTCTCGCGCACCTCGCGCAGGACGCCGAGCTCATCGACGCGTTCAAGAGCGGCGAGGACGTGCACACGCGGACCGCGGCGCTCGTCTTCGACGTCGCGCGCGAGGGCGTCACCGCCGACATGCGCCGCATGGCGAAGGTCGTGAACTTCGGCGTCATCTACGGCATGGGCGAGAGCGCGCTCGCGAAGAACATCGGCGTGTCGCGCGCCGAGGCGGCGAAGTTCATCGAGGCGTATTTCAAGCGCTACGCGGGTGTCGCGCGCTTCATGGAGCGCACGGTCGAAGCGGCGCGGCAGGGCGAAGCGGTCCGCACTCTCCTCGGTCGTCGGCGTTTCCTACCGAACCTTCAGTCGGCGAACCGCGGTCTGCGCTTCGAGGCCGAGCGCGTCGCGAAGAACACGCCGATTCAAGGAACGGCCGCCGACATCCTCAAGGTCGCGATGGTGAAGGTCGCGCGCGCCGACATCGCGCCCGGCGTGCGGATGGTGCTGACCGTGCACGACGAGCTCGTCTTCGAGGTGCCGACGAACGTGCTCGACGTGGCCGAGCAGCGCATTCGCGAAGAGATGCAGTCCGCGATGGCGCTCGACGTTCCGCTCGTCGTCGACGTCGGGCACGGCGACAACTGGGCGAAGGCGCACTGAATCGATCGCGCGTCGCTCTTCAGTCGTCGGTGCGGCGACGGCGCGTGATGAAGATGCCGAGCGCCGCGAGCATCCCGAGCGCGATTCCGCCGAGCTCGGTCGCGCCGGGAGCCGGTGCGCCGGTCGCGCTGCAGTTGTTGCCGGCGCCCGCGCGGAGGTTCGCCGTCGGGCGTCCGTTCGGCGTCGGATCCGTCGGCGTCGCGTTTCCACCGCCGCCCGCGTCCGCGCCGCCACTCACTCCCGCGTCCGGCGCAGTTGGATTCGGAGGCACTGTCCCGTTCTCGTCCGTCGGCGCGCCGCCCGCGAGCGCGAACGCCGCCTGGAACACGCTCGCGAAGCCGGTGAGCGACGTGTAGATGTGCCCGAACGTATCGGTGCAATTTCCGCCGCGCGAGACGACGCCGACGACCGCGCCGGTCGTCTCGCTGATCGCGGGGCCACCCGAGTCGCCTTGGCAAATCGAGAGACCGACCTCGAACTCGTTGGTCGCGAGCGCGGTCTGGTTCGTCGACACCATCTTGCCGACGGCCATGATCCCCACGTTGTCCTTGCGAAGGCGCGTCCCGATCGGCAGCTGCTGATCGTTCTGTCCGTAGCCGACCGCGCGGACCATCTCGCCCATAGGCGTCGCCGCCGTCATGCGCACCTTGAGCGGCGTGATGCCGGTGATGTTCTTGTCGAGGACCACGAGCGCGAAGTCGCCGTTGCAGATGACGTTCGACTGCGTGTGAAAGATCGCTTTGGCGTTCGCGGCAGGGGTGCCCGTGAAGTTGGGCGCCGCGCCGAGGTAGACGTGAATGGTCGACACGGGCTCGTCGGCGCCGAGCTGGTTGCCGTTGCCGGAGACGCCGTTTTCGTCGCACGCGACCGTGGTGGTCGTGTTGACGCTGACGCAATGGCGCGCGGTCAGGACGACGTTCGGTGCGATGAGCGACGCCGAACAGAGCTCGAACTGCGCGCCGTCGCCGATGCGGAGCGAAACGACGGCTTGGTTCTGCTTCGCGTCGTTGTCTTGTTGCCCGCCGTAGATCGCTTGCGACGTCGACCGCGCTTGCTCGCCTTCGCCGCCTTCGCCGGGAGCGCCGCTGCACGCAGCGACGAGCACCGCCGCGACCACCACCGGGCCACGGGCGATCCACCTGCGCGCCGACGACTGCACCATGCGACTTCGTGCTTTCGCGCAGTTGCGAACGACTCGAGGCATGTCGGCGCTCATGCCTGCCTTACTGTTCAGGATGCGTGCCGTCCTGCTCGCGCATGTAACGCGGGTGTGACTCTCGCGCCTCGCCTCTGATCCGAACGTCATGGCGACGACCGCGATCGCATCTCGAAAGCGGCTCTGCCGTGGGCGGTGGACACCTCTGATGCATCGCGCTACGCTCCCGCGCAGCACTTTTTTGCCGTGAATCTGCGGCTATCGCTCGCTTGGGCCCCGTCTTGCTTAGTCCCCAGGGCCCGTTCTCTTCAGAGGAGCTTCTTTTACCGACATGCAGAAGGTCGACCTCGTGGCCAACGACTTCCCGATGCGCCCGTCGCGGTCCGCCGAGGCGACGCTCGATGCGCCGCCGGGTACGGGCCGCGCGCCGTCGCTGCCGGATCTTGGGCGCGAAGGGATCATCGGCCGTGTCGTCGGCCTCGTCGGGCGCCTCACCGACGTCCAGCTCGCGCTCCTCATCGGCGCGTTCTTGTTTGCGTACGGCGCGTGGCCGCTCGCGCTGACGGCCGTCCCGCCGTACCAAGATCTCCCGAACCACCTCGCCGCCGCGACCGTCATCGCGCACCCCGAGCGCTACCCCGAGTTCGTCTTCAACGGCTTCTTCAAGACCAACTCCGCGCTCTTCACGTGGCTCGTCGTCGCGGGCAACTTCATGAGCGTCACGGTCGCGGCCAAGCTCTTCGCGCTGGTCGTCCTCGCGATGAACGCGCTCGTGATGCCGCGCTTCGTCCTCGCGCTGACGAACAGCCGCCGCAAGCTCGTCATCGCCAGCCTCTTCATGTGGCCGATGGTGCACAACTGGTTCGTGTCGATGGGGATGCTCGACTTCGCGCTGGGCGTGCCCCTCGCGCTGTTGACGCTCATCCTCCTCGACCAGCAACGCAAGACGCCGTCGTACAAGCGCGGCATCTTCATCATGCTGACCGGGGCGTGCACTTGGTACGCGCACGTGATGCCGCTGATGGTCGTGCATCTCCTCGTGGGGATCCACGTGCTCACGCGCCGCACGTGGATCGAGCGCTTCGCGCAAATCAAGACGCTCGCGATGCCGCTCTCGCCGGTGACGGTGCTGATGCTCGTGTCGCTCTACAAGCACTTCACCGAGCCCGTCGGCGAGATGACCGGCTACGTCGTCTTGCGCGATCTGCTTCCGACGTGGGAGCTCTTCTACAACATGTGGGCCGAGTGGTTCTACGGCTTCACCTGGCTCTCGATCACCACGCTCGTCCCGTGCATCTTCCTCGGCGTGATCGGGATCTGGCGCGCCAAAGAGAACGTGCCGTTCTTCTCGCCGATCGCGCTGGCCGCGCTCGCGGCGCTCTTCGTCTTCTCGCCGTACATCACGACCAACTGGTTTCACGTCAACTCGCGCTTCATCCCGTTCTTGTGGATGGCGTTCCTCGTGCGCGTGCCGGATCGCTTGCCCCGCCCGCTCGTCGTCGCGCTCGCCGTCTGCGCCATCCCGTACACGATCGGCATGGGCGTCGACTTCGTGCGCCTCGATCAGGATCGCGCGAAGTTCACGGCGGGGATTCCGTCGGTGCCGACGGGCGCGCGCCTCCTGCCGCTCATCTTCACGAGCAAGGCGACGAGCGAGAACACGCGAAGCCTTCTGCACGCGTGGGGCTTCTACGTAATGGAGCGTCAGACCAGCGCGCCGCTCCTCTTCGCGCACTCGCGTTCGTTCCCGGTCATGTACCGCGAGCCGCCGCCGCCGCGCTTCAATCACCTCGTGCTCGAGAGCTTCGCGCCGCGCATGGGGAGCGCGCGTTGGACGTGCGACACGCTCCGCGACGGCGGCGTCTTTACCGACGACTGCGAAGGCGCGTGGCGCGGGCACTGGGCGGAGTTCTGGGCGGCGGCGACGCCGGCGTACGATCACGTCCTCATGTGGGACCCGACGCCGGAAGCGAAGAAGCTCGTCCCAGCCAGCTACCGCGTGAAGTACGAGCACGACCGGCTCACGATCTACGAGCGGGTCGACGCGACAGCAGCCCGGTAGCCTTCATCGCCATCGCGAGCAGAAGGACGATCGAGAGCTGACGAACGACGAGCGACGCGATTCCGATCGCGCGCTGGTTGTAGACGTAGTCGTAGTACCCACGCAGATAGATCTGGCTGAGGAGGATCGCGCCGAGGCCGATTCCGACGAGGCGCACGCCGGCCGCGCCCGGCACGGCCAAGAGAAGCGGGATCCCCCAAGTGAGGTACTGCGGCGAAAACACTTTTCCCGTGAGCCACAGCGTCGCGGTGCCGGCCAGCGCCGCGCAGGCGATGTGGCGCGCGCGGTCTTCGTCGCTCGGCGGCTCGCGGCGCCAGAGGAAGAATGCGAGGAGCGCGATGGCGGCGAGCGTGAGCGCGGTGCATGCGCGCGCGAGGAGGTCGGCGGTCGGCGTGTGGAAGTTGAACGAGCCGAAGTCGAGCGTCGCGGCTTCGGCGTGGCCAACGAGCGCGCGCGCCGCGCCGTACAACGTGCCGACCATCGACTCGACGTGGAGGCCGCGTCGCGCGTGGTACGCGAGGAGCTCGCCGAGCGCGCCGTTGCCGGCGAGGGCCATCGGCGCGAGACCGATCGCGAACGCCGTCGCGGCCGTCGCGGTTACGCGGACCAGCTGACGTCGATCGCGATAAAACGTCGCGTCGGCGGCGATGAGCACCGGAAGGAGCAAGAGAGGAACGAACTTCGTCGCGCCCGCGAGCCCGATCCACACGCCGAGCCACACCGGACGTCTGCGCACCGCGGCGTCGACCGCGAGCGCAAGCAGCAACGCGACGACGGCGTCGAGTCGCTGGATCGCGATCGCGCCGTGCGCGAGTAGGAGAGCGCACGCGAGCCACCAGCTCGCGCGATTCGATCCGTCGACGATGCTCACGCGCCGCGCCGTACGAATCGCGATCGCGATCGCCGCGACGAGGCACGCGCCCATCAGGCCGCCGAAGAGGCGCGCGTAAGCGTTGAACGTCGGCGCGACGAGCGCGGGGAGCACGATGAACGGGACCGCGGGCGGCGGATATTCGAGCGGGACCTCGGCGTACGGCGCGTGCCATCGACCGTCGGATACCGAACGAACGCCGGCGAACGAGGCTGGGACGTCGCCGCGATCGAGCGCGGCCTCGTCGAAGGGGCGTCCGAGGATCGCGCGCGCGGTCGCCCAGTACATCGCTTCGTCGGGCGCGCGACGGTAGAGAAAGAGGAACGGATAGCGCACGAAGTCGACGATGTGGTCGCGCGGCGCCGCGGCGATCTCGACCTTCATCGCGTCCCACTCCGCGAGGCCGACGCTCTGGTTCAGCCACACGACGGCGATGAGAATGCACGTCGCGAACGGCACGACCGCCGAGCGCGGAGTCACGGCGCGTTCCGTTCGAAGACGAAGACGTCGACGCCGAGGCTCGCGTTGATGTCGACACGCTCGAAGGTTCGGCTCGACCAGCGCGCCGTGTGCGCGAGCTTGTAGCCGCGCTCGCCGCGGAAGAGCGCTTGGAAGAACGAGGTCGCGTCGGTGTCGTCCATGCCGCGTTCTTGCGTCGGCGGAAGGATGCGACCGGACGTCGGCGTAAAGCTCGCGTCGATGCGATAGCGCCACGCCCACGCTTGGCTCACGACGATCCAGCGCGGCGCGCGCTGCGGCGTTCGCTCGTAGGTATCGCGGAGCTCTTCGACGCCGGGGAGCGGATTTCTGTGGTCGGTCGGGTCGGGGCCGACGCGGACCGTGTGCGCTCGCGCCGGCATGCGTGGAAGATACACGTTGAGCCCGTGCACCTCGATCACGTCGCCGCGCGCGACGTTCGCGTCGAGCCACGCTTCGACGTCGTAGCGCGGATCGAAAAGGAGCATCGCGTCGACCTCGACGCATCGAAACGTTCCCCACGCGAGCGCCGCGGCGATGGCCGCGATCGCGATGCCGCGTTGCCATGCTTCTTTCGCGGCGGTGAGGAGCGCGTCGAGGGCGACGCCGCCGTAAACCGCGACGAGGATCGCCTGCGGCATCACGAAGCGATGTTCGACTCGTCGTGCGGCGAGATTGAAGAAGACGGTGAACGACGCCGCGCAGAGGAGCGGAACGAGCGCCGCGATCCGCCGCGAGCCTTGGGTCCGCCGCATGCTCACGACGAATCCGATCGCGAAGAGCGCGGCGAACGCCAACGGAAATTGATCGCCGAAGCTCGAGCCGGCGTCGACGAGCGCGCGCCAGCGTCCACTTCCGTCGGCCGAATATTGGGCGAAGTCCTGGCTTGCGCTCCCGAGGAGAAACGCGACGCGCGCGCGGAAGCCCGACGGGTTGAACGCCGCGCCGTCGACGACGAGCAACGCCGCCGCGCCGATGACCGCGGCCTTCGCGGCGGCGACGAGGATCGGTCGCGCGTCGCGGCGCGCGGATGGGTCGGTCGCGAGCCACGCGACGATCGTCGCGGGCAGCGCGAAGACGAAGAGCGCGTACGCCTGATCCTTCGTCGCGACCGCGAGCGCGGCCAGAATCGCCGCCGTCCGAAGCCGCTTCGGTTCTCCGCGCGCGACGCTTCGCACGAGCGCGAGGATCGCGAAGCATGCCCAGAAGAGGTACGGCACGTCGAGGTTCGTCGTATGCGCGTAGTACGTGAGCGGAACGTTGAGCCCGCACACGAGCGCCGCGAGCCAACCGGCGCGCTTGCCGTGGGTCTCCTCGACGATGCGCGCGATTGCATACGCGATGCCGAGCGACATCACGATGCTCACGACGCGCGCGACGAGCGCCATGCCCGTCATGTACGGCACCTTGATGAACTCGGTGACGACGTCGGCCGCGGCCAGATGCGGCGCGCGCACGAGCGCGACGATCGCGATCGGCGACGTGACCACCGCGAGGATCGCGAGGTGCAGCGGCGGGTACGTGTAGAAGCGCCCCGGCGAGAACGTCTCCATCAGCCCGGGGAGAAAATCGCGCGGCGCGACGCCGTCGTTGTCCCAGCCATCGGATGCGGGCAATCCCCATCCGATTCCGATCGTGCGAACGACGGCGAGGCCGATGAGGATCCAGAAGAGCGGCGACCGAGCGCGCTCACGGAGGATCGAGCGCAACGAACCGCGGATCCGCTTCACGAGACGCGCGATGCTAGCACCGTCCTTTCGTCTAGTTCACGAGGCGCAACGTGAAGTCGATGCGGCGTCCGATCGGGAGCGCGAAGAACGCCTTGCAGACGTTCCCTTCGCACGCGCCGGTGCCGGTGAGCGCGAAGCGACTGCCGTGGTACTCGTCTTCGTGCGTGTCGGCGGTGACGACGGCGACGATGCGGAGATGCGTGCGCGCCGAGCGCGCGGTGAAGGCGCGACCGCCGATGAGCCCGACCGTGCGGAGGATTCCGGAGCGAAGCGCGGCCGACGGCGCGCCGCGGATCTCGATCTCCTTGAGGAGCACGCCGGTGTCGTCGATCTCGAGGGTGAAGTCGGCGTCGCCTGCGGCGCCGAGAACGATCGAGCCCCATTGGGGATCGGCGCTCGCGGCTTGCGGGAGGGACTGGGTGAACGTCTTGAGGAGATCGACGGCGTGGCGAACGCCGACCGCGCCGTAGAGAGAGGGCGGGGGCGGGGAGGAGCCGCTCGCCGAGGAGGAGGCCGAGGAAGATGGAGATGCGGAGGCGAAGGGACGAATCGAGGTCGAAGTCGAGGTCGAGGTTGAGGTCGAGGTCGAGGTCGGAGTCGACGTTGCGATCGAGGTCGACGTCGCGATCGCGATCGCGGTCGGCACCGGCGTCGGTTCGACGGGGACAAGATCGGGCGCAGGTGACGGATCGCCCGGAGCGACCTCCGCAGGCACCTCGAAGCTGTCACCGACCAGCGCCGACGACCCGGCCGGCTCGGGCGGCGGCGCCGGTGGCAGCGACGCTGCCGCTCGCCCGCCTCGCCAAAGCATCGCCGCCGCTGCGAGATGAATCAGCAGCGACGCGACGAGAACCAGGGGAGCGGGCGGAGATCGCACAGCGTCGAGTCGAGTTTGGCACCCCTCGGGGCGATCGTCTTGGGTCCGCGCTCGCGGGGCCACAGGGGCCTGCCCGACGACACTCAGAGATGAGTTGCGTCGAGCCCCCCGATGGCGCATTACACACGGATAAGCGCGGGCATCCCCGCGCCCACCACGAGATTACATGAACACGTCACGCATCGCCGGCGCGGTCCTCCCGCTGTTTTCGCTCCGCACCGGACACGACTGGGGCATCGGGCAAATCACCGATCTTCCGCGGTGCGCGGCGTGGCTCCGAGGCGCGGGGCAGCGGCTCCTTCAGATCTTGCCGCCGCACGAGCTCTCTCCCGGCGAGACGAGCCCGTACGGCGCGCTCACGGCGTTCGGCCTCGATCCGATCTACCTCGGCGTCGAAGCGATTCCCGATCTCGACGAGGCCGACATCACGGAAGCGCTCGGCGAAGATGGAGCGATCGAGCTCGCGCGTTTGCGTTCGCTGCCGCACGTCGACTACCGCGGCGTGCGCACGCTGAAGCAGCGCGTCCTCGCGGTCGCGTTCCGTCGTTTCCAAGAGCGCGAATGGACGGAGCGGAGCCCGCGCGCGCGCGCGCTCGCCGCGTTCATCGAGAAAGAGAAAGACTGGCTCGACGATCTCGCCCTCTACTCCGTGCTGCGCGAGACGCACGAGGGCTACGGTTGGGAGACGTGGCCGGAGGACGAGCGGGAACGCGCGCCGATCGCGCTGGCGCGGGCGCGCGGGCAGTCCGCGGATCGTCTGCTCGAGGTCGCGTACACGCAGTGGGTCCTGCTCGAGCAATGGGGACGCGCACGCGAAGAGATGCGCGCCCTCGGCGTCGAGCTGATGGGCGATCTCCCGTTCGTCGTCTGCGCGGAGAGCGCCGACGTCTGGGCGCGCGCGTCGCAATTCCAGCGTCACATGTCGCTCGGCGCGCCGCCCGATGGGTTCTCGCCCGATGGCCAGGACTGGGGGCTCCCTCCTTACAACTGGCTCGCAATGGAAGCCGACGATCTCGCATGGGTCCGCGCGCGCACGCGTCAGGCCGCACGGCTGTACGATCGCTTTCGCCTCGATCACGTCGTCGGGTATTTCCGGCAGTGGGTGAAGAAGCGCGAGCCGGGCGATCGTGGGCGCTTCGATCCCGAGGGGACCGACGCGCAGCGCGCGCGCGGGCGACGCGTGCTCGGCGCGATCATGGAGGAGGCGAACGGGTCGAAGGTGATCGCCGAAGATCTCGGCGTCATTCCTCCGTTCGTTCGCGAGACGCTCGGCGAGCTCGGCGCGCCCGGCTACCGCGTCATCCCTTGGGAGAAGGACGATCAGCACCGCTTCCGCGATCCCGCCGCGTTCCCCGCGTCGAGCGTCGCGACCTGGAGCACGCACGACACGCAGCCCGTCACCGCGTGGTGGGACGAGTTCAACGCCGACGAGCGCGGCGAGCTCACGCGCTTCGCCGGCGTCCACGACAACGCGACCGACGACGAGCGATCGCTAGCACTCCTTCGTCTGCTCTTTCGTTCCGGTTCGGACACGACGCTCGTCCTCGCGCAAGAGCTGCTCGGCGATCGCGAACGGATCAACACGCCCGGCACGGTCGGCGCGGACAACTGGACGTACCGCCTTCCCGCGTCGATCGAGGATCTCGAACGCGACGCGCGGATCGCCGTCCGCTTCGAAAAAATCCGTCGCTTCGTCGAAGAGAGCGGGCGGTAGCGCCGACTGATAGCCTCGTCGGGTGCGACAAGGGCGCTTCCACCCGCTCGGCGCGACCTTCGACGGCGCCGGCGTCAACTTCGCGCTCTTCTCCGAGCACGCCGACTTGGTCGAGCTGTGCCTCTTCGACGATCGCGGCGTCGAGACGCGCCACACGCTCACGCACTCTACGCACCACGTCTGGCACGGGTACCTCGTCGGCGTTCGTCCGGGTCAGCGCTACGGGTACCGCGTACACGGACCGTACGCGCCCGAGCATGGCGATCGATTCAACCCGAACAAGCTCCTCGTCGATCCCTACGCGCGCGCGCTCGTCGGCAAGGTCGACTACACGAGCGCGATCTTCGGCTTCGCTTCAGGCGACGAATCGCGCCCCGACGTTCGTGACGACGCGGCCGGTGTTCCCAAGAGCGTCGTCGTCGACGATCCGTTCGACTGGGAAGACGTCGTCGCGCCTGACGTGCCGTGGGACCAGACCGTCGTGTACGAGCTCCACGTCAAAGGCTTCACGCAAGCGCACCCGGGCGTGCCCGAGCGAGAGCGCGGGACGTTCATCGGGCTCGGCTCACCCGCGGCGATCGATCACTTGAAGCGACTCGGCGTGACGGCGGTGGAGCTCTTGCCGGTTCACGAGCGCATGGACGAGCCCGCGGTGGTCGCGCGCGGCCTCACGAACCACTGGGGCTACAGCACGCTCGCGTTCTTCGCGCCCGATCAACGCTTCGCCTGCGTGCCCGGCGCGCAAGTGCACGAGTTCAAGAAGATGGTGAAGGCGCTGCACCGCGCCGGGATCGAAGTGATCCTCGATGTAGTCTACAACCATTCGTGCGAAGGCGATCACGTCGGGCCGACGATCTCGCTCCGCGGCGTCGACAACCGGACGTACTACCAGTTGAAGCGCGGCGACCCGAGTCGCTACGTCGACTTCACCGGCTGCGGAAACAGCCTCAACGTCAGCCATCCGCAGACGCTGATGCTCATGATGGACAGCCTTCGGTATTGGGCGACCGAGATGAAGGTCGACGGGTTTCGTTTCGATCTCGCGTCGACGCTGGGGCGCGAAGCGACGCAAGTCGACCGGCTCGCGACGTTCTTCGACATCGTTCATCAAGATCCGATCCTCTCGCGCATCAAGCTCATCGCCGAGCCGTGGGATCTCGGTCCGGACGGCTACCAAGTCGGAAACTTTCCGATCCTGTGGTCCGAGTGGAACGGGCGCTTTCGAGACACCGTGCGCCGCTTCTGGACCGGCGATCGGCGCACGATTCCGGATCTCGGCTATCGCCTGACGGGATCGAGCGATCTCTTCGGCGACGACGGACGGCGCCCGCACGCGAGCATCAACTTCGTGACGGCGCACGACGGCTTCACGCTGCGCGACCTCGTCTCGTACGAGAAGAAACACAACGAGGCGAACGGCGAAGAGAACCGCGACGGCTCGGACGACAACGCGAGCTGGAACGGCGGCGTCGAAGGTGAGACCGACGACGCTGAGATCGAAGCGACGCGCGCGCGACAGATGCGCAACATGTTGGCGACGCTCGTGCTGTCGCAGGGTGTGCCGATGATAGCGATGGGCGACGAGATGGGGCGCTCGCAAGGCGGGAACAACAACGCGTATTGCCAAGACAACGCGATCTCGTGGATCGATTGGAAGCTCGACGCGCGAGGGAGCGCGCTGCTCGCGTGGACGCAGCAGCTCCTCGCGCTCCGCCGAGAGCATCCTGTGTTTCGGCGGCGGAGCTTCTTCTCCGGTCAGCGCGTCGGCGTGCGGCAGGTGAAGGACATCGGATGGTTTCGCGCGGATGGGCGCGAGATGACGGGCGACGACTGGGCGAACGCCGAGAGCGCGACGATCGGTCTCTTTCTCGACGGCGAATCGACGGGTGCCGTCGACGAGGAGGGGCGCCCGGTCCGCGATGCGTCGTTCTTGATCATCTTGTCGGCGCGTCGCGACGATTCGACGTTTCGCGTGCCGGACGCGGCGTGGGGCGCGCGCTGGGAGGTCGTGCTCGACTCCGCCGAGACGGCCGCCGCGAACGCGGGGCGGCGCACGTTTGGACCGAGCGCGACGCTCGAGCTCGCACCGCTGTCGTTCCTCGTTCTCGTGAGCGTCGTGTGACGGCTGTCGGATCTCGTGACAGTTTAGCGTTCGCCTCGCCGACCGCCCGTTTGTGCGCTACCAAGGGTGGCGGGGGCGGAGGAGAACACCGTGCTCGAGAAGCGTGACGAGGTCGTAGAGTTCATCGAGGTCGCGATCGTCGAGCTTCGCGGCGTGGCGCTTCCTCGCGACATCGCCGAGCTGCGCGAGCTCGAGATGGACGCCAAAGAGGCCGAGACGCCCGAGCAACTCGATCGGATCCACGCCCAGGCGACGAACCTCCGCACGTTCTGCGAGCAGCGCAAGAAGAGCAGCGGCGACGTCCGCTCCGTCATCATGAAGCCGCCCCCCGCGGGACGCCGCCGCGCTACCTGAGGAACGTCAGCCGCCGCGCATTGCCGTGACCGGCGAGATGCGCGCCGCGCGGATCGCCGGGAAGAACCCGCCGAGCAAACCCATCCCCGCCGCGAAGACGAGCGCCGTGATGATGATCTTCGGCGTCGGATCGAAGCTGAAGACGATCTCCGACCAGCTCGAGAAGTTCATCATCGAGAACTTCACCGCGCCCATGCCGATCGACGCGATGACTCCGACGATGCCGCCGAGCATGGCGAGCGAGATCGACTCGAGCAAGAACGAGAAGAGGATGCTGCTGCGCGAGAAGCCGAGCGCGCGGAGCGTGCCGATTTCGCGCTGACGGTTCGCGACGGCGGCGTACATCGTGATCATCGCGCCGATCATCGCGCCGATCGAGAAGAAGACCGAGATGAGCGTGCCGAGCCCGCCGACGAGCATCGATGTCCCTTCGGATTGCTTGTCGAAGTACTCGGTCTCGCGCATCGCATCGAAGCCGAGCGCCTTGTCGCTCTCGATGGCGCCCTTGAAGCCGTCGAACGCGGCGGGCGAGTCGAGGCGCACGCGCACGGACGAGACGATCCCTTCGCGGCCGTATGCCGACTTGAGCGTGTCGCGGTCGACCCACACCTCGGACTCGTACGACGAGCCGCCGTCGCTGAAGATGCCGACGACCATGACCGGCCGGTTCTTCTTCAGGTCGAACGACTGACCGAGCTCGAGGCCCTTGAAGCGCCCGCGAATGCGCGTGCCGATCATGACCTCGGCGCTTCCGGGGCGCGGCATCGTCCCTTCGATCAGCTTCATTTCGGGGCGAAACTTCATCGCGTTGTCGGGCACGCCGCGCATTTGCACGTTCGTGATCCCGGCCGCGCCGATCTTCTCGAGCGCGGCGACGACGATGACCTCGCCGACGGCGATGGGCACAGTGCCGTCCTTCTTCACGCCGGGCTGTGCGGTGATGATGTTGACGCTGGGATCTTCGATCACGCTGCCGAGCTCGGCGTTGCTCCCTTTGCGGAGAACGATCGCGTTGTCGGCGCGGCCGGACGACGAGAGCGTCTTCTTGATCCCGGCGGCGAGCATCATCGCGGACGCGAGCACGAAGACGACGAGCGCGATCCCGAGCGCCGTCGCCGCCGTGGTGGCGCGACGAACGGCGAGGCTGCGAATGTTGTAGCGGACCGGGATCATGCGACCCTCCGAAGTGCGTCGACGACCTTGAGCTGCGAGGCCTGGTAAGCGGGGAAGATCGCGGCCGCCGCGCCGAGCACGACGGCGAGCGCGAACGCCGCGACGGTGACCTCGGGCGCGATGCCGAAGTGCGGGAAGAACTGCCCCATGTTCTCTTCGATGGCGCGCCGCATTCCCCCTTCGATGAGCGGATATGCCATCGCGAGCCCGACGGCGCCGCCGAGCAGCCCGGTGAGCATCGCCTCGCCGAGGATGAACCACGCGATGTGCCCCGGCCGGAAGCCGAGCGCGCGGAGAACGCCGTACTCGTTCGTGCGTTCGCGCACGCCCATCGCGATCGTGTTGCCGAGGATGAGCATCATGATGAGGAGGATGACGACCGAGATGACGTTGAGCGCCTTCAAGATCGCGGAGACGCCCGCGAGGAACGAATTGCGGAAGGCGTATTCGTCCGCGCTCGACGTCGCCATTTCTTTGTCGTCGAAGATCTGGTCGATCTGCGTCGCGATCGTGGCCGCGCCCGACGCGTTCTCGACGCGGCTCGTGATCCACCCGATCTTGTCTTGCGCGCGGAGCGGGCTCGCCTCGTTCAGGTAGTCCCAATGGAACATGAACGTCGAGCGGTCGGCCGACTTGGACGTCGTCGTGTAGATGCCGGCGATGGTGAACGTCCACGGATTGGCCGGATCGTTTCCGAAAATGCCGCTCTCGAGCGTGACCTTGTCGCCGATCTTGTATCCGAGCTTCTTCGCGAGCATGTCGCCGACGATGGCCGAGCGACGATCCGCGAGGAACGCCGCCTTTTGATCCGGCGGGAGCGACAGCTCGTCGAACACGTCGAAGTACGACTTGGTGTCGATCGCGAGCGTCGCGAAAAATTCGCGGTCGTGCTTCGGATCCTTGCCGCCGAACCAGTTGGCCCACGTCGCCTGCTTCACGCCAGGCGCGCGGCGCACCTCGTCGATGTAGCGCTTGGGGAGCGGGATGACGAACGTGACTTTGTTTCGCGTGACGATGCGGTCCTTCGCGGCGAACTCGGCGCCGCGGCCCCACGCGTTGAGCACGGTGCGCAGCAAGATGAACGTGAGGATCGCCACGGCGACGCCGAGCACCGTGAGCACAGTTCGGAACTTGTTCCGGAAGATGTTGCGCGCGGCGAGCGACGTGAGGGTCATTTGAGCGCGCCCTTGTCGAGGTGGCGGACGAGCGTCGCGCGCTCGGCGGCGGCCGGATCGTGCGTGACCATGATGATCGTCTTGCCGAGCTCTTTGTTGAGCTTCTGGAGCAGGTTCAGGATCTCGTCGGCGCTGTGGCGATCGAGATCTCCCGTGGGCTCGTCGCCGACGATGATCTTCGGATCGTTGACGATCGCGCGCGCGATCGCGACGCGCTGCTCTTGCCCGCCGGAGAGCTGCCGCGGGTAGTGCGTCATGCGATCTTCGAGGCCGACGACGCGGAGCGCGGTCTGCGCGCGCTTGCGACGCTCGCTCGACGCGACGTTGGTGAGGAGGAGCGGGAGCTCGACGTTCTCGATCGCGGTGAGGACCGGGAGTAAATTGTAGCTTTGGAAGACGAAGCCGATCGTGTTGGCGCGCCACTTGGCCAGCTCGCCGTCGCTCATTTGATCGAGGCGCTTGCCGTCGATCTCGAGTGTGCCCGTCGTCGGGCGATCGAGCCCCGCGATCAAGTTGAGGAGCGTCGACTTGCCGGAGCCGGACGGCCCCATCAACGCTTCGAACGAGCCCTTCGGCACATCGAGGTTGAGGCCGTCGAGGATCTTCAGCTTCTCGCCGCCTCGCTCGTACGTCTTGCCGACGCCGCGGAGGCGAATGAGCGCCTCGGCGTTTTCACGGTACGTCGCTCCGCCTGCGGACTCGGAAACCTCGATGCTCATGACTCACCCTTCTCCTTCACAGGCTGACCATCCGCGAGCGACGCCGGCGGATCCTTGATGACCTTCGCGCCCGACGGCGGGCCGTCGATGAGCTCGAACCCGCCCGCAAAAGGCGGTCCGAGCGTGAGCGTGACCATGCGCGCTTTTCCGTTGTCGAGGACGAACGCGACCTTTGCCCCGGACCGCTCGATCACCGCGCTGGCCGGAATCACCTTCTTCGGCGGCTGCTTCAGCTCGGCGACGTCGAGCGCCTTGGCGAGGAAGCTGACGCGCGCGGCCATCTCCGGGAGCGCGCCGACGGAAGGGTCGACAAACTTCACCTTCACTGTGCCGCTCGCCTTCGCGCGATTGAGGCGCGGGCTGACCTCGACGACCTCACCGCGTTGGCGCTTGTCGGGAAATGCGTCGAGGACGATCTCGCACGGGCCGCCCTTCTTCACGAGGCCCATGCGTGCCTCGGGGACGTCGACCTCGATGAGGAGCGACGCGAAGTCGGCGAGCTCGACGAGCGTCGAGTTGATCGTCACGACGTCACCGACCTCGGCCGGCTTGGTGACGGCAGTGCCGTCCATCGGCGATGGGATCGTCATGTTGCCGAGGTTGACGACGAGCGCGTTGACCTCGGCCTGCGCCGCGTTGGCTTCGGCGTCGGCCGCACCCGCCTCGGCTTCCGCCGCGCGCACTTGCTCTTGAAGCGCCTTCACGCGCGCGCCGAGATCGTCGGCCGTCGCGGGCGACACCGCGCCCGACGCGACGAGGCGCTTCTCGCGCTCCCACTGCTGGTTGATCTCGGCGACGTTGGCCTTGGCCACCTGGATCCGCGCGCGCACTGTGGCCGCACGCGCACGCGCCGCCGCGACGCGCGCTTGCGCCGACACGACCGCGCTCTTTTGATCCGCGGGATCGAGCTCGAAGAGGATCTGCCCGGCTTTGACCGTGACTCCCTCTTTGATGTTCACCTTGGTGATGCGCCCGACCAGCTTGGCGCCGACCTTGGCCACGATTTGCGGCACGACATAGCCGGTCGCCGTGAGATCGACCGTCGCTTGCGCAGGCGAGACCATCGTCACCTCGGTGACGCTCACCTCGGTCTTGAAAATCTTCCCCTCGGCGTACGGGATGGCCCACGTGCGTACGGCGAACGCGGCGAGCCCGAGCACGGCGAGCGCGGCGAGCCAGCGCGCCACGCGTCCGAGACGGCGAGGCGGGGGTGGCTCGTCACGCGAAATGCGGAGCGAGGCGAGATCGGCGGACAGCTGGTCGTTCATGGGTCGAGCGCGCGCACAATACACCGCGGTGGCTGAGATGCACGGCGCGGCAGAGCCGTCGCTGACGAACGTGCGTCAACTTTTATGGGAGGACGCGAAGCGCCGGTCCGGCCGGCGAATAGAGCGAAACCCCTCGTACATTTTCGTCGACCTGCAGCGGATGCCGCAGCGACGGAAACGCGCGCTGCTCGCAATCCGTCCGCTCGCAGAGCCGGCAGGTGACGCCGACCGGGGTCGCGAGCTCCGGGTTGTCGAGATCGACGCCGTCCGAATAGACCATCTCCTTCGCGAACTGCACCTGGCACCCGAGCCCGATCGCCTGCACCGGCTGCTGCGAGTGATAGCCGCCCGAGTCTTTGTGGATCGTGCGCGCGATGCAGAAGAACGCGTTCCCGTCGGGCATGCGCGACAGCTGGATGCGGATCATCCCCGGCGTCATGAACGCGGCGAAGATGTTCCATCGCGGGCACGCGCCGCTGAAACGCGCGAAGCGAATGCCCGACGCGCTGAAGCGCTTGCTGATGTTTCCGGCGACGTCGATCCGGATCATGTGGAAGGGGACCCCCTCGGCGCCGGGACGTCGCAGCGTCGTGAAGCGATGGCAGACCTGCTCGAAGCCGACGCGGAATCGCCGGCCGATGACGTCGATGTCGTACCGCTCTTCGCGCGCGGCTTGCAGGAACGTCGCGTACGGCATGAGCACCGCGCCGGCGAAATAATTTGCGAGCGCGACGCGGCCGAGCGCGCGCGACTCGTCGGTCGTGATGTGCGGCTCGCTCTCGACGATGCGATCGAGCTTCGCGCTCTGGGTAAGGAGCGCCGCTTGGTACGCGAGCTGAAACGTGCGCGCGCGCGTCGGCAAGAGCTCGCTCAACGTCAGCGATTTTCGCTCTGGATCGTACCGACGCACGATCCCGCGCTCCGCGCCCCACTTCGCGATCCGCACGTGAACGCCGTGCGCCTTCTCCAAGTAGCGCACGAGCCCCGGGTACGGCTCTTCGTGATCGAGGCGCGCCTTCTTCCACAATTCTTCTGCGCCCTCTTCGAGCTCCGGAAAATGGTTCATGCGCTTCTGGATCAAGTCGCTGACCTCTTCGGACGGGAGCTGCGATCGATCGACGCCGGTCGCCCCCTCTTCGCCGTCCGCGACGCGCGACGCGAGCGACTCGCCGGCTTCGCGCGACGCCTGGTACGAGCGATAGAGCGCGAGCACCGCGCGCGCCGTCGACGGGCTGCTCGACGACATCTCGCGGACGTCGGTCGACGTGAGGCCGTGTCCCTCGAAAAGCGGATCCGCGAAGACCTCGAGGAGATCCGAGACGAGGCGCGCGTCCTCGTCGGTCCCGAACGAGCTCAAGTCGACGCCGAGCTGCTGCGCGAGCTTGATGAGC
>JBBQXV010000091.1:0-29377 GCA_038209335.1 Polyangiales bacterium | reverse complement strand
GTGTCCCAGCCGAGCCATGCGGCGCCGAGGGCGAGCGCTGCGAGCGTGCCGGAGCTGCCGGTCGGCAGCACGATCGCGTCGGGCCTCGGGAGCTCGCCGCGCTCGACCTGCTGCGCGAGCTCGAGCATCGCGTCGATGTAGCCGAGGTTCGCGAGCGCGTTCGCGGCGCCGGGCATGATGAAATAGCTCCCTGGCTCGCGGCGATACGCGCGAAACGCACGCACTGCCGTCATCACGTACCCGCCGCCATAGATGATCTCGGCGCCCGCTCCGACGAAACCGAAGACCGCGTCGCGCGCGAACTCCGTCAGCGGCTGATCGAACAGCACGGCGCACACCGAGAACCCGAGCGCGCGCCCGAACAGCGCGGTCGCCATGACCTGCGTCGACGCGAGGCCACCGACCGTGACGATGCGACGCGCCCCCTTCGCCTTCGCGTCGGCGAGGACGAACTCGTAGCGACGCACTTTGTTTCCGCCGTACAGCGTCGACACCAGATCGTCGCGCTTCATGAAGATCCCGCTGCGTCCGAGCCACGGCGCGATCGCGTCGCACGAATCGACGCGCGTCGGCACGTTGGCGAGCGGCATCCACGGCACCGCCTTCGCGAGATCGGGAAACGCGTCGAACAGCAGCGGCGTGCGGCGATCGGTCGAAGCCAGCGCGCTCGTCGTCACCATCGCGCGCGAGCGTAGCACTGCCCGCGCGCGAGCCGCGTCAGGTCCGGCTCGGAGCCGGCTTCACGTTGACCGTCACGTTGTAGTCGCCGCGCCCCGTGCGCACGCGAAGCGTCGTCGAGCCGACCGCGAGCCCGACGACGACCATGATCGTCTTCGCCGACGCGTTGTTCGGGTTGGCGTAGTACTTCGACACGTCCTCGAAGTCGGAGTAGCCGTGGTACACGCTCGCGATCGACGCGTCGGCGACGAACGTCCCGTCGTATCCGCACGGGCTCTTGCTCTTGTCCTCGCACGAGATGCCGACGGCGGTCCCTTCGGTCACGTCGATCCACCGGTTGTCGTTCGAGTCTTCGTGGTACTCGGCCACGGCGCCGGGCGGCGCGGACGTGATCGTGTCGAAGTGCGGCTTCGCGCACCCGACGAGCGGACCGAGCGCGAGCAGCGCGAACGCGAAGCGCTTCACTGCAGCACCTCCAACGTGAGCTTCGCTTCGAGCCCGAGCGCGGCCGCATGGAGCGTCGTCGTCCCCGAGCTCCTCGCGACGACGCGATGCCCCGCCGGCGTGCCGCTGTCGACGAGCTTCACGAGCGCGTCGTCCGCGCTCCACGTAGCGTCGATGTCGCCGAGGAGATGGCGCTCGCCGAAGTACGGACGCACGCTGAAGCTCACATCGTCGCCGACGAGGAGCTGAATCTTCGTCGGCATCGGGAGGGCTTCGACCGCGCCATCCTTTGTCATCCGATGAACGCGGAGCTCCGTCGGCTTCTCGACGGAGAGCGTGACGAAGTCGATCACGAGCGTCTCGGGCGTGAAGACGAGGAGACTGGCGAAGCCGGGCGCCTTGCCGATCGCCGTGTGCCCTTGCACGTCGAAGACGCGAACGTTCGCCGACGCGAGCGTCAACGGCGGCGCGCTGAATCCCTTCGCCGTCACGTCGACCGACAGAGGCAGCTTCGCGCCCACCGCGAGCGGCGCGTCGAGCCCAGCGAACGCGCACGCTTGATCGCTCGGAGCGCACGCCGCACTCGCCGTCGTGTGCCCCAACGCGCCCGTCGTCGGCGACTCGCCCGAGCACGCAGGCGCCGCGAGGACGATCGTAACCGTTCCGATACTCCGCCAGGATCTCCAAGTCATGGTCTCTTCTCCTTCGCCGCGCGAGTCCGTCGATGAATCGGGCGACCCGCGCGATAAGATGTTCCGCGGCCCCCACGCAAAGCACAGCGCGTACCCAACGATGCCCCGCCCCCAACGAGCCCCGAAGCTGACGCACACGCGCGAAGCGATTCGACTGCGTCCGGAGGGCAAACTCCGCCTCGTCCTCGTCGCGGATACGCACGGTCATCCGCATCCCGACAGCCACGCGCACATCGCCGCGCAGCGCCCCGATCACATTCTCCACGCGGGCGACATCGGCGATCTCGGCGTCCTCGACGGACTCGCCGCGCTCGCGCCGCTCACCGCGATCCGCGGGAACATCGACGCGCACGCACCCGGCCTCCCCGACGCGGTGACGATCGATCTCCGCGACGACGACGGCTCACTCGTCACGCTCCTCCTCTTCCACATCGCGGTCTACGGCCCCAAGCTGCGCGGCGACGTCGCGAAGCTCGCGCACGCCGAACACGCGAGCATCGTCGTGTGCGGCCACTCGCACGTGCCGTTCATGGGGCGCGACAAAGGCCTCGTGGTGATGAACCCCGGATCGATCGGCCCGCGTCGCTTCGAGCTTCCGATCGTCTTTGGCGTAATGGACGTCTCGCGCGAGCGCATCTCGATGCACCACGTGAGCTGCGAGACCGGCGCGCGCTGGGAGCCTTGATCTAGCCCGACGCAGCGCCGCGCGGCGGTGAGCTCGTGATCGTCTTCGCGTCCTCGTGCGTCGCGTCGCCGACGCTCGACGGTGGGACGTCGTTCATCGTCGGTGACCAATGCCCCGCGACCGAGCACGCCGCGAGCGCATCGGCGAGCTCCGCGGCCGACGGATAGCGCGCCGACGGCTCCTTTTCGAGACACCGCGTGACGATGTCGTCGAGATCGCGCGGCACAGGACGCTTGCTCCGCAGCGACGGCGGCACGACCGCGTCGCGCATGTGCGCCATCAAAATCGCCGCAGTGCTCTTCCCGTCGAACGGCGGCCCGCCCGTCAACGTGAAATACAAAACCGCGCCGAGCGCGTACACGTCCGAGCGCGCGTCGACGTCTTCGCCCGCGTGCGCGAAGATAGTGAGCGCCGTCGGATCGCGTAGCTGCGCGGCGATGCGCGGCAACACGAACGACGAGGCGAGCACGATGACCGGATACATCAACGTGGGGATCGCCATGAAGACGACGCCGCGACGCCAATGCGTCGGCAACGCGATGCCGCGCCCGACGACGACGCATCAGACCGCGGCGGCGTACGGGCTGGTGATGCCGAGGTAGCGGAGGCTCATCAGCGAGATGATCGCGGTGCCGCCCGCGTACACGGCCATGTCGAGGAATCGCAACGCGCCGGGCGACGGATCCGGGGCTCGCAGTAGACGCGCGAGCGCGAGCGCGATGACGACGGTGTGGATTCCGCGAAGCGACCAGAAGTACGCGATGTCGGTCTTCTCGATGAAACGAACGATGCTCCAATCGACGACGACGCACGCGACCCACATCGGCAGCGCGACGACGAGCACGGCGCGCATTCGCGCCACGTCGGCCGCGTGCTCCTGCCGCTCGATCGCGCCGCTCTGCGCGAGCGACGTGTCGGTCGCGGACGACTCCGAGACGTCGCGCTCCGTGATGCGCGTGACCGCGGGTTTCTCGGCGGAGGCCGCGCGCGGATCGTCCGTCATCATTGCAGAATACACCTCATTCCGGCGGGATCGTCGCGTCGCGCTCGGTCACGGCGAGAGCCTGCGCGACGCCCGAGGAGAAACCGAAGAGGAGGGCGATGCCGCGGCACGCTTCGATCGCGACGGTCGCGGCGGCCGACGTCGCTTCGAACGCGTTGCGCAGACCGACGCCGGCGTCGTACGCGAGCCAGAAGAGGAGGCTCGCGGTCAGCAGTCCCCACGGCCACGTCAGCACGCCGCCGCGGAGCGCAAGCGCGGTCAACAACACGGGCGCGATCACGACGAGCGACACCGCGTCGGCGACGTCCGACAACATGCTCACGAGCGCGTCGAGCTGACCACGACCGACCGCGCGCGCGTCGCCGAGAAGCGCCGGCCCCGACACGACGATCGCCACGAGCATCGCTACGACGATGACCGAGCGCCGCGTGACCTTCGACTCGATCGGCTCGAGTCCCGCGACCGTCCACGTGCGCGCGAGGACGACGACCCCCGCAATCGACACCAAGTTCGCCGTGACGATCACGACACCACCCCACGCGACCGTCGGCACGCCGAGCATCGTCGCCGGAATCCCCGGCGCGAGCGCCGCGTCGCGCAGCAAGAGGAGCGCGGAGCAGACCGACGTAAGGCCCCAACCGCGTCGTAAGTAGTCGCCTCGATCGAACGCGAACGTCGCGAGGAGCGCGCCGACGAGCGACAGCACCTTCGCGCTCTCGATCTCGACGCGGACCACCGTCGCGAAGCTGGCGTCGCTCGCTAGGATCGCCGCGACGAGGAAGAGCGCTGCCCACGCGAACGGAAGGACCGACAGCGTGCGGTACTTCATAGCCCGAGCTCCCGCGCGATTTGCGTCAGCACGATCTCGCAATGGGCGCGTCCGACGAACGTGCGAAGCATCGGGCGAAGCGCCTGTTGCAACTTCGGAACGTCTTCGAGCGTCAGCGTCTCCGGTCCTCGCCCGAGCGCCTTTTGCGCGAATGTCTTCACGGCGACGCGACCCGTGTGCGGCCCCAGGTAACGTGCGAGCCGCGCGGCGATCTTGTCCGCGATGGAATTTTGCGGCGGCCCTTCGCTCACCGAGACGAGCGTACTACGCGCTCTTGCGCGCTGCCGATCGCAAGTACGCGTCGACGTCCGCAGCCGCGCGTCGGCCTTCTGCGATCGCCCAGACGACGAGCGATTGCCCGCGCGATGCGTCGCCCGCGACGAAGACGCCGCGCTCGGGCGCCGCGACGATGTTGCCGCGCGCGTTGGTCGCGAGCCCGAGCGCGTCGAGGAGCGACCCTTGCTCCGCGCCGACGAAGCCCATCGCGAGGAGCGCGAGCTCGCACGGAATCCGAAACGCGCTCCCTTCGATCTCGTGCATCTTCCCCGCATCGAGCCGCACACGAATCGCTTCGAGGTGCGTGAGCTTTCCGTTGTCGCCGCCGAAAGCTTTGGTCGACACCGCCCAGTCGCGCTCGGCACCTTCGGCTTGCGACGACGACGTGCGAAGGACGAGCGGCCACTCGGGCCACGGATTTTGCGGCATGCGAACGAGCGGAGGCTGCGGCATCAGCTCGATCTGCGTGACGCTCGCCGCGCCTTGGCGCAGCGAAGTTCCGATGCAATCGCTGCCGGTGTCGCCGCCGCCGATGACGACGACGTGCTTTCCGCCGGCGAGGAGCGCGGTCGATTCCTCGACCGTGTCGCCCGCGACGCGGCGGTTCTGTTGCTCGAGAAATTCCATCGCGAAATGAACGCCTGCGAGTTCGCGACCGGGGATCGCGAGATCACGCGGACGTCGCGCGCCGATCGCGACGACGATCGCGTCGAAGTCGCGACGGAGCTCGTCACCCGTCATGTCGATACCGACCGCGACGCCCGTTCGGATCCGAACCCCCTCCGCGGACATCTGCTCGGCGCGAAGATCCAAGATCCCCTTTTCCATCTTGAAGTCGGGGATGCCGTAGCGAAGAAGCCCGCCGACCCGATCGTCCCGCTCGAAGAGCGTCACGTCGTGTCCGGCGCGCGCGAGCTGCTGCGCCGCCGCGAGCCCCGCGGGACCAGAACCGATCACTGCGACACGCCGTCCGCTCTTCGAACGCGCGACGCGCGGCGCGAGCATGTCGTGCGAGATCGCGTAGTCGGCGATCGTACGCTCGATGGTCTTGATGCTGACCGGCGTCTCTTCGATCTTGAGGACGCACGACGACTCGCACGGCGCCGGGCAAACGCGCCCCGTCACCTCGGGAAAGTTATTCGTCGCGTGAAGCCGCGCGACCGCTTCGTCGATGCGCCCGCGGTAAACGAGATCGTTCCACTCCGGGATCAGGTTCCCGAGCGGGCATCCCTGATGACAAAACGGAATGCCGCAGTCCATGCAGCGCGACGCTTGTCCGCGCACGTCTTCGTCGGCGGCAGGGATCACGAGCTCGCGCCAATCGCGGACGCGCTCGTCGACCGCGCGCTCTTCTTCCTTCGCGCGCTCGACCTTCAGGAATCCGCGCGGATCACCCATGAAGGACCTCGAGCTTCTTGCCGCGCGCGGCGATGATCTTCTTCAGCTCGAGCGGCGTCACCTTGACGAAGCGACCGCGCGCCGTCGCCCACGTCGCGAGGAGATGCGTCCCCTTTTCGCTGCGCGTGTGCGCGACGTGCTCGCGGACGAGCGTGCTCACGCGCTCGGCGTCCTCGTCGGCGAGCGGGCCGAGCTCGATCATCGCCGCGTTGCACCGAGTCGCGAAGCGCCCATCCTCGTCGTACACGTACGCGAATCCGCCGCTCATCCCCGCGCCGAAGTTCCGCCCCGTCGATCCGAGGACGACGACCTCGCCGCCCGTCATGTACTCGCACCCGTGATCGCCGATCCCTTCGACGACGGCGATCGCGCCGCTGTTGCGCACGGCGAAGCGTTCGCCCGCGCGCCCCGCGAAGAACGCTTTCCCGCTCGTCGCGCCGTACAAGACCGTGTTCCCCGCGATGACGTTTTGATCCGCGCGAAAGCGCGCGCGCGTCGGCGGTCGAATCGCAAGGACGCCGCCGGACAATCCTTTGCCGACGTAATCGTTCGCGTCGCCCTCGAGGACGATGAGCGTGCCGCTGACCGCGAACGCGCCGAAGCTCTGCCCCGCGGTGCCGGTCGCTTCGATCGCGATCGTCCCTTCGGCCAATCCGTCCGCGCCGTGACGTCGCGCGATCTCGCCCGCGAGCATCGCGCCGAACGCGCGATCCTTGTTGAAAATAGAAATCTGCATCGTCGTCGGCTCGCGGTACTTGAGGCTGAGACGCGCCGCTTCGATGAGCGTCTCGTCGAGCACGCCGTCGAGCGCGTACGCCTGCCCTTCGATGCAGCGGAGCGCGCGACCGCTCTCGAGATCCGGAGCGCGCAGCACGTCGGAAAAATCGAGCAGCTTGGCCTTCGGTTGGGCGATGTCGTCGCGCAGGCGCACGCAGTCGGTGCGTCCGACCATCTCGTCGAGCGTCTTGAATCCGAGGCGCGCCATGATCTGACGGAGCTCTTCGGCGACGAAGAAGAAAAAGTTGATGACGTGCTCGGGCGTTCCTTTGAAGCGCGCGCGCAGCACCGGATCTTGCGTCGCGACGCCGACCGGGCACGTGTTGAGGTGGCACTTTCGCATCATCACGCAGCCGCTCGCGACGAGCGGCGCGGTCGCGAAACCGAACTCTTCGGCGCCGAGCAACGCCGCGAACGCCACGTCGCGCCCCGTCTTCAGTTGTCCATCGACTTGCACGCGCACGCGCCCGCGAAGCCCGTTGAGCACGAGCACCTGCTGCGTCTCCGCGAGCCCGAGCTCCCACGGCGTCCCCGCGTGCTGAATCGACGACAGCGGCGACGCGCCCGTACCGCCGTCGTGCCCCGCGATCGTGATCCCGTCCGCGTGCGCCTTCGCGACGCCCGCCGCGATCGTCCCGACGCCCGACTCGCTGACGAGCTTGACGCTGACCTTCGCCTTCGGCGCGACGTTCTTCAAATCGAAGATGAGCTGCGCGAGATCTTCGATCGAATAGATGTCGTGATGCGGCGGCGGCGAGATGAGTGTCACGCCCGGCGTCGAGTGGCGCACGCGCGCGATGACGTCGTCGACTTTGTGTCCCGGGAGCTGTCCGCCTTCGCCCGGCTTCGCGCCGTGCGCGATCTTGATCTGGAGCTCGTCGGCGTTGACGAGGTAGCTCGTCGTGACGCCGAAGCGCGCGGATGCGACCTGCTTGATCGCGCTCCGCTTCGAGTCGCCGTTCGCGTCTTTGACGAAGCGCGCCGCGTCTTCGCCCCCTTCGCCGGTGTTGCTCTTGCCGCCGATGCGGTTCATCGCGACCGCGAGGTTCTCGTGCGCCTCTTTGCTGATGCTGCCAAAGCTCATCGCACCGGTGCAGAAGCGCCGGACGATCTTCGCCGCGGGCTCGACCTCTTCAATCGCGACAGGCGCGCCGACCGGTGTGAAATCCCAGAGCGCGCGCAACGTCACCGGACGATCGCGCTGATCGTTGATGATCTTCGCGTACTCGTCGTACGAGCGCGCGTCCTCGAGGCGCACCGCCTTTTGCAGCGCCGCGACCGACTGCGGCGTCCACAGATGCTTCTCGCCGTTCGCTCGCCACGCATACACGCCGCCGACATCGAGATCTGCGTCCGCGTTCTCGACGCCGAATCCCGCCGCGTGCCGCGCGAGCGCGTCCTTCGCGATCTCTTCGAGACCGATCCCGCCGAGGCGCGACGACGTCCCGGTGAAGTACCGCTCGATCACGCCGTCGTCGATCCCGATCGCCTCGAAGATCTGCGCGCCGTGGTAGCTCGACATCGTCGAGATCCCCATCTTCGACAAAATCTTCAGCAGCCCTTTGCAGAGCGCCTTCACGTAGTTCTTCTGCGCCGTCGCCGCATCGGTTACAGCACCGAGCTCGTTCGCGCGCGCCAGTTCCGCCGCCGATTCGAGCGCGAGGTACGGACAGACCGCGCCCGCGCCGTATCCGATGAGGAGCGCGATGTCCGCGACCTCGCGCGGCTCGGCCGACTCGACGACGAGCCCCGCGCGCATGCGCCGCCCCGAACGAATGAGCGAGTGATGCACGGCGCCGATCGCGAGGAGACTCGGGATCGCGACGTGCTCCGCGTCGACATCGCGATCGCTCAAGACGAGGATGCTGTGCCCTTCGTCGACCGCGCGCGCCGCGTCCGCGCACAAACGATCGAGCGCCGTCGCGAGCGCTTCACCCGGTGCGCCGTTCGCCGTCTCGAACACCGTCGACAACGTCGCGCACCGAAAATCATCCGCGACGCCGCGCTTCAGCTGCGCGATCTGATCGCTCGTGAGGATTGGATGCGGCAGCTCGAGGAGGCGCGCTTGCCGCGGCGTCTGCTCGAGAAGATTCCCTTCGCCACCGACGCAGCTCACCAGCGACATGACGAGCTCTTCGCGAATCGGATCGATCGGCGGGTTCGTCACCTGCGCGAACTGCTGCTTGAAATACCGGAACAGAAGGTTCGGTCGATCGCTCAGCACCGCGAGCGCCGCGTCGTTCCCCATGCTCCCGGTCGGCTCTTCACCGTTCTCGGCCATCGCCGCGACGAGGAGCTTCACCTCTTCGCGCGTGTACCCGAACGCACGCTCGAGCCGCGCGCGCTCTTCGCGTCCCATCGACGCCAAGGGAAGCCTCGGCACTTGCGGCAAGGTCGCGAGATCGATCTTGTTCTCGGCGACCCACGCCGCATACGGATGCTGCGACGAGACCTCGGCTTTGATCTCTTCGTCACCGACGATGCGACCTTGCGCGGTATCGACGAGGAACATCTTCCCAGGCTGGAGCCGCCCCTTCTCGACGATCTCCTCCGGATCGAAATCGAGCACGCCGAGCTCGCTCGCCATCACGACGAGCCCGCCCGACGTCACGACGTACTTCGCCGGACGAAGCCCGTTGCGATCGAGCGTCGCGCCGATGAGCGTCCCGTCGGTGAACATCAGCGCCGCCGGCCCGTCCCACGGCTCGACGAGCGCCGCGTGGTACTCGTAAAACGCGCGCTTCGCGTCGACGTGTTGGCTTCGCTCGGATTGCGTCGCCCACGCTTCGGGCACGAGCATCATCATGACGTGCGGAAGCGATCGCCCGCCCGCGACGAGAAAATCGACGACGTTGTCGAGCGACGCGGAGTCGCTCCCGCCCGGACGAATGATCGGTTTGAAGTCGGCAAGGTGCTCGGCGAACGCGTCGCTCGCGAGCATCGACTCGCGCGCCGCCATCCAGTTCTGGTTTCCGCGCAGCGTGTTGATCTCGCCGTTGTGCGCGATGCGCCGATATGGATGCGCGCGATCCCACGTCGGGAACGTGTTCGTGCTGAAGCGCGAGTGCACGAGCGCGAGCGACGACTTCATCTCGTCGTCGCGAAGATCCGCATAGAACGCGTCGAGCTTCTCCGGAAGCGCGAGCCCTTTGTAGACGACGGTCTTCGACGAGCAGCTCGCGAGATAGAAATCGCCGACGCTCGCCGCGTTCGCGAGACGGCCCGCGCGCTTGCGGATCATGAAGAGCGTCCGCTCGAACGCCGGCACCGGGCACATGCGTCCGATGAAGAGCTGACGGAACACCGGCATGCTCGCGCGCGCGAGCGGACCGACCGCGTCCGCGTCGATCGGCACGTCGCGCCATCCGATGACCTTTTGGTTGTGATAGCGAACCGCGCTCTCGAGCGTGCGCATCTGCGCCGCGCGGCGATCCGGATCGCGCGAGAGGAACGCCTGCGCGACGCCGTAGTCGCCCGCGTTGGGGAGCTCGACGCCACGTCGCTCGAGCGCGCGCGCGAAGAAAGCGTGCGGGAGCTGAAGCAAGATGCCCGCGCCGTCGCCGGTGAACGGATCCGCGCCCGCGGCGCCGCGATGCGAGAGACGACGCAGGATCTCGAGCGCCTTGCGAATGACGTCGTACGACGGTTGATGGCGAAGCTCAGCAACGAAGCCGAGCCCGCACGCGTCGTGCTCGTTGCGCGGATCGTAGAGGCCTTGTCGGTGCGGCAGCGTCATCGTGGCCGCGTAAGATGCGACACGATGACGCGCTGCACCACTATCCCGTGCGTCTCAGACGCATGTGCAAGAAATCGTTAGCGTCTTCGGCGTCGAGCGAACAGCGCGCCGACGAGTCCGAGCGCCCCGAACATTGCGAACGCGAACGATGTATCGCTCGCGTCACCGAGCACCGCGCATCCGCACCCGGAATCGTTTCCGTTGTCGGGATGGTTGAAATCGGAGCCCGGCGCGCCGTCGACGTCGACGCCGCCACCGTCGTCGCTCGCCGCGCCGTCCGGGAACATGAGACCGCCGTCGCCTCCCGTCGATCGGCAGACGCCGTCGGACGGATCGCACTTCGTCCCGCTCGGGCACATGACGCCCGCGCACAGGTTCACGCATCCGTAAGACGCGCCGCCGTCACCCGCGGCCGGCGGGATGCACACTTCGCCCGCCGGGCACTTCACGCCGTCGCAGTAGCCGACGCATCCGGCGTCCGCTTCGCAGTGCTTGCTCTGCGAGCACGTGACGCCGACGCAGCTCTGCGGCACGCACAGGTTCGATCCGACTCCACCGTCGGTGGGTCGATCGCATTTGTTGGGCGCGGTGCATCCGACGTCGCCGACGAAGCACGCGCACGGCGGCGTGCACGTTCCGTCGACACACGTGAAGCCGGACGAGCAACGGACGTCACGGCAAGGATCGACGCACTCGCCGCCGACGCATTTCAGTCCGTGCGGGCAGACGACGTTCCCGTTGCAGCTCGGCACGCACTTCTTCGTCACCGCGTCGCACGTCGATCCGGGCGGGCAGCCGCCGACGGTGCAGTCGGTGGGAACGCAGAGTCGCGCGCCGCCGTCGACGTTCTGGCACGTCGAGCCCGCGGGGCAGAACGCTTCCGGTCCGCTGCACGGAGGAATGCAGATGCTCGCGTTGCACTGGAGCCCGACCGGACACACCTCGGGGTGATGCCCGTTGCAGTTGAAGTCTTTGTTCGCGTCGCACGCCTCGGGCGCGTTCGGGTGCGTGTTCGGATCGGCGTCGTCGCAGTCGCAGATCGGCGGCGCGCCGGGACAGTTGCAGTCTACATACGTATCGCCGTCGGCGTCCGGGCAGACGCCGGTGCCGTTCTCGGTGAGGCCGGCGACGGCGTCGAGCTCGGCCTCGCTCGACTGGAAATCGCACGCGGGAAAGTCGAGCCCGTCGTTGCCGGCGACGACCGCGGCGTAGCGGAAGTTGATCCCGCACGGCAGGCCGTAGACCGTGACCATCGAGTCTTCTTCGACCGCGTATTGCGGGGTGTCGCCGCACGCCGCGCGACCGACGGGATCCGGCGCGCGCACCTCGACGAACCCCTTGGTGAAGATCTTCTTGAGGACGGCGCGGTTCCACTTGTGCGGATCGGCGCCGTTGGTCGTCGGGTTGAGGATGATGTCGCGCGAGTTGAAGTCGTCGGTGAGAAAGACCGTGTACTCCGCCGACTCGCACGGCTGCGGTCCGTGATCGTTCTCGGCGAAGATCGCGACCTGGTTCGACGGCCCGCCGAGATCGAAGACGAGGCTCTCCCACGGGAAGTAGGCTCCGCCGGTACCGTCCGCGATGCAGTTCCCGTTGAACTTCGGGCAGCCGTTCACGAGCGTGTGATCGGCGAGGCGGCACGGGTGTCCCCACATGCGATCGAGCGCGTTGACGCCGGTCGCGACCGTCGTCGGCGTGCACGTCCCGGAGGCGCACGTGTACTGCCCGGGGCAGTCGTAGGGCGGGTTCGACGTACCGGGATTGCACCCGGCGCAGTTCATCGTCGTGCAGCCCGGATAGATGTTCACGACTTTGCCGAAGAGCGTCAGCTGCGGTCCGGTCCGCCCCATCGAGTCGCGGAAGATGTCGTTGACGACGCCGCCGCTCGCTTGAATCGCGTTGATGCATGCGGTGGTCGTCGTCGGCGGATTCGAATCGCAGACACCCGTCGAAGCGGTCGCGGCGCGCGGCAGAAGCCCGGCACACACGAACGCGAGAATGCCTAGAACCAAACGGCGCGCGTCCATCGTTCCTCCCTCGGAGCCGCGCCCTGACGCAGCAACGATCAAGGTAGCAGCATCGCTGGACCGAATGGGCGGCGCGCATATTGACTTTGGTTCAATAGCAAATCAAGCTAGTGAACTAGGCACTCCCGCCTCGCCTCTCTCGCGTCTCGTAGCCCGGAGCATCAGATGAACAACCACGTCTTGATCATCGGTACTGGCTTCGCCGGGCTCGGAATGGCCATTCGCCTCAAGCAGGCGGGCATCGACGACTTCACGATCCTCGAGCAAGCGAGCGGAGTCGGCGGCGTGTGGCGCGACAACCACTACCCGGGCGTCGCGTGCGACGTCGAGTCGCACCTTTACTCGTTCTCGTTCGAGCCGAACCCGAATTGGTCGCGTCAGTTCGCGCCGCGCGCCGAGATCCTGGCGTACCTCGAGCACTGCGCGACGAAGTACGGCGTCCGTCCGCACATCCGCTTCAACGCGGGCGCGAAGAGCGCCGTGTTCGACGAGCGCACCGGCATCTGGACGGTCGAGGCGACGGACGGCACGACGATCCGCGCGCGCGTCGTGGTGTCGGGCGCGGGTCACGCGCTCAGTCGACCGATCACGCCCGACATCGCCGGCATCGGATCGTTCGCCGGAAAGATTTTTCACTCAGCGCGTTGGGACGACTCGTTCGCGATCGAAGGCAAGCGCGTCGCGGTCATCGGCACCGGCGCGAGCGCGATTCAGATCGTGCCGGCGATCGCGCCGAAGGTCGGACAGCTACTCCTCTATCAACGAACGCCCGCGTGGGTCGTTCCCAAGCCCGACCACGTCATCACCGAGCGCCAACAGGATCGCTATCGGCGCATGCCGTTTCTCCAGACGCTCGCGCGCCAGAGCATCTATTGGAAACGCGAGGCGCTCGCGCTCGGCTTCGTCGTCGAGCCGCGCATCCTGAAGCTCGTCGAGGGGCTCGCGCTCCGGTACCTGAAGGCGAGCGTGAAGGATCCGGCGCTCCGCGCGAAGCTCACGCCGAGCTACCGCTTCGGCTGCAAACGCATCCTGCCGACGAACGAATACTATCCGGCGCTCTGCCGCGACAACGTCGAGGTCGTCACCGACGGCATCGCCGAGATTCGCGCGAACGGGATCGTGACGAAGGACGGCACGGAGCGAACGGTCGACGCGATCGTCCTCGCGACCGGCTTCGAAGCGGCGGAGGCGATGTCCGGATTCGACGTGCGCGGGCGCGGCGGGCTCACGTTGAACGACGCATGGAAGAACGGGATCGAGGCGTACCTCGGGACGTCCATCGCCGGCTTCCCGAACATGTTCTTGCTCATCGGACCAAACACCGGCCTCGGGCACAGCTCGATGGTGTTCATGATCGAATCGCAGATCGCGTACGTGCTCGACGCGATCAAGACGATGCGCGCGAAGAGCGTGAAGCTCGTCGAGGTGCGCGCAGACGCGCAGGCTCGCTACAACACGCGCCTGCAAGAGCGACTGAAAAACACGGTCTGGGCGTCCGGATGCGCAAGCTGGTACCAGGCCAAGAACGGGAAGAACACGACGTTGTGGCCGGGCTTCACGTTCGAGTTCCGCATGAAGACGCGGCGGTTCGATCCCGAGGCCTACGAGATGACGTTCGAGCAAAGTTGGCCTGCGCCCCGCGTTGACGCGACGATCCGCGCGTGGCCAAGCCGCCCAACAGCGACGACGTCGTCATCGTAGGCGCGAGGCGGCATCCGCTTCGCGACGCGTATCACTCGCTCCTCCGTATGCCGTGGTGGGCCGTGCTCACGACGATCGCCGGAAGCTACCTCGCGCTGAACGCGCTCTTCGCGATCGCGTACATGTTGGTCGGCGGCGTTCAAGGCGTGCGCCCCGGATCGTTCGGCGACGCGTTCTTCTTCAGCGTGCAGACGATGGGGACAATCGGCTACGGCGCGATGTACCCGGTCGCGTTCGGAGCGCAGCTGCTGATGGTCGCCGAGTCGGTCGCCGGGTTGATCGTGACGGCGCTCGCGACGGGGATGCTCTTCGCGCGCTTCTCGCAGACGACGGGGCAGCTCGTCTTCTCGGCGAAGGCGGTGATCTCGCCGATGGACGGCGTGCCGACGCTGGCGTTTCGCATCGGCAACGATCGCGCGAGCACGGTGTTCGAAGCGCAGGTGCGCGTCTCGATGATTCGCACGGAGAAGACGAAGGAAGGAGTGACGTTCTATCGCCTCTACGACGCCAAGCTCGTGCGCGATCGATCGCCGGCGCTCGCGCGAAGCTTCACCGTCATGCACGAGGTCACCGAGGGGAGCCCGCTCTTTGGAATGACGCCGGACGCCTGCGTGCTGGACGAGGTCGAGCTCGCGGTCACGGTCGTCGGCACCGACGACACGTCGCTCCAGCCCGTGCACGCACGCCGTCGGTACACGCTCGCGGACATCGTGTGGGGTGCGCGCCTCGCCGACGTTCTCTCGGAGCTGCCCGACGGGAGGATGCAGCTCGACATTCGGCGATTCAACGACGTCGTCGCGACGAAGCCGACTCCGGAGTTCCCGTATCCGGCGAAGGCATGAAAGTGGACCTCGCACGATCGCGCTTACTACGATCCGCTTCGTGACATCTTCACGCGCCGTGACGCTCTCGTGGGACGGCAAAGAGCGGGCGACGCACGCGAATGCGGAATCCGCGCCGGCTGCGCGCGTCTTCACCACCGACGACGGCACGGGCGAGCTGCATCATGGAGACAACCTCGCGACGCTCCATTCGCTCGCCGTCGCGCGCCCCGAGAGCGTGACGCTCGCGTACCTCGATCCGCCGTTCCTCACGAACCGCGTGCACGAAGCGCTCGTGCGGCAAACGCGGCGCGGCGAGCCCCGCATGCGCGTCGCGGCGTTCGACGATCGATGGGCCGACCAAGCCGCATACCTCGAAGCGATGGCGCCGCGCCTCGTCGCGATCCGCGCGATGCTCGCGCCGCATGGCTCCGTGGTGATCCACGTCGATCCGAAGACGAGCCACTACTTGAAGGTCCTCGCCGACGAGATCTTCGGACCCGACAGCTTCGCGAGCGAGATCATTTGGCGGTACCGACGCTGGCCGAGCAAGACGCCGAACTTTCAGCGCGTGCACGACGTGCTCCTGCGTTACCGAAAAGATCCGCGCGCGATCCCGCGATGGAACCAGCCATACGAGCCACTCGCCGCGTCCACGCTCGCGACGTGGGGGACGAACAAGCAGCGCGCGGTCATCGGTGCGGACGGACGGCGCGCGCGATCGTCGTCGACGTCGGAGAAGACCGCGGGCGTGCCGATGGGCGACGTCTGGGACATCGGCGTCATCGCGCCGATCTCGCGCGAGCGCACCGGCTACCCGTCGCAGAAACCCGAAGCGCTCCTGTCGCGCATCGTCGGCGCCCTCAGCGATCCCGGCGATCTCGTGCTCGATCCGTACGCCGGAAGCGGAACGACGCTCGCGGTCGCGGCGAAGCTCGGACGCGCGTTCGTCGGCATCGACGCGAGCGACGTCGCAATCGAAACGACGCGCGCGCGCCTCGACGCCGCCGGCTTCCCGGTGCGCGACGCGACGGACGCGCTCAGCGCGGAGGCCGACCGAGCCCGCCGCCCGTCGAAGACTGCTCCCAGCGAAGCGCGTCGAAAATAATCGCGGAGTCTTTCAGTCCGTCGAACGTATCGTGGACGATCACGCGCATCGTGAACGACTCGCCCGGCGTCACCGGAAACTTCGCCGTGAGCCAGCCGGTGCCGCCGCCGTAGACGTACGTGTGCATCATGTCGTCCGACTTCGCTGTGCCGTCGAACGGCGCGGCGCCGAGGCCGTCGTACGACGTCCCCGCGAGCGTGCCGAAGATCTGCTGCTGCGGATCGCCCGCGGTGCCGACGCAGTTCACGAGCGCGTTCGTCTTCTCGACGCCCGCGGGTCCCGGCGCCTTCGGGCAGAGCTGGAAGTACCCGCTGTTCACGGTGACCGCGAGCCCCATCGCGTCCTTCGCGGCGTTCTCGCCCGCGAGCTTGCTGTTCGTGACGAGAACGAAGAACGCGTCGTTGAGCGCGGCATTCCAGAACTGATTGAACTCGGACGTGAAGAATTGAAAATCGAAGCTCATCGCCTGCGCGTTCGCCGGCACCTTCACCCAGATCTTCAGCTCGGCCCAATCCTGCACCGAGAGCCCGCCCGTCGATCCGCCGAAGCTCAGCGACGCGCAGTCGGTCCCCATGAGCGGGATCGCCGCGCAGGCGTCGTTGATGCGGAACATCGGATCGTCGAGCGACGCCGACGTGCGCGGCGTCTGCGTCCCCCACGGTCCGTTCGCGAGCCCGAACATCGTGAGCCCGCGTCGCGTCTTGTTCATGCCGTAGCTCGAGACGATGTTCGTCTGCTTGTCGGGCTTCGTCGTCGACGTCCAGAGGCGCTGCCCCGGCCCGTAGCCGCTCACCGATCCCCAATCCGCCTTGATGAGCGGATCGAAGACGGTGCCGTCCTTCGTCTTCGATCGTTGCGCGCAAAGATCCGCGGCGCGCACGAAGTCGGTCGGCGAGCCCGGCGCGGGCTGCGACGGGACGGTCTCGCATGTCTCGACGGGGTTGTCGGACGTGCCGTCGCAATCGTTGTCGATGCCGTCGCCGATGAAGTCGTACGCCTCGGGGCCGACCTGCGCGTTGTTGTCGTTGCAGTCTGCACCTAACGCGTAGCCGTCGCCGTCGCAGTCGTCGTGACCGCACAGCGATCCGATGTCGGAGAAGGACGCCTCGGCGCCCGCGTCTTCGAAGCCCGCGGAGTGCTTCGAGCCGCAGCTGGGGAGACCGACGGCGAGCGGGACGACGAGAAGCGCGGCGACCGCCGCGGCGACGCGAGGCGTGCGACTGCTTGGAGAGCGCATCCTGCCGCGCTCGCTCAGGGAGAGTTCTGCGTGTCGATCGAAGTCCCGGTGGAGCCGTTCTGCGCGGCCGTGACGCCGTTGCCGCCACCGGTGCCGCCCTGCCCCGCGCCGCCGAGCGTGCACATGTTGTTCGTCGACGTCGGCGAGGTGCCTTTGTAGACGATGCACACCGACGCGCCGCCGGTGCCACCTGAGCCGCCGCCACCGTTGCCGCCGGGGCCGCCTTGCGATCCGCTCGCGCCGTTGCCGCCGGAGCGTGTGCTGCATCCGCCGCTGCCGACCTGTCCGGCGCCGCCGGTGCCCGGTCCTCCGCCACCACCGCCGCCGCCGCCGTTGCCGCCGTTGCCGCCGCGACCACCTGCGGCCGTCGTCGTCTTGCACGAGTCGACGGTGACGGTCGATTGAATCACGACGATCCCGAAGCTGCCGCCACCGCCACGTCCGCCGGCGCCGACGTTCCCGCCGCATCCGCCACCGCCGCCACCGCCGCCACCACCGCCCGCGAGGCACGAGCAATCGGTGCAGAACGTGTTCGTGCCGTGCGCGGCGCCGCCGCCGCTGCCGCCGCCACCACCACCGCCGCCCGGGTATCCGGTCGTGATGCCGTCGCCGCCAATCGCGGGGAGATAGCTCCCGAGCAAGTCGAACGCACCGAACGTCGCGCCTGCGTTTCCGTTCGCGCCAGGGTTGCCTTGTCCGCCGCTAACGGCGACAGGAGGCGCGCTTCCGGCGTTCGACGACGACGTCGTGCTGCACGCGCCCGACGCGCCCGGATTTCCTCCCGGCGCGGCCGTACCGCCGCCCGCGACCTGCGTTCCGCCCGTGCCCGTGTTTCCACCTGCCGTGCATCCGGGCGCGCCTGCGCCACCGCCGCCGTTCGCGCCTTGGCAACCGTTGCCGGCTCCGCCTGCTCCTGCGCCCCCCGTGCTGCCGCCGACACCGCCCGTCGATCCCGTTCCGCCGTTGGCTCCGTTGGCCGCCGCCGCGCCGGTCCCCGGAGTGATCGTGCACCCGCGAACGGTGAAGCCGCCGGTGCAGCTCGCGATGACGACGCCGTAGCTGCTCTGTCCGTCGCCGGTCACCGTCGTGCCGGCCGCGTTCGCCGACGTCACGCTCATGAGCTGGAGCTCGGTGGCCTTGGTCAGGTTGTGCGCGCCGACGCCGACCGTCGTGGGGCTGTTGATCGTCGTGATGTTGCCCGCGTTGCGCGACCACCCGTTCGCTTTGTCGTAGCCGCCGTAGACGCTGACGCCGTCGGCCATCGCCACCGACTCCGAGTACGCGCCCTTCGACACGTAGACGTCCTTCGTCGGATTCGCCGCGAGCGCGGTTCCGACGCCAGCTTGGATCGTCTTCTTCGGCATCGACATCGTGCCCGGGTTCGCGTCGTTGCCGCTCACGGTGTCGACGAAGATCGCGTTCGCGATGTTGCCGACGATGCCGTCGCAGTTGCCGTCGACGTTGGCGAGCGTCGGTTTGTCGACGAGATCGGTCGCGTGGCACTCGCAGCCGTTCGACGTCCCCATCGTCTGGAGATCCATGTTGAGGTCGACGTAACCCATCGAGCACGCCCACGAGCACGTCGCCATCGTCCCCATCGGCGTGCACGTCGTGACCGCGTTGGCGCGATCGAGGCACGGCTTGGGCGCGCGGACGCAATACTTCCGCATCCCGTCGCAGCTCCACGTGCCGTCGCACGCGGTGGTGTTCAGGCGATCGCAAACCGTGTCGGTCGGGCCCGTGCACGGAAGCGTTTGCACGCAGTTCGACATCGGGTCGCAGTACGAGTTGTTCGGGCACGCGGAGTCGTTCGGCTTGTGCTTGCACGCGTTCGCGTTCGCGTCGCAGCTGTCGTCTGTACACGCGACGCCGTCGTCGCAGTTCTGCGCCTTCCCGGTCGGAACGCAGAAGCCGCCCATGCACGCTTGGCCGTTGGTGCCGGAGCAGATGTTCGGCCCTTTGCAGTCATCGTTGTGGACGCACGTCTTCGGCGGTCCGCTGTCGGTCGGCGCGTCGCTCGTGCTTCCGTCGGACATCGGCGACCCGTCGGCGAATGCGCCGCCGTCGACCTCCGTGCCGGCGTCGTCGCCCGTGAAGGTGTCCGTCGTCGACCCGCCCCCCGCACAACCGTAAGCCAGCAAAAGAGCACACCCCACCGGAAGAACACGACGCATTGCAACGACCTCGTTCGCTCGTCGGCGCCGCTCCCTCAGCACGCCTAGACTCCGAGCGAAGGAAGTATCGCTGAAAACGATCCAAGTCGCTCTCACCGCATGCGCCGAAATGAAGATGAGACGTACGATTACGGTGTGGGTAGATGGCGGTTCGTCGGTCAGCGAAAGTCGATGCGCGGATTCGCGGTGAGCGCGAGGCCGTCGACGACGACGCGGATCGCCGAGAGCGCGGGCGTCACGGGCGCGATCAACGTGCGTCGATACGAGCCGTCGCCCACGTCGACGACCGCGGATTCCCAGGTGCCGGCGGTCGCGTCGATCGCGACGCTCGCGCCCGAGCCACGCGGCGACCCGTCGGACTTCGCGGGCGTGACGACGACGACGATCTTCGACGCGCCGTCCGCTGTCGCGACGCGCGCCGACACCTTCACGACTGCAGGCTCCGTCACCGTCACGATCCTATTCGCCGCGACGGGTCCGACGTGCTGCACGAATCCGCTCGGCCAGCGCACGTCGATCGCGGCGCTCGACCGCGCGCCGAGCCCGAACCGCGCCTCCGCGGGCGCGCTCGAATAGACGACGCCACCGACGCCGATCGGCTTCGTCACACCGAGGACGGTCACCTCCGCGCCGCGTCCCTCGGACGCGCTCGTCGTCGCGTGAAGCGTCACCGCGAGCCAGCCCGCGTTCGCGGCGCCCGGCGTGCTCGCGACGTTCTCGAAGATCCGAACAGGACCGCTCCACGTCGTGATGACGAGATCGAGATCGCCGTCGCCGTCGAGATCCGCGGACGCGAGACCGCGCGCGTTCATCGACGGGAGCTCGGTCGGCGTAAAAATGAATCGCTCGCCGCCGCGCCAAAAGAGCTGCGCCTGCTGCCCGTCGGTGTCGGCGAGCTGACCGTCGAGCAGGAGGAGATCCGGCTTGCCGTCGAGATCGAGATCTTCGAGGAGGCTTCCCCAACTGAGGAGCAAGCAGCCGAAGGCCGCGTTCCCGGGCGTGCACACGTCATCGTGACGGCGCGTCGCCTCGAGTCCGAGCTCGGCGGTGCGATCGACGAAGGTGCCGTCACCGACCGCCGCGAGCACCGTCTTGCGTCCGAAATTCGAAATCAGGTAATCGGGACGACCGTCGCCTGTGAGATCCGCCGCGACGATGCCCATGCTCGAACGAGGCTCGCGCACGATCGCGCCCGCGACGGCGTCGACGCTCCGGAAGACGGTATGGCCGTCGGCGGCGGGTCCGTCGTTATGGAACAAGCGGTCGGCGTCGGGAAACGGCAAGCGTGGTTTCACGGGGCGCGCTCCGTCGTCTTGGACGAACGTGTCGTTCGCGACGTACAGATCGAGACGACCGTCGCCGTCGAAGTCGCTCGCAGCGGCGGTCCACGTGAATCCCGTGGTGTCGAATCCGGCGCGCGACGCATCGTCGACGAACGTGCCGTCACCGCGGTTGCGATAGAACGCGTCGGGCAATCCGGGATCGCCGGCGGCTGGGAAAAATCCGAAGCTCGAGACATAGACGTCGAGCAAACCGTCGCCGTCGAGATCGGCGCAAAGCACGCTGCGCACGCTGCCGCGCGCCGCGAAGCCGGCAGCGGCCGTCGCGTCGGAGAACGTGCCGTCGCCCTTGTTGAGGAAGAGGCGCATGGTGGTGTCGGTCTGGGGTTTGTCCGTCGAGAGGAGGAGATCGAGATCGGCGTCGCCGTCGAGATCGCAGAGCGCCGCGCCGGTCGCGACGCCGCGGCCGTCGACGCCGGACGTCGCAGTGACGTCGGCGAAACGTGCGCCGCCGATGTTCTTGTAGACGAGCGTCGGACCGAGACCGGTCGGTGCGACGATGTCCGGACGACCGTCGCCGTCGACGTCGCCGACCGCGACGCCGCTCGCACTGAATTGATAGAAGCCATCCGCGTCGAACGGCGGCGCGACGTGCGGCGCGACCACGCCGCTCGCGCCCGTCACCTCGCGAAAGAACGCGCGTGGTGGGCCGGCGTCGCCGGCGTCGATCGGCAGCAGCCCTGAATCGCCCGCGTCCTCGCCGCCGCCCGCGGATGGAGCGGACGAGTCGCCCTTGCACCCGAACGCGCACGCGACGACACACCAGGCTGCGAGGATTCCAAAGGTACGCACCGCTCGAACGAGCGTGTCACGTCCGCGCCCTCATCGCACGTGCCCGCGTCGGCCGCGCTCACGCGACGAGCACGACCTTCCCGATCGCCTTCCGATCGTGGAGATAGTGATGCGCGGCGGGCGCGTCGTCGTACGAAAACGTTTTGTCGACGTGCGGTTTGATCTCCCCCGCCTCGTACATGCGGAGCAAATCTTCGAACTGCGGCCTCAGCAAATCGAGTCGAGCAAAGAGGTGCCCCATGTTCGTTCCTTGGACGGACTTGTTGTCGTCCATGAGCTTCATCGGGCTCCACTTCTTCACCTTCATCACCTGCGCGGCGGCGTGAATCAGGCTGCGCTTCTTTCCGGACGCTGCCGAGGAGAGGCCGAACGCGACGAGGCGACCGGCCGCACCGAGGAGATCGTAACCCTCGGTCCACGATTTCCCGCCGACCGGATCGAGGACGAGATCGACGCCTTTGTCGCCGACGATGGCGCGCACGGCAGCGACGTAGTCGGCGCGCGAGTCGATCGGATGTTGGCATCCGGCGGCGCGGAGAAACTCGTGCTTCGACTCGGACGCCGTGCCGATGATCGTGCACTGGCGTGTCTTCGCGAGCTGGATCGCAGCGAGCCCGACCCCGCCTGCGGCGGAGTGAATGAGCACGGTCGACCGCGGGCGGAGGTGCCCGGTGAACATCATCATGTGATAAGCGGTCAGATAGACGACCGGAAGCGCCGCCGCTTCTTCGAATGTCATCTTCGCGGGCATCTTGAAGACCTGTTCTGCAGAGATCGCGAGGCAATCGGTGTAGCCGCCGAAGCGCGGCATGCCGAAGACGCGCTCGCCGACCGAGAAGCCCGTGACGCCGGCGCCGATCGCGTCGACCGTCCCCGAAACTTCGTAGCCGACGACGCACGGAACTTTCGGCGCATCAGGATAGAGGCCGACCCGCGCCATCAAGTCGGCGAAGTTGATCCCCGCCGCGTGGACGCGAATCCGCAATTGCCCTTCGGCGGGATTCGGATCCGGCGCCTCGCGCACTTGGAGGACTTCGGGGGCACCGACCTTCGTAATCCAGATTTGACGCATGAGCCTCGTTCGATGTCGGAGCAGCGATTCGGTTGCCGACGACCTATTGCCCGAGCGCTCCGCCGATCGTCGGCGTGCCCGTTCCGCCCGACGCGACGGTGCCGCCGACCGTCGACACGCCGAAGGCCTGTTCGAACGCGAAGAAGAACGCGACCGGCTTTACGTCCCCGGGGCGCGCGCCGACCGGAAACCCGAGATCGCCGCGCACGACGACGCGATCGAGCTGCGGAAGGAGCGCGCGGAGCCCAAAGCCCGCCGATTTGTACGGCTGGAGATTGCTCACGCCGTTCGCCGCGTCGGCCATGTCGAAGAACGCGACGCCGCCGATCTGGCACGAGAGGATCTCGATCGGCCGCGTGCGAAACTCGAGGTTCACCGCGAAGACGTCTTTTCCAAAAAACCGCCCGCTGGGAAATCCGCGAAGTCGGGTGTCGCCGCCGAGGAGCGTGCCGCGATTCAAGTAATTGCGATATCGATTCAGGAACGATCCGTCGAAGACGAATCGTCCGAGCCCGAGGCGCGGAGTCACGACGCGCGCGTTGGCGCCGGCCGCCGCGTCCGACAATCGCTCGCTCTCCGCCTCGGTCGTCGACTCGAGCCCCGCGCGCGCGAGCCCGTCCTTCCCGAGACGAAGCGTGTATTGCGCAGCCGCGTACGTGCCAAAGAACGTTCGCGACGATCCGAGCGCCGCCGCGACCGGGTAGACGCGCACCCAGACGTCGTGCCCGAGACGATAGTCCTCTTGGAGAGCAAGCGTCTCGAAGTCGAGCACGCGCACGAAGTTCGTCGTGTACGAACGCCACTGCGCGAACGGCCCGACGCGCGTGTCACTCACCGGCACCACCGATCGAAACGCCGCGACGTCGGCCGGAGCGAACTGTGACAGCGTCGCGGTCTCGTAAACGCGGCGATTGACCTCCGCGCCGACCGACAAATCGTTCTTCTGCTCCCAACCGAACGAGCGCGTGAGCTGCGCCGACTCGGTGATGCGCCGCGCGCGGTACTCGTACGGAATGCGCGTGTCGGTCGTCGGATCGTTTCGATCGCGGAAGTACGTCGTCTCTTGCGCGTTGACGTAACGCCGCAGGATCTCGTCGCGCCACGCAACGCCGGTGCTCCACGCCCACGCCGTCAACGACGAGAAGAGCGGCCGCGTGATCGAGACCGCGCCGAACGATCCTTCGGCGGTGCCGGTGCGGCGATTGACGATTACGTTTCCGTCGGCTGAGAAGTAGAGCCAGCGTCCGTCGAGTCGCGGCACGCGGTAACCGAATCCGAACGAATGCGACTCCGGAAGATAGGTGTATCTTCCAAGTATCGTCTGTTGCGATCCGAAGATGTTCGTCTCGCTGGGCGTAATCAGCAAGTATTCGAGCCCGCCCGGCGAGATGCCAAAGTCGGTGCTGAGTCGAAGACTCCAAACGTCTTTGGTGATGACGACGAGCCGCACGCGATCCGGCGCGCTCCCTTCGAACGGGAGCACGACGACGAGCGACAGTTGCGGCAACCTGGTGAGATTGCGCGCCGTCTCGTCGACGAGCGTTTGTTTGTATGCTTGCCCCTGCCGCTGGAGGATCTCGCGATCGATGACGTACTGGCGCGACGTCGCGTGGAACACGTTGAGGAAGCCGGGCGCCGGATCGCGATCTTCGATGACGTCGAGCGGAACGATCTCGACCTTCTCGATGATCTTCCCTTCCGGCGCGACGTCGATCTTTCCGCCGATGCGCTTGGTGACGTCGCGAATCGTCTCCTGCTCGTATTGCGAGTACGCGCCCTTCGCCGTCGTCGGGGTGCTCGTCGCGCCGACCGTCGGTGTGACCTGACCCCACGCGAGCCCAGGGCGGCAAAGGAGACCGAGCAGCGCGGCACCCGCCGCGAATCGACCGAAGCGAAGCATGTGCGACGCGATGGTACTGAGCCGGGACCTCGCGCGGGGGCAAAACGTCGCGGCGCGCGCGCGCGGGTGCATCGAGCGCCCGTCATCGACGCGACTTCGCCGCGGAGGCGGGGCGGTATGGTTTCTGCTCTAATGAAGCTGCGATGCCGCACTTCCGAGGGATCTGGGGTCGTCCTTACATCGACCTCGAGCCGTACATCGACACGTCGCGCTTCGAGGAGCTCGACGACGAAATCTGCATGGCGCTCACGCAGCTCAAGGTCGACTACACAGGCGGGAGCCACAAGTGGATGGGAATCGTTCCCGCGTCGCTCGCGAACGAGCCGTATGTCGACTACGGCGAGGTCATCGCCGAGTTCTCACGCGACGAGTTCGTGCGCTTCATCTCGCTATCGGACACGCCCGGCGAGTTCGATGTCGAACGTCAACACGACTACGAGTTCGGCGAAGAGCGCGATCATCCGCTGAGTCGAAAGCAGATGCTCTATTTGAAGTACCGATATGGGGTCTATTTCCCGTGGAAGGTTTTCTACGAGATGATCCCGACCCTCAATTGGGACGACAAGAGCCACGGCATCGGCAAAGACTTCAAACCCGAAGCGCAAAAGCACTTTCCAAAGCTCATCGAATTCGTCCGCACGTTGCCGTTCCGCGCCATCGGACGATGCAACTTGATGGGGCTCGAAGCGAACGATCACGGGACCGTCCACACCGATCTCGGCGAAGTCGAAAAGCCGTCGGTCGATCAGTTTCTGACGTTCTGCCCGCGCGGCGACAAGCGCGTCTATCTTTGGGACGACGACGAGCAGCACAAAGAGTACTTGGACTCGCGCGTCTATTGGTTCAACGACTGCGACTACCACGGCGTCGAGGCGGATCCGTATTTTCGATATTCGATTCGCGTCGACGGATTCTTCGACGAGGCATTCTTCGAAAAAATCCGCCGCGACACCGAGCGGACGCCCGCCAAAGCGCGATTGGAGCGCCTCGAAGGCGTTGCCACGTCGCACGGGAATCGATAATTTGCCGTGCAATGGCGGACTCAATCGAGATATTCGAGGCACTGAAGAAGGGTGACCTCGCGAGGGTGAAGACGCTCCTCGCCGCGACGCCCGCGCTCGCGACGGCGCGCGACGCGCAAGGATTGTCGCTGCTCATGACGGCTCGCTATCGGTTCGCGATGCCGCTCGTCGAGCAGATCGTGAAGCTGCATCCCACCCTCGATCTCTACGAGGCGTGCGCGCTCGGAGACACGACGCGCATCGCCGAGCTCCTCGACGCGAAGGCCGAAGCGATCGCGTCGCACTCGCCCGACGGGTACACGCCGCTGCACCTCGCGTCGTTCTTCGGGCAACCGGCGGCCGTCACGCTGCTGCTCGAGCGCGGAGCGAGCGTCGACGCGCTATCGACGAATCCGATGAAGCTCACTGCGCTCCACTCCGCTGCGGCGGGCGGCAGCGCCGAGGCGGTGGATTTGCTGCTCGCGCGCGGCGCGGATCCGAACGCGAAGCAGCACGGCGGATTCACACCACTTCAGTCGGCCGCGGCGAATGGCAACGTGCCAATGGTGAAGAGCCTCCTCTTGCGCGGCGCGGACGCATCGGCGGCGAGCGACGATGGCCGCACCGCCGCCGATCTGGCGCGCGCAAAAGAGAACGACGAAGTCCTCGCATTGCTCGAATGAGCTTCGTGTGATCGATGCGGTGCGTCGCATCAAGCGACGTCGTATTTTTTCCCGATGCGATCGCTCCACGCGTCGAACGCCGCGCGCGGAACGCCGCCCCATCGCAGATCGTCGAGCTTCTCTTTCAGCGGAACGTCGGTCACGAGCGTCGCGAGCTTTCGGTACAAGAGCGCGTCGTCGCGAGACGCCGCGAGGTTCGCCGCGAGCCGCTCCGCGCCGCGCACGCCCGCTGGCCACTTCTTTGGATCGTCCGGGATCTTCTCGATGTGGTCGTACTCGCGGAGCAATGCCGCCGCCGTCTTCTCGCCGAAGCCGGTAATCCCCGGAATGCCATCCGCCGTGTCGCCGACGAGCCCGAGCCAATCCGGAATGCTCGCGGGACGAACGCCGCGCGTCGCGAAGAGGGCGTCCTCGTCGATCTCTTTCTGTCGCATTCGATCGACCTGCACGACCTTGCGACCGCGGAGCGACTGCCCGAGATCTTTGTCCGGCGTGAGAATGCGAACCTGCTCGACGTCGCCCGCCCATCGCGCCGCGGCCGTCGCGAGCGCGTCGTCGGCTTCCCATTTGTCCATCTTCCAAACGACGACCCCGAGCGCGCGCATCGCGTCTTCGGCGCCGTCGAACTGCGCGAGGAGCTCGGGCGGAACGCCGTCCTCGGTTTTGTATCCGTCGAAGAGATCGTTTCGAAACGATCGGATCGGATTGTCGAACGCGATCGCGACGTGCGTCACCGCTTCGGTGGGATCGCGCAAGAGCGCGAGCATGTTCCCGACGAGGCCGACTGTGGCCTTCGCGTCGCGCCCGTCGGGTGCGGTGTGATCGGGGCGCTTCGAGAAGTGCGCGCGAAAGAGCTCGTACGTGCCGTCGACGACGTGGATGCGCATGGCGTGCGCATCATCGCATCATGCCGCGGCGGGCGGACAGGCGAGATCGGCGCGCACCTTGTCGAGCGAATCCGCCCAGTGATCTTCCCAATAGAAGGTCGCGAGGCGGTGCGTCTTTCGTCCGCGGCGATAGCCGTCGAGCATGCGGCGGCCGAGGCGCGGCACCTTCCTCCCGTGACGGACGGCGCCCATCAGCGCGATCATCAACGCGCTCGGCGCGCGGAGCTGCGCGAACGTGAACGCTTGCAGAACGATCTCGCCGCCGACGTCCGGCGTGTAGCCGGTGAGCACGTGCCAGAGATCGTGCGTCTGGCGAATGCGCTGCATGACGAACGAGACGCGCGGATCGGCGACGTTCGGCTTCGGGAAGACGTCGGGGCTGATCCCGTTCGTGCGAAGGAAGCGTACGTACTCGCGCCCGAGCGTTCCATCCGGGAGCGCGGCGAGTGCGGCGTAGTCGACGTGCTTGGTGTCGATCGCCGGGCGCTCGTCGAGGAGGCGCTTCACCGCGGGATCGGCGGCCATCGCGTCGAGGATGCGCGGGAGAGCGCGGGAGTTGAGAGCTTCGCCGATCTCGAAGACGCGCTCGAGCTGATTCGGATCGCGCGCGAGCGCGAGGAGCGCTTGGGCGGCGCGGTACAAGCGCTCGGGAAGCGGGCGGGAAAGCGCGTCGACGACCGGGACCGGTTGGGTGGCATCCATGAACGACTCCTTTATTGACACAGATGACAATAGTACTGCTCGCGTTGTTGTCAAGCGTGCCAATGACTGTTAAGGATCGACCATGGCGCGGGTCGTGAAAAAGGCCGCGCGGCGCCGCATTCGCCGCGATCCCGAAGCCGCGCGCGAGCTGATCCTCGCCGCCGCGGAGCACGTCTTCGCCGTCCACAGCCCGGATGTCGTCGGGCTCAAGGACATCGCGCGCACCGCCGGCGTGAGCCACGCGCTCGTGTCGCATTATTTCGGAACGTACGATCGACTCGTCGACGCCGTGCTCGAGCGTCGCGCCGCGCAAACTCGCGCCGGCGTGTTCTCCGAGCTTCTCGATCCGGAGAACCAGCTCCGCCCGGGCGCGCTGCTCGATCGTCTTTGGGACGCGGCGGGCGATCAGACCTCGATCCGCTTGTCGGCGTGGATCATGCTCAACGGGCGCCTCGATCGCGCGGACTTCTTCGCGGCGCGCGTGCAGGGGATGCGCCTCGTCGCCGACGCGCTGTCGAAGCGGCTGCGCACGCGGCACGGCGAGCGCATCGCGCGCGCGGACATCGAGTTCATGCTGATGGCGGCGTTGACGCTCGTGCACGGATACGCCGTGGGCCGCGGCGCGCTGCAAGCATCGCTCGGGCACGCGGTGACGCCCGAGGGCGACGCCGATTTTCGCCGGCGCGTCGGCGAGCTCCTCGAGCGTCATTTCGATCTCACGCGGAGCCGCTGACCGCAGCGCGCCGCCGTGGCACCCTAGGCCGCATGCGTGCCTTCTGCCTCGTGCTCCTCGCGATGTTGCTCTTCTCGATCTTCGGGTGCAACGCCACGCCTGCGCCACCGACGCTCACCCCGAAGCAGGTGACGTTCACCGGGTTCACCGCCGACGGCGTCGAGTTCACCGTCGAGGTCTTCGCGACCAACCCGAACGCGTTTCCGCTCACCGTGCGCAACGTCACGGGCAGCGCGAAGCTCGACGGCAAATACGATCTCGGGAGCGTCTCTACGATCGCGAAGCTCGAGATCCCCGCGAACGGGACGACGACGATCAGCTCGCCGCTCTCGCTCAAGTGGAACGACATGGGCGCGCTCGGCCTCCTCGGCGCATCCAATCGCCCGATCCCCTTCCAAGTCGCGGGAAAAGTCAGCGTCGGGAGCGAGAAGCTCAACGTCGACGTCCCCTACAAAATCGACGGGATGATCACGCACGACCAGATCATGCAAGGGGTGGCGCGCGCACTCCCGGGACTCCAAGGTTTGCCGCGCCCGATCTTGCCGCGCTGAAGAGCGCAGGGACGCCGTTCTTGCACTAACCTTGCGCGGACCGTTACGCTCGCGTCCGCATCGTGCTCTTCACATGACCCTGTCCTCGAAGCAGCTCCTCGGCATTCTCGTGGTCATCGCCGCCGGCGTC
>JBBQXV010000090.1:0-29487 GCA_038209335.1 Polyangiales bacterium | reverse complement strand
GCTCGAGCGCGAAAGCGTCGCGACCGAAGATGGCGATTTGCTCACGCTGACCGCGCGCCGTTCCCCAGAGCCGCGTGATCGGCGCCGCCGGAGCGCCGCTCGGCGCGGTCGCTTTGTCGAGCGCGCGTCCGTCGAGCTGCTCGGTTCGCTCTTCGAACGTCTTCTCGAGCCGCGCCGGATCGAACGCGCCGCGCGCGACGTAGAGCGACGCTTCCTTGTACGTCGCGACCACGAGCTCGGACAGCTGACGGAGATCGACGCCGCCGTTCTTCTTCGCGAACGTGTCGAGGCGCTTCTCGGGCAAGACGAGCGAGAGGGCCGGGATCAGATCGAGCGACGCGAAGATGTCGCGAGGTCGCAGATCGACGAGCCACACGAGCCCCGCCGCCGCCGCGAGGTCCGTCGCCGGATCGAGATGAAGCGGCGCGGGAGGCGGACCGGACGGCGCCGTCGCCGCGCCCGATTTGCCGGCGCATCCCGACGACGCGATCAGCGCGACGAACGCGCCGCCGATCGTCGCCAGCGCATCACGCCGGAGCACGCACGACCTTGATTCGGCAAAACCGCCGGTTCTTCGATCCGACGCGCACGAGGTATTCGCCCGGCTCGAGCTGATGCTGCGCGTTCGTCACGCGCACTTCATCGACCTCGACGCCCCCCTGCTCCACGAGCCGCTTTCCCTCGCCCGTCGACTTGACGAGCCCTGCGCTCGACAGCGCCTTCGCGATCCACAACGTCGGCTGATCGATCGCGATCTCGTGCGTCGCGACGTCCGCCGGGATCGCGTCTGCGCCGTAGACGCGCCCGAACTCGGCCGCCGCGCGCTCCGCCGCCGCTGCGTCGTGAAAGCGCGTGATGATCTCTTTTGCGAAGCGGCCTTTGATCTCCATCGGGTTCTTCCCCGCCGCGCGCTCGGCCTTGAGCGCCGCGATCTCCTCGTTCGTTCGCGACGACAAGAGCTCGAAGTACCGAAAGATCACGTCGTCATCGACCTGCATGACCTTTCGGAACATCGCGAGCGGCTCTTCTTGAATGCCGATGTAGTTGTCGGCGCTCTTGCTCATCTTCTTGCCGACGACGCGCGTGACGCCGTCCGCGCCTTTTTCGAAGCGCGCGTCAGTCCCTTCGAGGATCGGGGTCGTCATGACCATCTGCCCGCGCAGCCCGTAACGCGGCATCAAGTCACGCCCGACGAGCAGGTTGAACAGCTGATCGGTTCCGCCGAGCTCGATGTCGGCTTTGATCGCGACCGAGTCGTACGCCTGCAGAAGCGGGTAGAGAAATTCGTGCTGGAAGATCGGCCGGTTCTCTTTGAACCGAAGCGCGAAGTCGTTGCGCTCGAGCATGCGCGCGACCGTCATCTTCGCCATGAGATCCACGATCTCCGAAGGCTTGAGCGCGTCGAGCCACTCGGAGTTGTAGACGACCTCGACGCGCTCCGGATTCGCGTCGAGCACCTTGAACGCCTGCTCTTTGTAGCTCTCGGCGGCCTCGCGGACCTGTTCGCGCGAGAGGCGCGGCCGCTGATCGTTCGCGCCCGTCGGATCGCCGACCATCGCGGTGAACTCGCCGACGATGAAGATCGCCGTGTGCCCGAGATCCTGGAACTGCCGCATCTTCTGCAAGAGCACGGCGTGCCCGAGATGCAAATCCGGCCGCGTCGGATCGAAGCCGGCCTTCACGCGGAGGGGCGCGCCGCTCTTCGCCGACGCGGTCAGGCGCTCTTCGAGCTCGGCGCGAACGTGCAGATCGACCGTGCCGCGCGTGAGAAGCGCGAGTTGCTCTTCGACAGGGGGAAAGCTCGGCATGACGAGCGAGCGCTATAGCGCAGCCGCCTCTAGTCGTCGCCCTCGTCCTCGCCGTCCGGGTCGTCCTTGTCGCCGTCGTCGTCGTCGCCGGTGATGGCGAGGTGGCGGCTGTTGTTCACGAGCTCTTTCAGCTCTTTGCCGACCTTGAAGAACGGCAGTCGCTTGGCCGGCACTTCGACCGGCTCGCCGGTGCGCGGGTTGCGCCCGGAGTACGGTTTGTACGGACGGACCGTGAAGCTTCCGAAGCCTCGGATCTCGATCCCTTCGCCGCGTTGAAGCGCCTCGGTCATCGCGTCGAAGACGCAATTGACCACCAGCTCGGCGCGCGCCTTCGTCAGCTCGCTACGGGCCGCCAGCGCATCGATGAGCTCACTCTTCGTCATGTCGCCCCGCCTCTCCCCAGTCGCGCGAGCCCCGAATGAAGCAAATCTATCGCTACACCCGGGACTTACGGACCGTCAAGGGGGTGGTCTTTTGACTTGCGTGCGGTCGAACGTCACGGCGCCGCCCCGCGCCGTCAATCGGAGGCGCGCGAAAGCGACCAGTCGATCCTTGTTGATGCTCGTTACGGGCATCTCGATGACCTGCGGAGGGAGCTCGAGGCACGCTTCATTTCCCTGCGGCGGCACGGCCGTTAGCTCGTCGGACCAGGTCCACGTCGCGAGGACGCGATCGCCTTCGCCGAGCACTTCGAGCTTTCCCTCGGCCTTCGTGCCGCCTCGGTACGCGCGTGGTGCGATCGCCCAGCGCGGGTTGGTAAGGTCGGCTTTCGGAAGCGGGAGCTCGAAGATCGCGCTCGCCTCCGCGGAGCCGGTCGACGGCGTGACCGCGAGGCCGCGCGTGTCCGAGGCGCACGTCCCGGGGAGCTCGACGACGCGCGCGCTTCCACCGGTCTGCGCGATCGCGGGCCAGTCGGATTCGGCTTCGAAGCGCCACGTCTCGTCGGTGTAACCGCCCTGCGGCGGCGGCGGGATCCAGAACGGCGCCGACGCGGGCGTGGCGGACGGCAGAGGGAGAGCGGCGAGCGCGGATGGGGCGGCGAACGCGGACGACGACGGAAGCGGCGACGGCTCGGGGGGCTGCGCGGGGAGGTAGCGATGCACCGCCGGGTGGCCGAGCATGTCGTAGAGGAGGCGATCGTGATCGTCGCCGCGGTAGCGAACCGCGAGGAGCCCGTGGCTCGCCTGCGTGTCGGGATCGTGCGCGAGGTTGTAGCCCTCGACGGTGTCGAAGTAGAGGAGGCCGTGGGTGACGTTCGCTTCGCGCGTGACGTCGGGCTCGTACTTGGGGCGATCGCCGTCGCCAGTCGCGATCGCTTGGTGCGTGAAGACCGCGTGAACGGCGAAGCCGCCGCACGCGAGCGCGAGGACGACGAGCGCGCGTCGAGCGAAGGCGAGCGACGGAAAGAGCTGCGCGACGCCGTACGCGAGGACCGCGTGCTCGACGGCGAGCGCGTCGGCAAACGCGCGTCCCGGCACGGCGTCGAGCGCACCGGTGCGAATTGGGACGTAGACGAGGATGAGCCCGGCGATCACGACGAGCGCGATGCGCACCGCGGAGGTCGAGCGTCGCACGAGCGGCACGAGGACGAGGAGCGCGAGCGGCTCGAAGTTCGCGACGTCGCCGAGATGAGCTCGGAGATGACGGACCGCCGCGGCGAGAGCAGACATCGCGTCGAAGCCGCGCGCGAGGCACCCCGGTGGATCGTCGCTCGCCGCGCAGTAGGCTGCCGCCGGTGATGCGAAGGGCGATCCCGCGACGACGGCGTGCGACACGAGCAGGAGCGCGATACCCGGTAGCGCCGCGAACGCCGCGGCGGTGATCGAACGACGTCGACGCTCCGCACCGAGCGCGAGCACCAACACCGCGATGCCGATCGGAATCGCGGAAAACGGTCGCGTCGCGACGACACCGCCCGCCGCAAGCCCGGCGAGCGCGAACGATGCGACGTCACCCGTGCGTCGTGCGTGAAGCGCCGCAGCGAGCGCCGTCGCGATCGCGAGGGCGGACGCGGCGTGGGCGAGCGTGTCGGCCGTGTGGTAACGCATCGCCGCCGAGACGAGCGACAACCCGACCGCTAGGCGCGCGACCCCTTCGTTCGCTTCCGTCGTGCGTCCACGCGCGTCGAATCCGCCGGCACCCGCGAGCTCCCGCGCGAGAAAATACGTCGCCGCCGCGATCGCCGCCGCGAGCAGTGGTCCGACGACCATTGGCGCGCCGAAGACGAACCCGAACGCGAGCAACAACGGATAGCCCGGCGGGTTCACCCCGCCGATCGCGTCGGGCGCGCGAAAGAGAAGCCCCTGCCCGCGAAAGCTCGCCGTCGGATCCGAGATCGCCCACGCGAAATGTCCGTGCGACGCGGCGCGCCCCTGGAGAAAATAGCCCGTCGCCTCGGGGAGACGCGGACCGCCGCGGAGATAGATCGCGACGTAGCCGAGTGACAGGAACGCCGCGGCGAACCCCGCGACGGTGAGAAAGCGTCGGCGTCGTGCGCCGTCGTCCATCGACGACAGGTCGAACATCGAGGCGAGCGCGCGCGGTCCGGACGGGCTCAGCGCGAAGAGGATCAGCACGGCGCTGACTGCGAGCGCGGCCCACGCGATGTGATCGGGCGGCCTCGCCCATGTACCGAGCATCGCGAGTGCGACGGGTCCAGTTGCGTCCTGAGGGGAAAGCACGAGAGGGTCGGACCTTTATCACGCGCGGCGCGAAACGTGGGGCCATCCGAGCGCATCCAACGCGCGGGCTGCCTGGTGATGTGGCTCGTGATAATGACGTCCGACCCGATGCGCCGCCCCGACGCACGATACCGTTCGCGTTTGGCGCATTGCGCGCATTTTGCACGCTTCGGAGTCGCGCTCTTGCTCGCGGTTGCTGCGTCGCTCCTCGCGGGGCGCGCGGCCGCGCAAGGTGCCGATGATCCCGCAGGTCAAGGCGTGCCGCGTGGCGGATCGGGCGCGGTCGTCGTGCCTCCACCGTCCGGGAGCACGCAGCAACCGGCGCCTCCACCCGCGACGTTGACGGCGCCGGTGCTGAAGCGCGACGAGGGGGCGGTCTATCCGAAGCGCGCGCTCGCCGACGGCATCCGGGAGCACGTCGACGTGCTGCTCGTTCTCGAGATCGACGCGACCGGTCTCGTCAAGCGCGCGACCGTCGACAAGCCGGTCGGCCACGGCTTCGACGAAGCGGCGGTCGCGGCGGCGGCGAAGCTCGTCTTCGAGCCGGCGACGCGCAACGGGAAGCCGGTCGCCGTCCGCATTCGATTCAAGTACGGCTTCGACGTTCCGGCCGCGGCGCTCGTCGGACGACTCCTCGACGCGAAGACCGGGCAGGGGATCGCAGGCGCGCAAATCGTCGCGCGCGGATCCGATGGTCGCGCGTACACGACGACGAGCACCGCCGACGGCGGACGATGGAGCCTGTCGAAGCTCCCGGCCGGAAAGTACAACGTCACGCTCTCCGCGCGCGGCTACCGGCAGCAGCTCGCGGATCTCGAGCTCAGTCCCGGCGAAGAGACGAGCGTACTTCAACGCATGGATCCGGACGCGACGACGACGTCGTCGTCGCTCGGTGGCAACACGCCGCCGCCGGCCGCGAGCGGCGCCGCGCCCGCGCCGCCCATCGAAGAGATCGTCGTCAAAGGGGTGCGTCCGTCGCGCGAGGTCACGGTGCGCACTCTCGAGCAGCGCGAGATGAACCGCATCCCCGGCACCAACGGCGACGCGCTCCGTTCGCTGCAAAATCTTCCGGGCGTCGCACGCGCGCCGGGCCTCGCGGGTCTTCTGATCGTTCGCGGATCCGCACCGCAGGACACGAACTATTTCATCGACGGCACGCTCGTCCCGATCGTCTACCACTTCGGCGGATTGAGCTCGGTCGTGCCGACGGAGATCCTCGAGAAGATCGATTTCTATCCCGGCAACTTCAGCGCGCAATACGGGCGCGTCATGGGCGGGATCGTCGACGTCGGAATCAAAGATCCGAAGAAGGATCGCCTCCACGGCCTCGCGCAAGCCGACTTCATCGACGCGCGCGTCCTCGCCGAAGGACCGATCGGCAAGACCGGATGGAACTTCGCCGTCGGGGGGCGGCGCTCCTACGTCGATGTCTGGCTGAAGCCCGCGCTCACTGCGGCCGGCGCCGGCGTCACGACCGCGCCCGTCTATTACGACTACCAAGCGCTCGTGCAGCGCGACTTCGACAGCCACTCGTCGATCCGCTTCATGTTCTTCGGATCGGACGACAAGCTCGACATCCTCATTCGCTCCGTCAACTCGTCCGAGCCCGGCCTCGCCGGCGGCATCAGCACGCACACCGGGTTCTGGCGCCTTCAAGGTCGCTACAAGAACCGCTTCGACAAGGACACCGAGCTTCGGGTCACGGCCGCCGTCGGCGAAGACTTCGTCGACTTCAACCTCGGCGACAATTTTTTTCACCTCGAGAGCTTTCCGATCACGGCGCGCGCCGAGCTCGCGCGCAAGGTCTCGCGCGGCTTCACGTTGAACGTCGGGCTCGACGTCCTTTACCAACCGTACGACGTGACCGTGCGGTTCCCGCCGTTCCCGCGTCCGGGCGAGCCGCCGGGTGGTCCGTTCTTGAGCCGCCCTTCGGTGACGACGCACGACGTGTCCGCGATCTTTCGGCCGGGTCTCTATACAGAGGCCGAGATCACGCCGTGGCGCGGCGGTCGCATCGTGCCGGGCGTGCGCCTCGATTACGCAAAGGACACGCAGTCGTGGGATCTCGCGCCGCGATTCAACGCGCGCCAAGACATCACGCAGTTTCCGCGCACGACGCTCAAAGGCGGCGCCGGCGTTTACTTCCAGCCGCCGCAACCGCAGGAGACGAACCTCGTCTTCGGCATGCAGGGCCTCGTGTCGAACCGCGCGATCCACTACGGCCTTGGCGTCGAGCGCGAGATCACGAAGAACGTCGAGCTGTCGTTCGAAGGCTTCTACAAGCAGCTCGACTACCTCGTCCTCAACAAGGTCGGCAACGTCGGCAACGGCCGCGCGTACGGCACCGAGCTTTTGCTGCGTTACAAACCGGACGCGCGCTTCTTCGGTTGGCTGGCGTACACGCTCTCGCGCAGCGAGCGCCGCGACGCGCCGGGCGAGCCGCTGCGTCTGTCGCAGTTCGATCAGACGCACATCCTGACGATCCTCGGGAGTTACCGACTCGGTCGCGGCTGGGAGATCGGCGCGCGCTTTCGCCTCGTCTCGGGCAATCGGTACACGCCGAACAACTACGGCTTTTACGACGGCAACGCCGGCGCCTATTTGCCACTCTCGAACTATCCATTGAACGGCTCGCAGCTGCCTATTTTCCATCAGCTCGACGTGCGCATCGACAAGACGTGGCTGCTGAAGGGCGGAGCCCGCGTCGGCATGTATCTCGATCTTCAAAACGTCTACAATCAGGGCAACGCCGAAGGGCTCTCGTACAACTACAACTTCACGCAGCACTCCTTCATCAACGGTCTGCCGATCATCCCCAGCCTCGGAGGGCGCGTTGAGTACTAGGCAATCGTCCGGCGTGCGCCGGATGCTCTTCGCGCTCGTGCCATTCGCGATCGCTGCGCTGGCATGTGTCGCCGTGTCGTGCGCGAGCGATTTCGATCCGATCAGCAAGCTGAAGAGCGTTCGCCTCCTCGCGACGCGCGTCGACAAGCCGTACGCGAAGCCGGGCGACACCGTGACGTTCGAGACGCTCGCGTTCGATGCGCGCGCCGACAAGACGCGGCCGATGAAGCTGTCGTGGATTCCTCTGCCGTGCATCAACCCGAAGAACGATCTCTATTACCTCTGCTTTCAGCAGCTCGCGGCCGCCATGGGTGACGGCGGGACGCCCGCGCCCGGATCGCCCGCCGCGCTTCTGCGACCGGGTGTCGATCTCTCGCCGTTCTTGCCGAGCGGACCGACCTACTCGTTCACGCTGCCCAAGGACATCGTCGACGCGCATCCACCGGTGCCGGGCGCGTCCGATTTGTACGGCCTCGCGATCGTCTTCAACATCGCGTGCGCGGGTCACGTCGAGATAACCCCGATCGATCCGGGCGACATCCGCAAACAGCAGGTCCCGATCGGTTGCTACGACGAGGACCACACGCGGCTCGGGCCGAACGACTTCGTCATCGGGATCCAGCGCGTCTACGCGTACAACGATCGGACGAACGCGAATCCGGTCATCGATCACCTCGTCTTCGAAGGGCAACCGGTCGACCTGACGCAAGGGATCGCGATCGATCGCTGCACCGCCGCACGGAGCCGAGACTGCGCGCAGCTCAAGCTCGACACCGTCGTGCCCGACGCGAGCTGGGAGACGAACCCTGGCGACACAGACATCGACGGAAAGGTTCGAAACGAACAGATCTGGGTCGACTACTACGCGACCCTCGGCGATTTCAGCGGCGACGCACGCCTCCTCTTCGATCCGGCAAAGGGGAGGATCTCGGAGAGCGAGACGAAGTATCAATCGCCCTATGAGCCGGGCGACGGGATGATTTTCGCGGTCGTTCACGACAACCGCGGCGGCGCGGCGTGGGCGCAGTTTCCCGTGCACGTTCGCTAGACAAGCGTCATGCTCCGCCGAGAATGGCTCGGTTGAGGCTCGCTCCACTTTTCTTCGCCGCGGTGATGCCGATCGCGTGCGCGAAGTCGGGATCCGAGCACACCTATTTGCAAGCGGCCGATCTCGAGAGCAGCCCGGGGTTCTCGCGTGACGCGATCGTCGACACGCCGTCACTCACCGATCCGCTCGGGATCGACGCGACGGCCATTCAGCGCCTCTTCGGTCGCACGCCTTACAATCGTCCCAGCTTTCTCGGGACGTACCAGTCGAACGGTCTCCGCGCGAGCGACGCGATCGTAAAGTCGGCGATCGCGCACAAGCTGAACCCGCTCCTCTTTCTCGTCCGCGCGGAGATGGAGCAAGGGCTCCTCGGCGAGCAGTTTTATCCGAGTCCACCGTCGCGCGTGGAGTATGCGTTCGGCTGCGGGTGCAACGGGATCGACAAATGCGATGCAGCGTTCGCCGGTTTCGACGTGCAGGTCGAGTGCGTCGCGCGCGCGCTCCGCAAGAACCTCGACGACATCGCGGCCAACGGCGTGACCGAAGGGGGCTGGGGGCCGGGCGTGACGAGCACGACGATCGACGGCGTGAAGATCACGCCGCGTGACGAAGCTACCGCGGCGCTCTACCAGTACACGCCCAAGGTCGGTCTCGGTAAGAGCGGCAACTGGCTCTTCTGGAACATCTGGCAGCTCTATGCGATTGCGCTCCAGTACGCGGGACCCATCGGCCCGACGGGCGGAGCGTTCGTCGGCGATCCGTGCCGAGCCGATCCGAATTGCGGTTTCCCCGGCGGCATCTGCGCGACGAACTTTCCCGGCGGACTTTGCACCGCGTCGTGCACGGGCGACTGCACGATGCTCGGCGGAGGCCCGGACGCGTTCTGCGCGAGCTTCCAACAGGCGGGATACTGCCTGCCGGTGTGCAACCCGACCGTCATGGCGTCGTGCAGGGACGGGTACTCGTGCAAGAAGGTGCTCAAGTTCGGGAGCACGACCGAGTCGCAGAACGTTTGCGTCGTCAACTGAGCGAACATCGCGCGCATCAGATCGATGCGACGGCGAAGGCGCGGATGGCGTCGACGGCGTCGATCGCGACTTGTCCGGACGCAACGATCGGTTCGTCGTCGGGTCGCGTCGCGAGCCTCGCGCGAACGCGGAGAAGCGCTTCGAGGTAGACGCGCTCGCGGCCGAGGCCGCCGTGGATTCCGTCGCCGCCACGGAACGCGCGCTCTGCAGCGAGCACCGCGTCGCGTGCCGCGATGCCGTGATCGACGACGAGCACGCGCGTCGCGTCGACGAACGTCGCGCCGCGGAGCATCGCCTCGACCGCGAGATGGCGCGCCGCGAGCTGCCGACGTCGTGGGACGCTCGAGAATCCGCCGCGCTCTTCGAGGAGGAGCGCGTACCCCTCCTGATCGTCGGCGCCGCGCGCGGTGCCGATCGCGAAGAGCCCGATGCGCTGCGACTCGGCGCGCCTCCGCGGGAGCGCGTGACCCTCGATCTCGTGGAGCACCGTTCGCGCGACGTCTTCGTCGGTGACCTCGCGGCGCGTCGCGACCAGGATCGTTCGCTCGCCGGTCGCCGCCAGCGGCGCGAGGCCGTCGTGCGCGACGACGGAGAAGGGGAGCTTGCGCGCGCCGACCGCCGCACGCATCGCCGAGAGGAGCGATCGAGGATCCGGCGCGTCGCTACGGATGGTCGTCGCGTCGTTCGTCGCCGGACGAGCGCCGATCCACGCCACGGCGAGCTTGGAGGCAGCGTCTGCGATCGCCGCGTCGCGCGTCGCGAAGCGCTGCCTCGCGAGCGCTCCGATCCGATCGCTCCCCGCGGCGTCGGCGAGCTCCGTCTCCAGATCGAGCTCCGTGATCCGCGCGTCGTACGCGTGCTTCAGCGCGCTCGGCTCGGTGTCGCGCAGCTCGCGCTCGGCCGCGGCCAGCAGCTCGCGCGCCTCGGTCCGCGGCGAATGCGCGTACTCCCAACGCGGCTCGGTGACGGCCCCCGCCTCGAACGCGGCGATGATCCGCGCGCGCTCCCGCTCCGCGTCGACGGCCGTCACCGCGCCGAGGAGCCTCACCTCGCGCATCGCGCGCACGAGCAGACGATCGACCCGCCGCGTCCACGGCGGAACATCGTTCGACGGCGACTGCTCGTTCGGCTTCATGGCGAAAACGCATGATAGTTCGGCCGAGCGCGAGCAGACTCATGCATCGGCCCTTGCGCTCGCCGAGCGGGAGGGATACGCGATTCTGCGAGCGCCAAAGGCCTCGTGAATCTCGCGGCACGCGCTCCCCAAGGTCGCACAGGCATGAAGAAGAACTACGTCCTCGACACGAACGTCCTCCTCCACGATCCCCAGTCGATCTTCCGGTTCGACGACAACAACGTGATCATCCCGATCTTCGCGATCGAGGAAGTGGATCAGTTCAAACGCGAAGGCTCCGAGCGCGGGCGAAACGCGCGTCACATCGCGCGCCTCCTCGACGATCTGCGCGACAAGGGGGGCTCGCTCGCGAGCGGCGTCACGCTCGATTCGGGCGGCACGCTCCGCGTCGCTGTGCCCAGGCCGGGCACACGCCTCGAGCTGCCGAGCGCGATCGACAAAGGCGCCATGGACCAGGCGATCCTGCAGTCGGCGATCGACGTGCGCGAGATGGATCGCGGGCGGCCGACGGTGTTCGTGACGATGGACACGAACCTGCGCATTCGCGCGGACGCGCTCGGCATGGTCGCCGAGACGTACGAGAACATGCGCGTCGAGGTCGAGCAGCTCGCGAGCGGGATCATCGACGTCGACGTCGACGCCGGCGATGTCGACGCGTTCTTCCGCGACGGCTTCGTCTCCCGCAACGAGCCCGACTGGGCGCCCAACGTCTGCGTGATGCTCCGCGATCGCGGCAACCCGTCGCACACCGCGCTCGGCCGCTACGACGCGAGCAAGAAGCAGATCGTCGCGCTGAAGACGCCGCGCGAAGGGATCATGGGCGTACGCCCGCGAAACAAAGAGCAGAGCTTCGCGATCGATCTGCTCATGGACGAGTCGATCCGCCTCGTCACGCTCGTCGGCAAGGCCGGCACGGGCAAGACGCTCCTCGCGCTCGCCGTGGGCCTCAAGCGCACCATCGAAGACGCCGTCTACACGCGCATGCTCGTGTCGCGCCCCGTCATGCCGCTCGGCCGCGACATCGGGTTCTTGCCCGGCGACGTCGACGAGAAGCTCAACCCGTGGATGCAGCCGATCTTCGACAACCTGGAATTTCTCTTCTCGACCGGTCAACGCAAGGGACCGCGCGCGTACGCCGAGCTCCTCGAGAGCGGGCAGATTCAGGTCGAGCCGCTCACGTACATCCGCGGACGATCGCTGCCGCAACAATTCATCGTCGTCGACGAAGCGCAGAACCTCACGCCGCATGAGGTGAAGACGATCATCACGCGCTCCGGCGACGGAACGAAGATCGTGCTCACCGGCGATCCGGGACAGATCGACAATCCGTACGTCGACAGCGCGTCGAACGGTCTGACGATCGCGGCCGAGCGCTTTCGCGGCGAGAAGCTCGCGGGGCACATCGTCCTCGCGAAGGGCGAACGCAGCGAGCTCGCGGAAGTCGCCGCGAACCTGCTCTGATGCGAAGACGCGCGTTGCCCGGCGGACAAAGCCGCACCATCATGCTTCCGTGATGCTCTCGAGGATCTTCGTCGTCGTCGCGCTCCTCGTCACGGGCGTCGGTTGCTCGAGCGTCGGTGGATCGGCCGTGCGCACAGGGCCGCTGCGCTTGCCTGCGCACGTCGGCGCGGTCGCGATCTTCGCGGCGAATCGGCCGGCGGTGGCGACCGAGGTCGGCGTGGTCGAGGTGCACGCGCGGCAGAGCGAAGCGACGATCGAGACGCTGTTGCCGCTCTTCGTCGCGAAGGTCGCGGCGCTCGGCGGCGACGGCGCCGTCGTCGATGTCGTGCAAGCGAGCTTCGACATGGCGACGCATTGGCACACCGAGACGTATCTGTACCAATGCGGTTGGCGCGCGAGCTGCGTCGGCACGCGCACGTTCCCGGTCACCGAAGAGGTCATGGTCTTGTCGATGCGCGGACGTGCCGTGAAGCTCGGCGCCGCGCAGCCGGAGGCGCTCCGATGATGCGCGTCGTCGTTGCGGTGGTCGCGACGTTTTCGCTCGTCGGATGCGGTCACGTCGAGACGCACGACGTCCTCTTGCGCGCGCCTGTCGCGCCGGCGACAAAGGATCCGGATCTCTACATCGAAGGGCGCGGGCCGACGCGATCGTTCTACGAGGTCGCGCTGCTTCAGGTGGTCGGCTTCGGTAGTCGCGCGAATCCGGACGACGTCACCGGCGCCTTGGTCGCGCGCGCGAAGTTCCTCGGCTGCGACGCGATCGTTCGCGCGCACGTCGATCAAGGCTACGCACGCGCGAACGGCTTCGGCGTTTGCGTGCGTTGGTCCGGCGCCGAGGAAGCACCGGCGCCGCCCGCGTCGTCCGCGCCGCTTCCTGCACCTTCATCTCCGCCCGCTCCGCCTCCCGCGCCGACGGATCTCTGAGGTAGAGTGCCGACGCCATGAACAATGGGGTCGATCGAAGCGGCTCGTCATCCGGTGCGACGGCGCGCGCAAAGGCGCGGGATGCGCTCGGAGCGGTCGCGCTCGCGGAAGGCGCCATCGCGCAGCGCGTGCTCACCGACGGCGCGCTCGGCGGCGAGCTCTCGGCCGAAACGATCCGCGATCCCGCGTCGCTCGCCGCGCGCGCCGAAGAGCTCGCGTCCGCGGGCGAGCGCGTCGCCATCGTCGCGTCCGCGCGCACGCTCGCGTCGGCGCGCAACGGGCTCCGTAGCATCGCGGCCAAGCGACTCGGCGTCGTCGCTCACGCCGTCGGCGATCTCGACGCAGGCGGCTACGCGGACGCGCTCGCGCTCGGCGATCTCGGTTGGGGCGTGCTCTTCGCGTCGACGGGCGCCGAGTCGCTCGACCTCGCGCTCGTCGCGCGCCGCGCCGCCGAGGACAGCGGCTGCCCGTTCGTCGTCGCGCACGAGCGCTCCGCGGATCGTCACGTCGAGCCGGTCGCGGCGCCGTCGCGCGATCTCTGCGAAGCGTTCGTCGGCGCGGCATCCGCACGCGTGCGTCGCCTCACCGACGCCGCCCATCCCGTCCACGCCGCGGTCACCGCGCGCGTGTTCGCCGAGCGCGTCCCGTTCGCGCTCGGAAGCGCGCTCCGCGAGCTCGGCGCGTTGACCGGGCGGCATCACGACGTCTTCGAGCGCGCACCCGCGACCGACACCGGCATCGTCCTGGTCGGGCTCGGCGCCGTCGGCGACTCGCTCGTGGCCGAGGTCGATCGACTGCGCGCGGGTGGTCACGACGTCGGCGCCGTGAAGATCGTGGCGCTGCGCCCGTTCGCCGGCGCGCGGATCATCAAAGCGCTGTCGCGCGCGCTCGTCGTGAGCATTCTCGAGCGAAGCGACGCCGCGCTCGCGCAATCGAATCCGCTCGCGCTCGAGATCAAAGCGGCGTTCGCCGACGCGCTCACGTGGGCGCCGGATTACCCGGGAATCGGACGCATTCCGCGCATCGTCTCCGGCGTCGTCGGCGCCGACGGACACCAGCTCGACGCGATCGAGCTCGACGCCGTCGTCCACCACGCGCTCGCCGACGAACGTGGCAAGCGCACGTTCGTCCTCGGCTCCGGCGATCTCGCGAGCGCACCGCACGACCACGCGCCCCCGACGTCGTTCTCCGCGCGTGGTCGCGTCGCCGACGCGGACACCGCGACCGCGTGCGCCGATGTCTGCGTCGCCGCGCTCGGCTCCGCGCTCGGCCTCCATGCAGGCGCGTCGGTGCGACGCATGCCCGTCGCAGAAGGCGGTGGGTTCGCCGTCGACGTGACCGCGGGTCGCCTCCGCCCTCGCGGAGGTCACGCGCCCCACGCGGTGCGTGTCGTCGTGCTCGACGATGCCGCCACGCTCATCGCGTCGAATCCTCTCGCGCGGCTCGCTCGCGGCGGAATCGTCGCGATTCCCAGCGCTCAGCGATCGGCCGACGGCGTGTGGGCCGAGCTGCCGGCGTGGGCCAAGGCGATCGCGTTCGATCGGTCCGCGCACGTCGTCGCCTACGAACCCGTGCCCGACGGCGCGCACGCACCGTGGCTGCGCGCAGCGGCGTTCACTGGTTTGATCCTGGCCGCCGCGAGTCATGCGGGTCGCGTCGGCGCCGAACGCGGCGAGCGTGGAATCGATCCGTCGCTCGTCGCGCGCGAGGTCGCGGAAGCGATGCGCGTCGCGCTCGGCGACGCCGCGCCCGTCGACGCCGAGGCGATCGTCGCGGCGGCGGGGGATGTCGCGCGTCGCGCGTTCGAGTCGCACATCGAAGTGCCTCGCGCGACGGTCGAGCGCGACGAAGAAGCGATCCGGCTCGGTCGCCGCGACGCGCGCGCCGCGCACGTCGTCGCGAGGTGATGCCAGGGGACGCGGCGTGATGCGCGGCCGCGATGACGCGCGATGAGTCGCTTGCATTCGAGAAATCCGCGCTATTCTGTTTATCGAGGTAATGCATCGCCGCCTCCGCAGCCCGTTCGTCGCACTCGTCGCCGTCGTCGCGGGCTTCGTGCTTGCGCGTGTGGCCGGCGCGCAGGGTGACGCGCCGCGACCGCCGCCGCGCCCCGCGGCCCCAAAGGCGACGACGGGCGACAGCGTCAATCCGTACGACGAGTCCGACGACGATCGCCATCCTGCCGCACCGGCGACCGGCCCCGCGGCTGTAGGCACGGGCGAGTCGGACGGTCCCGGACCCGCCGTCCCGCCCGTCGCAAAATCGCAGATCCTCCGCATGAACGTCCCGATGCAAGACGGCATGCTCAAGCTCCCGGGCGGCAAGTTCATCATGCTGTCGGGGCTCGCGAAGAACCAGCCGCCACCGCGCGCCATCCCGCTCGCGCCGTTCTGGATCGATCGCACCGAGGTGATCGTCGGCGCCTACCGCGCCTGCGTGTCGCGCGGTGCGTGCGCGCGCCCCGCGAAGACCAGCGCGTCGTGCACGTTCGACCTCGGCGATCCCGAGCTCCCGATCTCGTGCGTCCATTGGAGCGACGCCGACGCCTTCTGCCGCGCGTCGGGCAAGCGCCTCCCGACGGAGACCGAGTGGGAGTACGCGGCGCGCGGCAACGTCGGCACCGCGTACCCGTGGGGCGGCGCCGTCAGCTGCAAGATCGCCGTGACGCTCCTCAACGAGCGAACGGGCAAGAGCTGCGGCGAAGGCCACCCCGATCGCGCCGGCGCGCACCCCGCGGGCGCGAGCGTGTTCGGCGTGCTCGACATGAGCGGCAACGTCGAAGAGTGGACGTCGGACTGGTACGTCGAGCACCTCGGACGCGGACCCGCGCCGCGAGTCGGCGCCGCGCACGTGCTTCGCGGCGGCGGTTGGCTCACCTCGCCGTCGATGGCGCGCACCACGACGCGCAACTGGGGCTCGGCGGTCGAAGCCGGCCCGAATGTCGGCTTCCGCTGCGCGAAAGACGCGCGCTAGATTTCTACGGGCGCCACAGTCCGCGTTCGACGATCACGTACGCCGCGTACCCCGAGGCCGTCCGCGCGACGACGTGCATGATCCACGCGCCGCTCGCGTCGCTCACCTCGACGTGCTCGCCGACGTGCACCACCGATTGAAGCTGCGACGTCCCAAAGACGATCGGTCCGCCCGCCCGCTGCGACAGCGCGACGCGCACGTTCATGTCGCCGAGCGCGTGCATGCTCCCTTGCACCGCGCCGTAGCACGCGATCATCCGCACGCTTCCGTCGACGTCGCTGATCGTCAAGAGCTGCCCCATCGGTCCACTCGCGAGCGGCTCGTCGCGCAGCGTGACGCGCGCGCGTCTTCCGATCATCGGCGTCAGATCGATCGCCGCCGGAAGCTCGAACGCCAACGCGACCTCGTGCCCGTCCGTCAACCACATGCGCCCGTCGTCGACCGACTCGACGCGCCCTTCGGCCGTGAGGATCGAGACCTTTCGCGACACGCGGCGCGGACGAACCGAGCTGTCACCCTCGAACGCGAAATGAATCGCGGGGACCGCCTCCACGCACTTCCAAGACGGCTGACTGTCGAGCACGACACCCTCCATCGTTCACCCCCGCGTGTCCGTCGTCATAAGCCAGCCGCGTGCCAGCGCTTTTGGCCGTGCTGCAAAAATCCACCTCGCACGGCACAGCCGAAATCGCCCCATCCCGTGAAGAGCGCGCCGCTGGAATCGTGCCGATGTGGATCGGTTGCGTGGTCATCGCCGATCCACCCGACGCGTGCGTACAGTGTCGCGAGTTGACGAACGCGCAGCTTGAGACTATCCCACCCCGGCCGCGACCGGCCCCTGCCGACCCGGCCGATCCCTCTGGAAACCAGGGGCGCAACGCTCGCCTCACCGCGACGAGCAGCACCGGGAGTAAACGCCGTGTCCCTAGAAACCTTCTCCTTCCAAAACGTTCCGTCCAAGGCCGGAACACCCGGCACCGTCGCGACCGACGCACCCGCCGGAGCGCCGCAGCAGGGCGGCGGTGGAGCCGGGGGCATGTTCACCATGCTCCTGCCGTTTCTGATCTTCGTGCCGATCCTCTTCATGATGTTTCGGCGTCAGAAGAAGGAAGCCGAGCAGCGCAAGAGCCTGAAGAAGGGCGACAAGGTCGTCTCGACGTCCGGCCTCATCGGCGAGCTCATGGAGTTCGACGAGCGCGTCGCCAAGGTGAAGATCGCGCCGGGCACGACGGTGCAGATGCTCGCGAATTCGATCTCTCCGTTCGCCGTCGAGGTCGCAAAAGCGACGGGCACGGAATTGAAGGACGCGAAGCCTGTTGCCGACAAGAAGTAACGTCTCCCTCCTTCACGACTGACTCCGAGAACCGATGAGCTCCTCGAAGCGTAACGCGTTGATCCTCGCGGCCGTGGCCGCCGTGTGTGGCTACCTTTTCTTTCGGAACGATTCGTTTTGGGGAGTCGTCTGCTCGATCTTGATCGCCGTGTGGTCGATCATCGGCGCGCTGCCGACGATGGACGGACTCTGGCGGACCAAGGCGGGCTTCGTCGTCTGCACGTTCCTCCTCGCGATCGTCTCCCTCACGCCGACGGTCGCGCCGATCCTCGACGGCTGGACGCAAGGAAAGTTCAGCAGCCTCCGCGTCGTCCAGTACGCGAAGAAGAACATCGACTTCGGCATCGCGCCGGGCTTGGACCTTCGCGGCGGCGTGCGCCTCGTCTACACAGTCGAGGTCGAAGAGGCGATCGCGGACAAGCGAAACAACTTTGCCGAAGAGATGCGGCAAGAGCTCGCGACGATCTTCAAGGTGCACGAGGGCGAGGGCCGCATCACGCGCGAAGAGATGCAGAAGCTCGATCCGATCGTCCACGTGGCGACGCCCGACTCCTCGATCATCCGCTTGAAGTTCGCGAACGCCGCCGACCGCACCAAGGTCGACGAGCGCTTCCTCCGCAAGTTCCAGCAAGAGCTCGCGCCGACGTTTGGCCCGGGCAACGACGAGATCACCTTCAAGATACGCGCGGAGGTCGAGTCGACGATCCGCGAGCGCGCCGTCTCGCAGGCGAAGGACACCGTCAGCCGCCGCGTCGACGAGAAGGGGCTCCGCGAGGCCAGCATCACGACGCGCGACGAAGACATCATCATCGAGGTGCCGGGCCTCGATAAGAAGACGTTCGACGAGGTCAAAGAGATCATCAGCCGCACCGCCCGCCTCGAGTTCAAGATGGTGGACGACGCGAGCGATTTCTTCGGCCGCTTCAAGGACGACGAGCTCCCCGAGGGCGAAGGCATCGCAATCTACCGCGAGCAGGCGCCCGACGGCATCGGCTCCGACGGCAAGGCCAAGACCGTCGCGACGAGCTACGCGCGCATGGCCCTCCGCGAGAGCGAGACGATGGACCAGACGCGCGAGCGCTTCAAGGTCTGGGTCCGCACGTTGAACGTCCCGGACGATCACCAGATCGGCTTCGAGGCGATCGTTCGCTTCGATCCCGACACTGGAAAGTCGACCGACGAAGGGTGGCGCACGCTCTTCTTGTTCAAGCGCGCCGAAGTGACGGGCGACTACATCATCGACGCGCAGGCGCAGCAGGATCAGCAGAACGCGCTCGGCGGCTACTACGTCGCGCTCACGTTCAGCCCCGCCGGAGCCGACCGCTTCGAAGAGGTCACCGGCGCGAACATCCAGCGACGCTTCGCGATCATCCTCGACGACATCGTCGACTCCGCGCCGGTCATCAAGTCGAAGATCGGCGGAGGTCGCGCGACCATCACGATGGGCGCGGGCGATCCCGAACAACAGTTGCAGAATGCACACAAGCTCGAGCTCGTGCTCCGGTCGGGCGCGTTGCCCGCGCAGATCACGCCGTCGAACTCGTCGGAGATCGGGCCGTCGCTCGGACGCGACGCGATCGATCAGGGAGTGAAGGGGCTGCTCGTCAGCGGCGGCCTCGTCCTCGCGTTCATGATCCTCTACTACCGCAAGGCCGGGATCGTCGCCGACGCCGCGGTGCTCTTCAACCTCTTCCTGCAGATGGCGATCCTCGCGAGCGTCAGCGCGACGATGACCTTGCCTGGGATCGCCGGCCTCGCGCTCACGATAGGCATGGGCGTCGACGCCAACGTGCTCATCAACGAGCGCATCCGCGAAGAGCTTCGCGCAGGTCGCAGTGTGCGCGCCGCGGTCGAGCAGGGCTACGGCAAGGCGTTCACGTCGATTCTCGACGGCCACGTCACCGTGCTCATCTCCGGCCTCATTCTCGCGCAATACGGCACAGGCCCGGTCAAGGGCTTCGCCTACACCCTCATCGTCGGAATCGCCGCGAGCCTCTTCACCGGCGTCTTCTGCACCCGCCTCGTCTTCGATTACTGGACGCGCGGCAGCAAGATGAAAACCCTCAGCGTCGGCGCGGAGTTTTAGTCATGGAGTTCTTCAAGCCCGGTCGGCAGTTCGACTTCATGGGGCAGAGGAAGTTCTGGATCACCCTGAGCTTCTCGCTGGTGATCATCTCGACGATCCTCGTCTTCTATCCGGGGCCGAACTACGGCACCGACTTTCAAGGCGGCACCGAGGTCGAGGTGAAGTTCAACGGCAACATCGACGCCGCGCGGGTTCGCGCGGCGGTCGAGAAGGCCGGCTTCAAGACGCCCGACGTCGTCCAGGTCAACGAGCCCGGCAACCCCAACGCGCACCACTTCATCATTCGCGTCCAAGACGTCAGTGTCCTCGACGACGCGACCAAGGGGCGCATCTCCGTCGGGCTCTGCAAAGGGACTGATCCCGCGACTCCGGCCGACGATCCGAAGTGTCCTGCGACCGCGCGCGCGACCGAAGTGCGGTTCAGCCCCGGTGGCGACAAGATCCTCATCCACTACGAGTCCGAGCCCGACATCGGAAAGATCTCCGAGCAGGTCACGTCGGCGGCGGCGGTGAGCTTCAAGCGCGGCGACGAGAACCCGCGCAAGCTCCAGACGGCGAACAAGCAGGATTTCCGCGTCGAGGTGCACCTCCTCTCGGCGGGCGATCAGCTCCTCGAGCGTCTCCGCGCGCCGGGCGTGCTCGGTCCGGACGCGGTCCCCGATCGCGCCGAGAAGGTCGAGTGGGTCGGTCCGAAGGCGGGCAAGCAGCTCCGCGACAGCGCGCGAAATTCGGTCGCGATCGCGATCGTCTTCATCATGCTCTACCTCGCGTTCCGCTTCGATTTGCGGTTCGCGCCGGGCGTCGTCATCGCGTGCATCCACGACGCGATGGTCGTCATCGGCGTCTTCATCATCCTTCGCAAAGAAGTGACGCTCTCGACGATCGCCGCGGTGCTCACGATCGTCGGCTATTCGATGAACGACACCGTCGTCGTCTACGATCGCATTCGCGAGAACCTCTCGAAGCATCGCGGCAAGACGTTCGCGCAGATCATCAACCTCAGCGTGTCCGAGACCCTCTCGCGAACGATCCTCACCAGCGGCGCGACGATGCTCAGCGTCCTCGCGTTTTTCATCTGGGGGACGGGCGTCATCAAGGACTTCGCGCTCGCGATGGTCATCGGCATCGTCGCCGGGACGTACTCGAGCATCTACGTCGCCGCGCCGCTCACCGAGTGGATCGACACGAAGATGGCCAAGCGCACCGAATCGCGCAAGCGCCTCACGGTCACGGGACGGAAGGCCGAAGCAAAAGCGACGTGATGTCGCGAGGCGTTCGCGCCCGGTAACGCGACGCGTCCGGATCGTCACCGCGTTACTTGACGCTGGACAAACGTCGGGTGGAGATTATACCTCGGCCCTAGCCAGGAATGGCTCGGCCTGCGAGGGCGTTTCGACGCGCCCCGCGGGAAGGAGAACGGCCATGAAAAAGACGATCTTGTGGATCCCGCGGGTGCTGGGAGTCGTTTTCGGGCTGACTCTTACGACGTTCGCCGTCGCGGATGCCTTGGGTGTCGCCGAGCGAATCGAGACTGCGACGCAGCGATACTTCGCCGGCGTCATCACGGCCACCGACGCCAACTCGGTGACGATTCAGGGCAAGGCCGCGGTCACCGGGCGCGTCAGCGGCGACACGCGCGTCGTCATCGACGGCCAGACCGCGCGGCCCGCCGACTTGCGCGCGACGATGAGCGCGAAGGCCGAGCTCGGGCTCGATGACGTGTGGGCTTCGATCGTCGTCTCGACGAAGTGATTCGGCACCCCAGCCTCTCGGTTCGTACGGTTCGCTGTTGACGCTCCCGCCGCGCGCCGACGACGCCGCGCGTGCGCTCGCGTCCAAGCTCTCGATCACCGCGACCGCCGCGGTCGTCTTGCAGCGGCGCGGGTACGTCGATCCCGAGAGCATCGCGCGCTTCCTCGATCCGCGCCTCGCGCATCTGACACCGCCGACATCGATGCGCGATCGCGCCGAGGCGGTCGACCGCATCGCGCGCGCCGTCCGCGAGAACGAGCGCGTCTGCGTGTTCGGCGACTACGACGCGGACGGGATCACGAGCGCCGCGGTGATGACCGACGTCCTCGTCACGCTCGGCGGCAACGTCGTCACGCTCCTCGCGGATCGCTTCAGCGGCGGCTACGGCCTCTCCGACGACGCGCTCGATCGCGTCCTCGCGACCGGCGCGACCCTCCTCGTCACGTGCGACTGCGGATCGAGCGATCACGAGCGCCTCGATCGCGCGCGCACCCGCGGCGTCGACGTCGTCGTGATCGATCACCATCGCGTTCCGCCCGAGCCGCTCCCCGTGCTCGCGTTCCTCAACCCGCACCGACCCGACTGCGGGTTTCCGTACAAGGGGCTCGCGTCCGTCGGACTCGCGCTGTCGATTTGCGCCGGCGTGCGTGCCGCGCTCGGTCGCGAGCTCGACATGCGAAACTGGCTCGATCTCGTCGCGATCGGGACCATCGGCGACGTCGCGCCACTCGACGGCGACAACCGCGCGCTCGTCCGCGCCGGCCTCGCGCTCCTCGCACGCGGCGGTCGGCCGGGCACGCGCGCGCTCGCCGAAGTGTGCGGCTACAACGGCGCTGCACCGCTCACGGGTGAGGACGTCGCGTTCCGATTTGCGCCGCGCATCAACGCGCCGGGGCGCCTCGCAAAGCCGGATCTCGCGCTCGCGCTGCTCCTCGCGAAGAGTGACGTCGAAGCGCGCGGTCTCGCCGCCGAGCTCGATCAACTCTCGCAGCGTCGAAAAGAAATCGATCGCGCGCTCCTCGTCGAAGCAAACGCGATGCTCGCGGATCCGGCCCTCGCGGCGCTCCCCGTGGTCGTCCTCGGCAAAGAGGGCTGGCACCAGGGAGTCGTCGGGATCGTCGCCGGGAGACTCGCCTCGCAGACGGGCAAGCCGACGATCATCATCGGATTCGATGGCGCGACCGGGCGCGGATCGGTGCGCGGCCCCGCGGGGTTTCATCTCTACGACGCGCTCGCCAAGTCGCGCGAGGCGCTCCTCGGGTTCGGCGGGCATCAAGCAGCGGCGGGCGTGCACGTCGCGGCGGATCAACTCGAGCGGCTGCGCGAAATGTTCGCCGCTGCGTGCACCGAGCTCGGCGCGTCGTCGAGCGCGCAGGCAGCGCCGCTCGCGGCCGACGCCGTACTCGAGACAGGCGACGAGCCCGCGCACGTGCTCCGCGACATGGATCGCTTCGAGCCGTGCGGTCAGACGAACCCGGCGCCGACCCTCGCGCTCGAGTCGGTGCGTGTGCGCGAAGCGCGCGAGGTGCGCGGTGGGCACCTCAAGCTCACGCTCGAAGTGGGGAAGACGACGCTCTCGTGCTTCGGTTTCGAGCAGGGAGCGCAGGCCGCGTCGCTCCGTTCCGGAACGCGGGTGCACGCGATCGGTCGCTTGCGGCACGACACCTACCGCGGCGGTGGAGCCGTCGAAATGCGCACGCTGGCGGTCGAGAGCGCCGTCGAGCCCACGTCGCAAACGGATTGACTGCCGCGCGCGCGAGCGGAGCGCTACTCTTCAGCATCGTGGACGAAGAGACAAGAACGAGCATTGCGCCGGGTGACGTGCTCATCCGCTTCTCGGGCGTCCACAAGGCCTTCGGACCGAAGGTGGTCTGCCGCGGCGTCGACCTCGCGGTCCGTCGCGGCGAGACGATGACGGTGATGGGCGGCTCCGGCGTCGGCAAGAGCGTCATCCTCAAGATGCTCATCGGCCTCATTCCAGTCGATCGCGGGAGCATCGTGTTCGATGGCGTCGACATCACCAAGATGAAGGAGCGCGAGCTCCACGGCATTCGCCGCCGCATCGCGTACCTCTTTCAGGGAGCCGCCCTCTTCGACTCGCTCGACGTCGGAGAGAACGTCGCCTACGGCCTCCGCGAGCAATTCTGGAACACGATGTCGGACGAGGACATTCGCCAGCGCGTCGAAAGCTCGCTCGAGCTCGTCGGGCTCCCGGGCATCGCGTCGATGCGCCCGAGCGATCTCTCCGGCGGAATGAAGAAACGCGTCGGCCTCGCGCGCACGCTCGCGCTCCAGCCCGAGGTCATTCTGTACGACGAGCCGACCACCGGGCTCGATCCGATCAACACCGCGCGCATCAATCACCTCATCCGCGGCATCCAACGAGCGTTGAAGCTCACGAGCATCGTCGTCACGCACGACATGGGGACCGCGTTCACGGTGTCGGATCGACTGGCGATGATCGCGAGGGGGCGCATCCTGCTTTCGGGACCGAAGGAAGAATTCAAGACGAGTCGAGATCCTTACATTCGTGACTTCATCGATGGAATCGCGCCCGAGTCCGAAGACGTCGCGGCGCTGCTTGCGTGACGCGAACCTCGATCGCGGAGCTGACTTGAAGGAGCAGTCGCAATGAACAGGCAGATCAAAGTCGGCGTCTTCGTCCTCTTCGCGCTCGCGCTGTTCGGCGCGGGCGTGTTCTTGATCGGCGATTCGAAAAGGCTTTGGGAGTCGAAGGTGAAGTACAAGGCCGCCTTCGCCGACGTCGCGGGACTCAAGCCTGGCTCGCCGATTCGCATGGGCGGGCTCGACGTCGGGACCGTGACCTCCGTCGGTCACGCCGACAATGCCGGCGACACGCGCATCTACGTCGCGTTCGCCGTCGACAAGGCCGAGGCCCCGCGCGTGCGCGAAGACACCATCGCGCGCGTCGCGCCCAAGGGGCTCCTCGGCGACAAGATGATCGAGTTCACGGTGGCCGACGGCAAGATGCCTCCGCAAGATCCCGCGAAGCTCATGAGGAGCGAGGAGCCGCGCGACATGTTCGCGGTCGCGAACGATCTCGCCGCGCGCACGCAGGCCGTCGTCGAGAAGCTCGATCCGCTCGCGGCCAGGCTCGGCGATCCCAAGTTCGCCGACGACATCCGCGGGAGCACGGAAGACCTTCGCCTGATCATGGACGCGATCGCGAAGAACGACAGCGTCGCGCATCGTCTCCTCTTCGACGCAAACGAGGGTGCAAAGTTCAGCACGATGCTCACGAACCTCAACAACACGACGGCGCAGCTGAACGGCATTCTCGCCGATGCGCGCGACGTGACGTCGCACGTGAAGAACGGTCCGGGCCTCGCGCACGCGGCGGTCTACGACGGCGACATGTCCGCCAACGCCGCCGGCGTCCTCGCCGAGATTCACCAGGATCTGCAAGCGATCCGCAAAGGGAACGGCATCGCGCACGCGGTCCTGTACGGCGACGATCCGTCGCAGCAGTTCATGAAGAACCTCAACGCGATGAGCGACGATCTCCGGCAGATTGTCGCGGGCGTGAGGGCGGGGAAGGGGACGATCGGCGCGCTCCTCGTCGACCCGAGTGTCTACGAGGACATCAAGGCGGCGGTCGGGAACATCGAGCGAAACACGGTGCTCCGCGCGATCGTTCGCTACTCGATCAAGGCCGACGAACAGCGCCCCCACGTCACGACACCGCAGCCGGCGCCTCCGCCTGCGCCTGCACCGGCCGCTAACAAGTAGGGGCGAGCGCCTGCGCGACCTTCGGGAGCGCGTGCCTTGTGATTCACAAGGCCTGCGCGACCTTCGGGAGTGCGTGCCTTGTGATTCACAAGGCCTCGGCCAGCGCGCGGATCGTCAGCGGCGCGCATCCTTCGGCCTTGTTGTTCACGATGACGAAGAGGGTCTTTCCGACGGCAGCGCACGCGCGCGCGAGACGGACGATGTCGGCGCGGAGCGCGTGCTGCGGTGCCGCGATCCGATCGAACGGCGCGAATGCGGCTTTGCGCTCGTCGTAGCGCGTGAACGGCGGGAGCATCACGCGCGCGACGACGAACGGCGCGGTGAGCACGCCTGGGATATCGAGCTGCTCGCCCACAGTGGGCATCGCCGTCCAGAAGTTGAGGACGTGCGCGGCGCCGTGCGCGCGGAGCACGTCGAGGTAGCGCGGCGTGAGGAGCTCGCGGTTTCGGAGCTCGAACGCGTACGAGAAGCGCGAAGGGAGCGCCCCGAGGAGGCGCTCGATCGATCGCGCGAGCTCGCCGTCGGTCGGGAGATGCCCGCGCGGGATCGGCGGGAGCTCGAAGACGAACGGACCGGCGTGATCGACGAACGCCTCTTCATACGCGGCGAGCACGTCGGTGCGCGTCCGCGATGGATCGAGGAAGCTCGGGTTGCGCGATCCCGCGCGCGCGCCGTGCCGCGGATGGTCGGCGAACGCGTACGTCGTGATCTCTTCCCAGACCTTCGACACGCACAAGAATCCGGGCGGGAGCTGCGCGCGGTAACCGGCGAGATCAGCGGTCGTCAGCGGGCCGTAGTAGCTCCGATCGATCCCCACGGTTCGAAAGAGCGGATGACGTGCGTACGCCGCGAGCCCCGTCGCGACGAGCTCGGGCTGCGTCGGCGTGCCCGCCCAGACGACGTTGCGCCATCCGGCGAACGTCCAGCTGCTCGTCCCCATTCGCACGTGAGGCGGCACACCCTCGGCAAGCGTGCGCGTCGCGTCGTCGATGACGATGTCGACGGGTGGGCGCGTTGGCTTGGGCGCGGGCTCCATCGCGAAGAGCGCGAGCTGCGCGCGTTGCCGTTTGTCGCCATCGCCGTCGCCGTCGCCGACCATCGATGCGCTACTGGGGCTGCCGCCCGCCTGCCGGGCTCGGGTTCTTCCACCAGGCGTCGGTCGCCCCTTGTCGCATCACGGTGAGGCGGAGCAGATCGATCTCGAGCACGCCGAAGAATCCGCGCGCCGGGTTGCCACCGGTCGCGCTCGCGACGTCCGCGCCGAGCGCGAGCTGCAGGCCCCACGGCGCACCGCCGGTCACCATCACGCGAATCGGGTATTCGCCGTAGTCGCCATTGTGCCACCAGCGTGCGACGACGCCTGCGTCGAGCGCCATTCCCCATTGCCCGCGCGAGAAGCCGCCCGTCGTCGCGCGCGCGGCGAGGCTCAGGTCCGTGCCGAGCGACAGAAACGGCGTCATCCGAAAGATTCCGCCGAAGACCCAGTCGGCGCGAGGCGAGCTGCCGACGCCGACCGAGTACGTGAAGATCGACGCGCGATCCATGCGATCGCCGGCGATGCTGCGCTGCACGCCGTAGCCGCCTCCGACCGCGAGCCACGACGTCACGTCGGCCCGCGCCACCGTCGGCACGAAGAGCACGCTGCTGATCGCGACGAACGCGACGAGAAAAAGAAAGAACCGCCTCACGTGGAGGCTGGGTTAGCACGGCGCCGTCTACGCGCGAAGCCGCAAATCTGCGTCGTGGCGCGCGCGACGAATGCGATCGAGCACGATTTGCACGACCGCTTCGTCGTAGAGGAGCGTGTTGTGGCCGCGCCCTTCGAGAACGATGACCTCGCTTCGCGGGAGCGACGCGGTCTTGGTGCCGACGACCATGCGATCTTCCCCGGCGACGATCGACGTGTGAGGAATCGCTCCGACGTGCGTGCGCGCGCGCAATCGCGCGAGGAGCTCGCTCGACGCGTGAAGGTCCGCGCCGATGAACACCGGCATGCGACGCGCGAGCGCTGCGCCGCCGAACGGGCTCGCGAGCGAGATCGTCTGCGTGACGCGGCGATGTCCTTCGAGCTCCTGCACGAACCATCGCGCGACCACGCCACCGAGGCTGTGCCCGACGATCGTGATGCGTGCGTCGTGCGGGATCCGATCGACGACGCGCGCGAGCTGCTTCGCGATGCGTTTCACGCCGACGCCGGGCGCGTGCGTGAAGGTGGCGACGCGCGCGCCGACTTCGCGCTCGAGCCGCGCGCGCATCGGACGAAAGACCCCCGCGGTCGCGAAGAACCCATGAAGCAACACGACGACGTCGTCGCCCGCGCGCGCGAGCGGCACGACGGGCGCGATGTCTCGCGGCATCAGCACGACTTCGCGCAGGCTCGCGACCGTTTCGGTTCCGAATAAATCTTCGAGCGCCTCGGACGGGCGCGGGGCCGTGTGAAACATCCGTGTGTCGAATAAGCACGATTCGTGCGCAGACGGCCACTCTTCGGCCTATAGGCATGGGGTGGAAGACGCACATGCATTCGAGATCGCGTTTCAGGTCGTCGACGACGACATCGACGATCTCGGTCATGCCAGCAACATTTCCTACGTTCGGTGGGTTCAGGACGTCGCGGTGAAGCACTCCGCCGCGGTTGGGCTCGACCTCGCGGCGTACCAACGGCTGGGCGCCGTCTTCGTGATCGTGCGCCACGAAATCGATTATCTGCGTCCGGCGCTTCGCGGCGATCGGCTAAGGGCGCGTACGTGGATATCCAGCGCGATGGCTGCAAAGTGCATCCGTTCGACGGAGATCGCACGCGAGAGCGACGCGATCGTCCTCGCGCGATCGACGACGACGTGGGGTTTCATCGAGGTCGCGACAGGGCGTCCGCGGCGGATTCCGGAGCACGTGCGCGCGGCCTTCTTTCCTGCCAAGACTGGCTGACCGAAATGAGCCCGAAGAAGAAAGACGCCGAGGTCGAATCGGATCACGCGCGGTGGGATGCGGTCGAAGAAGCGGCCGAGCTCCTGCACGAGGAGCGGTACCACGAGGCGCTCCTCGCCCTGCGCGACGTGCTGAAGGCCGATCCGGGGAATGCGTACGGCTTCTACTTCCTCGCCATCGTCATGTACGAGAGCGGCGAGCTCGAGTCGGCGCGCGATGCGTACAAGGCGTGCTTGAGGATCGCACCGAGTCATCTCGGCGCGCGCGTCGCGCTCTGTCACGTGCTGCGCGCGCTCGGCGATCTGCGCGGCGCGATCAAGGAAGGGCTCGCCGCGCTCAGCCAAGAGCCGGGCGACGCCGACGCGCTGCACGCCATCGGTCTCGCGTACTACGCGCGCGGCGACAAAGACGCCGCGAAGAAATACCTCGGCGCGTTCCTCGCCGCGAAGCCGGAGTTCGAGGTCGCGACCGAAGTGCGCGCGATGCTCGACGCCATCGACGCGCCCGTCGCGTGACTGGCGCGTGAAGGGCGGCCGATCGTCTTAGGACGCGCGAGGCCGCGTGAACGTTACTGCGCGCAGTTCTCGAATTTGAACTCGGCGAGCCCTTCGCACGCGCGCGCGGTCGGTCCACCGTCGGGCCCGACGCGCGACTGCGAGGCGTCGGACGCGCTCGAGCAGTCGAGGTTGCCCCACACGCGACCGGCCGCGACGCCCATGAACGGATTGGCCGCGTAGCTGACCTTGCAGTTCGTGTCCTCGAAGTGACCGAAGTCGCCGCGCTGGAAGACGCCGCGAATGCCGGTCTGATCGCCGCTCGTCGTGAACTTTCCGGTGATCGTCACGCTGCCGACGTTGCCGAGCACGCCGATCGCGTTGACTTGAAAGCTACCGTCCGCGTTCGCCTGCACGCTGCAGGACGCTTTGACGCCGACGCCGGTCTGATCGCTTCCGTCGTCGGCCGACTTCGCGGACGATCCGATCACCACCCACGACGGATCGGTCACGCCGCAAACGGCGCTTCCGTTGATGCCGGCGGTCATCTGCGAGTTGAGGAACACGCGCGCGATCGGCTGGCTGTCGCTCCCGCAACCGGCGATACCGATCGATGAGGCAGCGACGACAAAGAAGACGGGGCCAAGGGCAAGGCGAATGCTCATGCAGGAAGGATAGCGCGCGGAGTTGGGTGCGGGCGAATATTGAAACGGAGGAGGGCGTGTGCGCCACGGTTGGCGGGGAGGTAGCAGCGGCACTCCTCGCCGCTTCGTCAGGTGCCGTCGTTTCCGGAGCCGGCGGCGACGGCGCCCAGGGCCTTCGGATCGATCCCCTCCTTCGCGAGGAGGCGGCGGAGCTGGTTTCTGTGCATGCCGAGCGCGCGGGCGGCGCGCGTCACGTTTCCGGAAGCCGCGCGCAGCGCCTGTTCCACCGCGGTTCGGTCGGCCGGCGCGGAGGTCGTCGTGATGCTCGACGCCTCGAATCCCGCGCCCGCGGTCGCGGCCAGATCGCGCACCTCGACCACCTCGCGATCGTCGGAGAGCGCCTCGTGCGCCGCGCGACGGACCTCGCCGAGGAGCTCCCGCACGTTCCCCGGCCATCGGCGGAGGATGCACGCCTCGACGAGCGCCGCTTGCGCCGTCAGCTCCGTGCGCGCATCGCCGGACGGCGAACCCACCGTTCCGGTCACGCGCGCGAGCTCGGCGGCGACGAGCCACGGGATTTCTTCCGGGCGATCGCGGA
>JBBQXV010000089.1:0-29602 GCA_038209335.1 Polyangiales bacterium | reverse complement strand
GGGTCTTGTTGCTGTCGTTCGGTGTGACGCCGAGATATCGCAGCGACGACTCCGCAACGCGCCGAAACACGGGGCCGGCGAGATCGCCGCCGTAGTGACCGATCATCGGCTCGTCGAGGACGATCGCGATCACGAGGCGCGGCTTCTCCGCCGGAAGGAAGCCGACGAACGACGCGGTGTATTTGTCCTCGGAGTACTTCCCCGTCGCAGAATCCGCTTTCTGTGCAGTCGATGTTTTTCCGGCAACGCGGAAGCCCGGCACCGCCGCTTGGAGCCCGGTGCCGCCCTCTTCGGTGACCGCGGTCAGCATCTCGGCGATCATCTTCGCGACGTGCGGCGGAATGACATCGCGTCGCACGTGCGTCGTGCCTTCGCGAACGATACGACCGCGCCCATCGGTGATCTTCTTCCAGAGCACGGGCTCGAGGAGCCGACCGCCGTTTGCGATCGCGCTCATCGCGAGCGCGAGCTGCACCGTCGTCACGCTGATCCCCTGACCGAACGACGCGTTCGCGGTCTCGACTTCGTACCAGGGACGCGACTTCGGCCTCAGAACACCTGCCGCCTCGCCCGGAAGCGGGAGCCCCGAAGGCTCGCCGAAACCAAACCGACGAAACGCCGCATACAAACCCGGTTCTCCGAGCGCGAGACCGATCTTCAATGCGCCAATGTTCGAGCTTCGCGCCAGGATTTGCGTCGGCGTGAGCCAGTCGTTGGCGTGTCCCGCATCGTGAATGGTGACGTTCGCGATCTGGAAGCTCCCGCGCTCGCAATAGATCTGCTCCGTCGGCTTCAGCGTGTTGGCCGCGAGCGCCGCCGCCACGGTGAACACCTTCATGACCGAGCCGGGTTCGAAGCGATCCGTCACCGCGCGATCACGGCGCGCGTCGACGTCGGACTCGCCATAGTCGTTGGGGTTGTACCCGGGGGTCGACGCCAGCGCGAGGATCTCGCCCGTGTTCGGATCCATGACGACCAGCGACGCGCCCTTGGTTTCGTAGGTGCGCTGCGCGGCGTCGAGCTCCTTCTCCGCGACGTGCTGGATGCCTTCGTCGATCGACAGGTGCACGTCGTGTCCGGCGAGCGCCTTCTCGTCGGTCGTCCCTTCGGAGAAGATGAGGCGACCGCTGCGATCGCGGAGCCCCTTCACTTCTTCGACGTGACCGCGCAGCTCGTCGTCCATCGCGAGCTCGAGCCCGTCTTTGCCCTGTCCGTCCGGCGCAACGAATCCGAGCACGGGCCCCGCCAGCTCGCGCCCCGGGTAGTAGCGGTGCCCCTCGCCCTCGACACCGAGGCCGCGGATCGGTTTTGTCTGTTTCTTCGCGTCGCCCAACTCACGAATGTTCGCGGTTTCTTCGCCGGTGATTCTTCGTTTGAGCCAGATGAAGCGATGGCGCGTCGCGAGCTTCGCCAACACCTCGTTCGGATCCAGCGACAGCACGTGCGCGATCCGCGACGCGGCGTCACGAAGCGCCGCATCCTGCGCCGGCTTCCCGTCGATGCCCCGCAACAGCTCGATGACGTCGACGCTGACGCTCGGCACCTCGACGCTGACCGCGAGCGCGGTCCCGTTGCGATCGAAGATCGTCCCTCGCTTCGGCTCGATGTGAAGGCGACGCTGACGCTGCTTCTCCGCGGCCTCGCGCCAGCTCGGCCCGTCCTCGACCTGCACGCGGTACGCGCTCGATACGATCGCGCCGAGCCCGAGCCCCATCGCACCGCAGAGGATCCCCATCCGCAGGCGGATCCACCGTGCGCGCTTGGGGTCGAGGTTCCTCACGGCGGCCCCTCTCCTTCCGTCTGCGCGACGGTCGGATCGCGCTTCTCCGGCGTTCCGGCGAGCGGAACGATGCGATCCGGCGTCGGTGGCTCCATCCCGAGGAGCGTGCGCGCGACGATCTCGACGCGCTCCGGCGTCCGATAGCTCGCCGCCTCCACCTGGAGAACGCGCTTCACCTCGCGAAGCCGCGCCTGCTCCGCGCGCGCTCGTCCGAGCTCGTACCCGAGCGCGACGGTCTTTCCGCGCATCGCGAGGTGGAGCACGAACGCGGTGACGCACGCGATCATCGCGAGGGTCCACAGCGGGATGAATGCGCGGCTCTTGTGCATGACTAGCGGTCTCCGTCTTCTTCAACGCGCCGCGCGGCCCTGAGCTTCGCGCTTCGCGATCGCGCGTTGACGGACGACTCTTCGTCGGTCGCGCCGCGCGGCTTTTTCCAGAGTGGTTCCCACCCTTCGCTCTGATGGAGCGCGCGTTTGACCTGGCGGTCCTCCAGCGAATGAAAGCTGATGATCGCGGCGACGCTGCCTTCGGCGAGGATCGTCGGGAGAGCGGCGAGCAGCGCGTCGAGCTCCTCGAGCTCCCGATTGACGGCGATGCGCAGCGCCTGAAACGAGCGCGTCGCGGGATCGACTCCGCCGACGCGCGCAGGCCCGACCGCGCGAACGATCGCGCGACGCAAATCGAGCGTCGTCTTGAGCTCGCCGTCGTGGAACGCGCGGTGGATGCTGCGCGCGATGCGACGCGAGCGGCGCTCGTCGCCGAAGCGAAAGAGGATGTCCGCGAGCTCTTCGTCGGACACGCGCTCGATCAGCTCGAGCGCCGTCTCGCCAGCGTCGGGATCCATGCGCATGTCGATCGGCCCCTCGCGACGGAAGCTCATCCCGCGCGCGGCGTCGTCGAGCTGCGGGGAGCTGACGCCGAGATCCGCGCAGAGCCCGTCGACGGTGGTCAAACCGCGCGCCGCCAGCTCGGCGACGACACGCGAAAAGTCGGCGTGAACGATCGTGACGCGATCGCCGAACTTCTGCAGCCGCTCGCTCGCCGCTGCGATCGCGTTCGGATCGCGATCGAACGCGATGACGCGCGCGTCGTCGTCGGCCTCGAGGATCCCTTCGGTGTGCCCTCCGCCGCCGAGCGTAACGTCGACGTAGACGCCCTGTGCCTGCGGCGCCAACGCCTCGACGACCTCGCTCTTCATCACGGTCGCGTGCGCGAACTCGGTCACGTGGACCTCCTCGTCGTTGCCGTCGCTCCATACCCACTCGACGTGCGAGTCGGCGAGGACGCCGGGGAGCGGGAGCTGGAGATCGTTCATAGCCCGAGCTCCGCGAGGCGATTGCGGATGTCGTGTCGCTCGTCATCCGTCGTGTCGACCTGCTTCTTCCAGGCGTCCTTGTCCCAAAGCTCGGCGTACTTCCCTTGCCCGGCCCACAGGACTTCTTTTTGGAGCGACGCGTGCTCGCGGAGCGTCGGCGGAATCAGGATGCGCCCCGAGTCGTCGATGTCGCACTCGACCGCGCCCGACACGTAGAGCCGCTTCAGCTTTTGCACCGCGCGATCGAACTGCGGCAACTTGGCGAGGCGGTCCTCGAAGGCGATCCACTCGGCCAGCGTGTACGCGACCAAGCAGGGATCGAGCGCGCTCGTGACGACGATGCGTCGCTCGCCGATCGAATCGAGCACATCACGATAGCGAGCAGGGACGCTGGTGCGCCCCTTCGCGTCGATGGTGTGCTCGAACCGACCGCGAAACATGACGCCTCAAAGCCCTTGGGTTCGTTCCCCTCCGCTCGACCCGCCCTCGACAGCTCGGGTGGCACCAGCTCGGGCACGTCCGCCGGGACCGGGCAGGCATGCGCTCACGGGCACTCTTGGCACTCTTTGCCACTATCTCCCACGTGCAAAGGCCACGGTATGGAGACCCGCAGTCACTGTCAATATTTCGCGGCGCGTGGACGCGAGTTTTTCCCCTGCACGGTCGCGCAGGTACGCCGCCGCGGCCAAGAAATGGCCGGGCCGTCACGCGCTCAACCACGCGGCGTCGCGAATGTCGCTGTCGCTCGCGTCAGCCCGTGAGCAGATGCTTCGCGATGACGATGCGCTGCACTTCGCTCGTGCCTTCGCCGATCTCGCAAATCTTCACGTCGCGGAGATGGCGCTCGATGTTGAACTCGCGCGTGTAGCCGTACCCGCCGTGCACTTGGAGCGACTTGTTGCACGCGCGCGTGGCCGCTTCGCTCGCGAAGAGCTTCGCCATCGACGCCTCTTGGACGTAACGCCGCCCCTGATCCGCGAGCCACGCAGCGCGGTACGTGAGGAGCGCCGCTGCATCGAGCTCGGTCTTCATGTCGGCGAGCATCCACTGGATCGCCTGGAAATCGGCGATCGGCTTGCCGAACGCCTTCCGCTCTTTCGCGTAGCTCGTCGCCATGTCGAGCGCGCCGTAGCCGAGGCCAAGCGCCATCGCGGCGATGGAGATCCGTCCGCGATCGAGGATCTGCATCGTGTCCGTGAAGCCGCGATCGACCTCGCCGAGGCGCTGCGTGTCGGGGACGCGCACGTCTTCGAACGTGAGCTCGGCGGTGTCGCTCGATCGGCAGCCGAGCTTGAGCAGATGCTTCGATGTGGAGAAGCCCTTGGTCCCGTGCTCGACGATGAAGGCGGTGATCCCTTTTTGCTTCGAGACGTCGGGGTTCGTCCGCGCGAGCACGATGCAGAATCCGCCGACGCTCCCCTGCGTGATGAACATCTTGGTGCCGTTGATGATCCAGTCGCTGCCGTCGCGGCGCGCCGTGGTGAGGAGCCCCGCGGAGTCGCTGCCGCTCCCCGGCTCGGTCAGCGCCCACGCGGCGAGCCACTCGCCCGTCACCGCCTTCGGAAAATAGCGACCCTTTTGCTCGGCATTGCCGAACGCCAGAATGTGCCCGGTGCCGAGGCCGTTGTGCGAGGCGACGGTCAGCGCGAGCGACCCGTCGACGCGCGCGATCTCTTCGACGCAGATCGCGTAGCTGGTCGTGTCCATCCCGGAGCCGCCGTATTCCTCGGGGATTCGAATGCCGAGCAGACCCATCGCCGCGAGCTTGGGGACGAGCTCGGTCGGGAAGCGCTCTTCCTTGTCCCAGGTCTGGGCGTGCGGTGCGACCTCTGCGCGCGCGAAATCGCGGACCGAACGACGGAGGAGGGCGTGCTGTTCGGAGAATTCGAAATCCATGGCGGCGCCTTTGTGTAGGGGGGCCGCGCGGGCTGGTCAACGGGCAACGGCGGGGCACGCGGCAACGGCGCACCCCGCCCGACGGTCAGGTCTCCACGCACACCGACTGGCCCGTGTGCGCCTTTTGGCAATGAAAGTGCGTCGGGCAATGGTCGCGCGAGTCGCACGGGCGCGAGCAATACCGCTTCGCATGGTCGGTGACGCACACCCCGGCAGCACAATCGCTCCCCTGCTTGCACGAGGCGCCGAGATCGAGCACCGGCTTGTGCGGCTTTGCGCTGCCAGGACGCCCGAGCGCGATCGCTTCGTCGATGAGCGCGCGGTAGGCGTCGGTGCGTGTGTAGATGTTGTGCGCCCCTTGGCCGCTGCACGAGGGACCGCCGCGCGAGACCACGCCCACGATCTCGCCGGTGCCCTCGTCGATCGCCGGGCCGCCGGAGTCGCCTTGGCAGGTGGCCTGTCCGACGATGAACTCGGTGTCTGTCGTCTCCAGGACGACGACGTGATCGCGGAGCAATTTGGATCCCGCCGGGGCGCCGTCGCCCGCGCGGCCGAAGCCGATGGAGCGTACGTGGTCGCCCTTGGCGATCCCGTGCATGCGCACGTCGAGCGGAGCGACGTCATCGATCGCTCGATCGAGGAGAATGAGCGCGATGTCGGCACCGCAGAGCGCATTGGTGCGCGGCGTGACGATCTGAAGGCCGCGCGCGCGTGAGGTTGCGGTCGCGATGTCGTCGCCGACGCGGATCGAAATCGTCGCGGGCTTGCGTGTCGCGCCGACCTGCGAGTGCGTGGGAGGGCAGCTGACTTGCGGCGTCGTCTCGGCTACGCAATGGCGCGCGGTGAGAACGACGTTGGAGGCGACGAGAGCGCCGGTGCAGAGCTCGCGCTCGTCGATGTCGATGGCGACGACCGCCGGATCGGCGCCGCGATCGGGAATGCCGCGAACGATCTCGACTTGGTCGGCGCTGATGTCGGCGTACGAGATGGCCGGATCCGAGCCGGAGCAACCGCCGAGGCACGTGCCTGCGACGAGCGCTCCGAGGACGACGAGAACCGAAACGATGAGAGAAGACCGACGACGTTGGTACACGTTCATGCGTGCCGCCTCCTTTTGGGTGATGGGCGGACGGCGCATTGCGACGCGCGTGCCGGCGAGGGAGGTGGCGATTTCTCGGACTATTTGCGATCGAGGGGGTGTCCCGGACAGTTTCGATCTGTCCCTGGGACAGTTGCGTCGAGGACGCCGACCGGCCACCGCCCTATGCGCGTGGCAGATACAACGTGAACGTCGAGCCGACGCCGAGCGCGCTCGTCACGCCGACGCGACCACCGGCGTGCTCGACTGCTGCGCGTACGATCGTCAGCCCGAGCCCCGTCCCCGTCCCGTCGGGCTTCGTCGTGAAGAACGGATCGAACACGCTCGGCAACGCGGACGCCTCGATTCCGCTTCCGCGATCGGCGACGGAGAGGAGCGCCCACGATCCGGGCGCGATGCCGAGGTGGGCGTCGCAGTCTCGAGGCGCGAGCGCGACGGCCTTTGAGCGGACCGTGATCGTGCCGCCGTCGGGCATCGCGTCGCGCGCGTTCACGACGAGGTTGAGGATCGCTTGCTGGATCCGGCAACGGTCCGCGATCACGTTCCCGATCTCGGGGTCGAGCTCGACGTCGATGCGCACGTCACCGCCGACGACGCGCGTGAGCATCGCGGCCATGGCCTCGACGATCGCGTTGAGATCGAACGGTGACGCGGCGACGTCGTGCTCCTGACGTGCGAGCTGAACGAGCGGGCGCGTGAGGTCCATCGCGCGCTGGACGATGCTCCCGACGTCGGCCGCGAAGGTCGCGGGGTCATGCGCGCTGGGATCGCGCTGGAACGCTTCGACGGAACCGAGGAGCGCCGTGAGGACGTTGTTGAAGTCGTGCGCGACGCCGGCCGCGAGACGGCCGATCGCTTCAAGCTTCTGCGCTTGGCGCATGCGCGAGTCGGCGTCCGACGGTTCCCCCATTCGCGACGGAGGCTCGACGATTTCCACGCGCCGCGACACTGGCCGGCGGGCCAGGTGAGATCACCCGAGCAGACGGAACAGATCGAAGCGCGACTCGGCGCCGAGCTTGTCGAGCACGTTCGTCTGGTGAAACTTCGCCGTGCTGTGCGAGATGCGGAGCGCGGCAGCGATGTCGCGCGCGGATCGCCCGAGCAGCATCAGCTCGAGCACCTGTCGCTCGCGCCCCGTCAGCGACGCGGACTCCGCGAGCGACTCGACGCGCGCGGTGAGCAGATCGTTGAGGAGCGCTTCGTCCAAGCGGTACGTGTTGACGCGCACGGTGTCCGCGTCGACGCGACGTGCCGCGATGAGCTCGAGCACGCGCGGCACCGCGCGCGAACGAGCGATCCCCACGCACGTGCGTCGCGACGCCATCGCGCGTTCGATCGTCGGCGCGGCGCTCGCTACGTCATGCCCCGCGACGAGCCTCGAGTGCGACTCCGGTCCGAGCGCCTCGTCTTCGTGCACGTCGCGCGACGCCGACCACACGCGCTTGACGTGGCTCGGGTCACGCACCGAAACATCGAAGACGCTGTCGCACACCGATGCTTCCGCGACCGCGACGGCCGACGGCGGCGATGGAGATGACTTGCTGCGTTTCACTGAAAGGGTAGTGCCTGCCGAGAGGACAAAGGGACGAGCGCGTCGGCGGACGATCGAACGTTAGTGGGATGTGCGCGACGGAAGTACTGGCTTCGCGGACAGGATGACGTCCGATGCCGACTCGCGCGAGCTCAGCGGGAGGCGGTTTCTCTTTCCTCACATCGCTCACATCCCCATCGGGCCGATCTCGTGGCGCACGACGATTTCGTCGCCGATCTCCGGCAGCGCGAGCGTACGGATGCCGCCGTCCTTCCAGATGACGAACGCGACGTCGGCGTTCGCCAGCGGGCGGTCGAACGTCACCGCGATGCGCGTCGGATGCGCGCCGTCGTCGGCGATCACGCGCACGGTGCTCGTCGCGTTGCGGAAGACGTCACCCGCGCGAATCGGAAAGCGCGGCGCACGAACGACGTACTCGAACGGGTTCTCGAGGAACGCGCCTCCGTCGACGCTGACTTCGATGGTGCTCGCGTCGGTGCGACGGACGCGGTGATCGCGCACCGACATCGAGAGGTGGTCGAGCGACGACGGCGCGTGCGCGGGATCGTGCGTGAGGAGAAGCGATGCGCCGAGGTACATCCCGACGAGCGGATCCGACAGTCCGATTCCGACGAGGCGAGTGCCGGCGCGGGTCGGGATCTCCGCCGCCCTCGCGACGGCGATGGCGGCGCGCGACGTCATCAGGAGAGTGGTCGCGCCGAAGACGAAGACCGGCGCGGCGAGAACGACATGGATGAGCGCGAACGGCGCGATCGCGACGCGAGCGCCGACGGCGCGTGAGGGATCGTCCTTCGCGCGACCGGCGTGAAGGAGCACGACGGCGAACGCGGTCGCGGTGCCGAAGCTCGACACGAAGAGGACGCGATCGCCGGCCAGCCCCGCTGTGCCCGGGATCGCCGCGAGCACGGCGCCGGCGACGATCCACTTCAACGTTCGACGGTCGGCGGGCGCCATCCGGCGAAGCGCGCGGCGAACGAGCAACGCGAGCGCGACGAGCGCGAGCGCACCCGCGATCGCCATCGCGGGCGCGGCGCGCGGCGCGAGGATCGACAGCTCCGCGGGCACGCCGAGGAGCGCCGCGCACGCGAGCACGCCGAAGCGCACGGGGAGCGATCCGAAGAACGCCGCGGGCTCGCCGAGCGGATCGACGTACCCGCCCGCGCCGCGCACGCCGTATCCGCCGAGGCGGTACATCACGAAGTACGCGACGACCAGCACCGCCCACGGCAAGAGCGCACGTGCGCGCTGCACGAGTCGATCGTCGCGACCGAAGAGCTCGTACGCGCCGACGTACGCGACCGCGCCGAGCCCCGCTTCGCTCCCGAGGAGCGCGAGCACGCCGACGGCGAGCGCCGCGATCTTCCATTTCACGTCGTCCTCCGTGCGACCGCGGACATGAAGGCCTACCGCAACGAACGCGAACGTCCCCGCAATCGTGACGTGCCGCGCCGACGGCCACGCCGCCGCCATCCAATGCACCGGCGCGATCGCGAAGAGCAGCGTCGCCGCCGCCGCGACGCGCTCCGGAAGCAGACGGCGCGCGAGCGCGGCCACCGCGACGACCGCGGCGACGTACCAAGCGATCGAGTGCACGTGATAGAGGAGCGCGTGACGCCCGGCGATCGCGTGATCGAGCGCGAACAGCGCGCTCGACAGCGGGCGGAAGAACGCGAGGCGCAGCTCGGGGAGCGTCCACCAAGGGAACGCGCCCGACTCGATGAGCGCCGCGTGTTGATCGGCGGCGCCGGTCGCAAACGTATAGAGGCCGAGCGGGCTGCGCGTCGCGAGCGTGATGACGCCTTCGAGACGCAGAACGAACGAGAGATCGTCGGAGTAGAGCTCGGCGAAGAGCGACGGGAGCGGCAGCGCGATCGCGAGCGCGACGGCGAGCCAGAGCGCGCGCGGGAAGCGGAGCATCGCGTTGGAGCGTAGGGGCGATGGCGCACGGCGGCGAGTGGCTCAGCGACGCGCGACCATCCTCGCCGCGAGCCACATCGCGAGCACGAGCACCAACGCGACCCCCTTCGACCGCACGACGAAGTCCTCGAAGACGAACGGCAGAAAGAAGATCCCGCCGACGACGGCCGCGCCGATGGCGACGCGCGCCGCCGTGCCGCGTCGCGGAGCACGCTCGATCGCGCGCCACCCACCGAGCGCCGCGCGGAGCTCCGCGTACGTCGCGCCTCCACGCGGGATGTCGATTCGCTCCGGGAGCGTGTCGTCTCCATCGTCGCGCAGCGCGACACGAAGACCGCCGAGCGCGCCGTCGAGCTCCGTCACGCGCTCGATCGCTTCGCGACGCACACGCAGCTCGGCGCTCGCCGTCTTCACGGTGAGCTCGTCGCCGTCGACAGCGACACGAAACGCGCGCAGCCTCCGCCGCATTCGCAAATACGACGCGACGCCGCGCACGATCGCCAACGCCGCGAGCAACGCCGTCCCCGCGGCGATCCACGGCTGCGCGGTCCACCCCATCTTCTGCACGATCACGACAACGAGCGCGACCGGTCCGAGCGACGCCGCCGTCCCGAGCAGCGCCGTCCACCGCGCGCGCACACGCACCGCCGCGTCGCCGAGCTCGTAGCGAACGCTCGCGTCGGTCATCGGTTCCTCGTCTCGCGGGCGCGTCAGCTCCGCGGGTGCACGTTGTCGCGCACCCACTGGATGATCGACTCGAGCGTCGTACCCGGCGTGAACACGCCGCTGACTCCGGCCGTCTTCAGCCGCTCGAAATCGCCTTCGGGGATGATGCCGCCGCCAAACACGATGATATCGGTCGCGCCCTTGTCCCTGAGCGCGTCGATCACAGCCGGAAACAGCGTGTTGTGCGCGCCGCTCATGATGGACAGACCGACCGCGTCGACGTCCTCTTGGATCGCCGCGTTCGCGATCATCTCCGGCGTCTGATGAAGTCCCGTGTAGACGACCTCGAAGCCGGCGTCGCGAAGCGCGCGCGCGACGACCTTCGCGCCGCGATCGTGCCCGTCGAGACCCGGCTTCGCGACCAGAATGCGGATCTTGCGATCGTCGGAGGCGGGCTGGGTCATCGGGTCGGACATGCGACGCTACGACTTCGGCTCGTCCTTGGGCGCTTCGCCCTCGGCCTCGTCGTCGTCCTCATCGTCGTCATCGTCATCATCGTCATCGTCGTCATCGTCCGGATCGTCCGGCAGCTGCATCGACGACGGATCGGGCGGAAGGACGCGGCCCTCTTTCTCCGCCTGCTGACGCGCCTTTTCTGCAGCGGCCTTCGCGGCCGACACCTTCTGCATGATCGCCGGCTTCGGCGCGACCATGACCGACATCGCGCGCGCTTCCATCGCGGCGCGTGTCTCGATGTTCGCGATGTCTTCAAGCGCCGGCAAGATGACGTCGAGCTGCTCCTGCGCCTTCTCCGGGTGGGTGATCTCGCGGCCGCGGAAGCGCACCGTGAACTTCACCTTGTGACCCGATTCGAGAAATCGCCGCGCCGCTTTGATCTTGAACGCGAGATCGTGATCGTCGGTCTTGGGACGGAGCTTGATCTCCTTCACCTCGACGACCGACTGCTTGCGCTTGGCTTCGGCGGCTTTCTTCTTTTCCTCGTACTTGTACTTTCCGAAGTCGAGGATCTTGCACACGGGCGGCTCGGCTTTCGGGTTCACCTCGACGAGGTCGAGACCCTGCTCCTGCGCCTTGCGTAGTGCTTCATGGGTTTGCAGAACCCCGAGCATCGACCCGTCGGCGTCGATGACGCGCACTTCGGGGACACGGATTCTGTGATTGACGCGAATTTGAAAACCGCGCTGCGGCTGACGCGGATCGAAACGAGGACGACCTAGTGACATTCGTGAACCGTGACCTCCTGAAGAGAGTTATGGCTGAACCGGCGCGGATACTGGCGGGGAGCAGGGGGGGGCGTCAATGCAAGAAGTGCCTTTCTCCTTGCGCATCCGGCGCGAGAGGTTCATAGGAAGGCGCTCATGAAGGAGAGTGTGGGATGGGCGGGATGAGTGGGTCGGGCAACAACGCAGAGTGGTTGGTCTCGGATGGTGAGCGTGTCGTCGGGCCGGTAACGCTCGATTTGATCGCCAAAGGGATCGACGTCGGCAAGCTGCCGCCGAATGCGCTCGTGCGGCACCGCGATTCGACCGAATGGCTCGCGGCCAGCGCGCTCCCTGAGCTCGCGGGTGGACCGGGCAGTGATCCCAACGGTTTCGAGCCTTTGGACCGCGCGGCGATCGATCGCGTCGACGGCGCGTCCAGCGTCGGCGAGGCGGCCCTCTTCGCGCTCGCGGGTGCGGTCGAGCGGGTCGGTTGCACCGGCGGCCTCCTTCACATCGCCAGGGGCGGGCTCTTCGAGACCCGCTGCGCGCATGGACCGCGCGCCGCCGATCAGCTCGGGCGCCTCATCGCCAGCGTCGATCCGACCGTCCTCGACATCGCGCGCGAACGCACTTGCGCCGATCCGGCGAACCCCGCCGTGTCGACGACCGCTGCGCGCCTCGACGCGCTCGGCGTGCTCGACAAATGCATCCTCGCGCTCCCGGTTCGCATCGACGGTCGCCTCGCGGCGATGCTCGAAGTGTCGCTCTCGCGTCCGTTCGGCGGGCACGAGGTCGCGCTGCTCGAGCGACTTTTGCGCGGCGTCGAAATCGCCGCGCAGAAGAGCTAAGCGATTTTCACGAGCGCACGCGCCGCTTCAACCCGGCACGCGCGCGTCGGCGAGGATCATCTCGGTGAACGCATCGACCGTGATGGCACCGAGCTCGCCCTTTTCGCGTGAGCGCACGCCGAGCGTGTTGCTCTCGGCTTCTTTCGCGCCGATGACGAGGAGGTAAGGATAGCGCGCGAGGCGTGCGTTCCGGATCTTCGCGCCGAGCTTGTCGGCAGAGTCGTCGAGATCGACGCGAAGCCCCTTCGCCTGAAGATCGGCCCGCACCTTCTGCGCGTACGGATCGATCTCCGGATTGACCGTGATGACGATCGCCTGCTTCGGCGAGATCCACGTCGGGAAGTTTCCGCCGCAGTGCTCGAGGAAGACGCTGAAGAAACGCTCGAGCGATCCGAGCACGGCGCGGTGAAGCATGATCGGCATGTGCTCCTTGCCGTCCTTCCCGATGAACCCGAGCTCGAAGCGCTGCGGTAGGTTTGGATCGTACTGAATCGTCCCGAGCTGCCAGCTGCGCTTCAGTGCATCTTGCACGTGAAATTCGACCTTCGGCCCGTAGAACGCGCCCTCCCCCGGCAAGAGCTCGAAGGGCAAGTCGGCCGCCTTCAAGCCGCGTTCGAGCGCGCCCTCCGCGGCGTCCCATAGCTCTTCGCTGCCGATGCGCTTCTCGGGGCGCGTGGCGAGCTTCACGTCGATCTTCTCGAACTTGAACGCTCGATAGACCTCGTACGTCATCTTGATGAAGCGCTCGATCTCCGAGGCGACGTCCTCTTCCGCGCAGAAGACGTGCGCATCGTCTTGCGCGAAGCTCCGCACGCGCGCGAGGCCGTGGACGACGCCGCCGCGTTCGTAACGATGCAACCGCCCGAAGTCCGCCATGCGCCACGGGAGCTCGCGGTAGCTGCGCTTTCGCGATCCGAAGATGACGCAGTGGCTCGGGCAGTTCATCGGCTTGAGCGCGAACGACTCGGCTTCGAGCATCGGCTTGATGGTCGCGGGATCGAGAGTCTTCCCTTCGTCGACCGAGAACTGATCCTCGGTCCAAACCCGGTACATGTTCTCGTTGTAGTTTCCGAGGTGACCGCTCGTACGAAAGAGCTTCGGATCGAAGGCCTGCGGCGTGATGACCTCGTCGTATCCGTGGCGCTCGTAGAGCTTGCGCGTGTAGTCGACGAGCCGGTTGTAGACGAACGCTCCCTTCGGAAGAAAAAAGGGCATCGCCGGCGCGAGCTGATCGAACATGAAGAGCTCGAGCTCTTTGCCGAGCTTGCGATGGTCGCGGGCCTTCGCCTCTTCGACGAGCTTCAAGTGCTCTTCGAGCGCCTCCTTACTGGGGAACGCGGTGCCGTAGATGCGCTGGAGCTGCGGGTTGCGCTCGTCGCCGCGCCAGTACGCGCCGGCGACGTGCGTGAGCTTCACCGCTTTGAGCAAGCCGGTCTTCGGAACGTGCGGACCTTTGCAGAAGTCGACCCACGTCTCTTCGGGCGTGCCGTGCTTGTAGACGCTGAGCTCCTCGTTCTCCGGGAGCGTCTGCATCCACTCGACCTTGAACGTCTCGCCCATCTTCGTGAAGAGATCGATCGCAGTTTGCCGTTCGATCGGCTCGCGACGAAACGGCGTGTCCTTCTTGATGATGCCCATCATCGTCGCTTCGATTTTTCGAAGATCGTCTTCGGTGAAGCCGCCGCCCTCTTTCGCGAAGTCGTAATAGAAGCCGTCCTCGGTCGCGGGGCCGAACGTGACCTTCGTTCCGGGGAAGAGGCGCTGAACGGCGTCGGCCATGACATGCGCGGTCGAGTGGCGAATGACCTCGAGGCCGGCGGGCTCGGTCGCGCGGATCGGCTCGAGCGTCGCGGGATCGGTCGACGCGTCGATGGGCGTCACGAGGTCGAAGATCTGGCCGCCGATGCGGACGGCGACGATGTCTTTCTCGAGCTTGCCGGCGGCCTTCAGGAGCTTGAGTGGAGTCTCTTGTGCGGACATGAAGGAGAGCTATAGCAGTACACAAGGACAGTGACCGACTCGCCTTCCGCGCCCAAGCGTCACGATCCTTCCGCGCGGTGGGTTCGCGCGCACGTCGACGCCGGCAAGAGCGCGTGGCCGGGACTCGCGCTCGACGCGGACGTGGCCGCGCGTCATGTCGCGGAGCGCGCGGACGACGACGCGTTGCCGATCGAGCACGCCGCGGATTTGTACCTCGCGTGCGCGTGCACGCACGGCGTCGCGGGCGCGGCCGAAGCGTTCGAGCGAACGTTCGCGTCGGATCTCGACGCGGCGCTGTCGCGCGTGGCTCCTTCGGGCGCGGCGCGCGACGACGCGCGGCAAGCGCTTCGGGTGAAGCTCCTCGTCGCGGAGGAGGGGGAGCTCCCGCGCATCTCGGCGTACGCGGGGCGCGCGCCGCTCAAGCGTTGGCTCGCGGCGGCGGCCGTGAGGCTCGCGCTGAACCTCCGGCGCAACATGGCGGACAAACCGCACGACATGTTCTCGTCCGCGCTCGGACAAAACGCGGGCGAGGCGCGCGCGCCGGAGCTCGACTACGTCCGCGCGAACTACAAAACGGAATTCGAAGAGGCCGTTCGCACTGCGCTCCGCGCGCTGTCGTCGCGCGACGCGACGCTGCTTCGCCTTCATCTCGAAGAGCGCCTCGGGATCGACGCGCTCGCGACGATGTACAAAATCGGCCGCTCGACCGCCGCGCGTTGGTTGCAAGCCGCGCGCGCTGCGCTCGAAGCAGGGGTTCGCACGGAGCTCCACGAGCGATTGAACCTGACGCCGTCGGAGCTCGAGAGCCTCGCGGGTGCGCTCCTCAGTCAGCTCGACGTGAGCGTGATCGGGATTCTCAAAGAAGAGCGCGCCTGACTCTCACGGACAGACGATCGTGTCCGTCCCCGCGTCCGGCTTCGGCACTGCCGTCACGAGATCGACCGTTTGCGACACGACGTACGCGTTCGCGGCGTAGTTGAGCTGCGAGCCCGCCGGGTTCTGGATACCGCCGTCGATCGCGACGACGGACGTCAACGTTCCCGGCCTGAGGAACCCGCCCGCGTCGTAATCGTCGAGCTGCGCGAACGCGTAGTACGGCCCCTTGCCGAGGACGAAGCCGTTGACCTCCGCCGCGCGCGTGCCGCTCACGTTCGCGCACGGGTTGAACGCGAGGCCGAGGATCTTCGTGTTCATTCCGGGCATTTGATCCGGAACGGCGACGACGCTCGCGGGGCCCATCGCGTTGCCGACCGGCGTCGCGCTGCGCGTGATCGTGATGTGCAAACGGCGGAGCGCGGAGAGATCGATCGTGATCGTCGTGCCTTGTCCCGCGGTGAGCGCGATCGGTTTGAGGAGCGCGGTCTGTCCGAGGCCGTTCGTCAGATCGTATCCGCCGAGCCACCAACCGGCTTGCGGCTTGAAGGTTCCGCGCGCGTCGACGAACACGACGCGCGGGTAGACCGTCGCGGGGAGGCCGTCGAAGCGGACCGTCGGAACGGGCGTCGCGAGATCGAACTCGCCCGCGTCCGGTCCTGCGTCGAGCGACGGGAACGTCGCGGTGTGCAACGCCGGAAGTGGCGCGCCGTCGGGCGCGTCGGGGTTCGCGACGTCGTGCACGTCGATCACCATGAAGCCCTTGCCGTCGAAGTCGGCGTTGGCGAGAAACTGGATCGCCTCGGGCGAGACGTTGATGCAGAGCGAGCTCTTCGTGCTGTCGGTCGGCGGCGCGCACGGTACGCCCGAGTCCACGGCGCTGTCGGTCGTCAACACGTCACCGGCTTGGACGTCGGCGAGCGATCCGTCCGCGGAGCCATCTCCGCCGCCGGCGATTACGGTGTCGTCGCCTCCGCACGCTTGCACCGCGACTCCCGCCGCGCCCGTCCCCAAACACACCAACGCGAACAGTGCTCTTCTCATCGCGACCTCCGAAGAAAGCGGCCAGGGTTTCATCGTGTCGCCTCTCGTCCCCCCTGTAAAGAACGTAGACTCGGCGCGTGACGCTCCAGCTTCCGCTTCTCCTCGGCATCGACATCGGGACGACGGGCGTTCGGGGAGCGGCGTTCGACACGAAGGGGGCGCTCGTCTCGGGGCACGCGGTCGTGTGCCCGTACGCGACGCCGCGCGCGGGGTGGGCGGAGGCGGATCCCGAGGCGTGGTGGAACGCGACGCGCGAGGCGTGCGCGAGGATCGCGGCGACGATCGACGTCGCGCGGATCGCGGCGATCGCGGTCACGGGGCAAGCGCCGACGGTCGCGCTCGTCGACGGCGATGGGCGCTCGTTGCGACCGGCGATCCTGTGGCTCGACACGCGCGCGGACGACGAGGCGCGCGCGCTCTCGACGGCGATCGGCGAGGACGAAGCGCGGCGCATCGGCAAGAACCGGACGCACGCATACTTCGCGGGGCCGAAGATCGCGTGGCTCCGACGTCACGACGCGGCGACGCTCGATCGCGCGAAGTGGATCCTTCAATCGCACGCGTTCGTCGCGATGCGATTGTCCGGCGAGGTCGCGACGGACGACTCGACGGCTGCGCTCTGCTCGCCGCTGTTCGACGTGGCGGCGCGCGCGTGGTCGAAGGACGCAGCGGGCGCGGTGGGTGTCGACGTCGCGAAGCTGCCGCGGATCGCGCGTGCGCACGACGTGATCGGCGCCGTGACACGCGGAGCGGCCGAGGCCACGGGGCTTCGCGAAGGGACACCCGTCGTCGCAGGCGGCGGCGACTTCGCGGCGTCGGCGCTCGGCGCGGGCGTCGTCGACGAAGGCGAAGCGTGCTTGATGCTCGGCACCGCGGGCAATCTCTTGATGCCGCTGCGCGAGCCGCGCTTCGACGCGCGGATGATCAACAGCCATCACGTCGGCTGCGACATGTACCTCACGCTCGGCGGTACGCTGTCGGGCGCGGCGCAAGAATGGTTTCGTCGCGCGATGGCGCCGGGCGTGTCGTTCGAGGAGCTCGACGCGGCGGCGGCGGCGGCCGAGCCGGGCGCGCGTGGTCTCCTCTTTCTGCCGTACCTCCAAGGCGAGCGAACGCCGATCTGGGACGTCGATGCGCGTGGCGCGTTTGCGGGGCTCGATCTGTCGCATGACCGCGGCGACTTGTGGCGCGCGCTGCTCGAAGGGATCGCGCTGAGCTTCGTCCATTGCGCGGCGATCGTGCGCGAGCGCGGCGTTCGTCTCGACGAGGTGATCGCCGCGAACGGCGGCGGCAAGAGCGCGCTCTTCAGGCAGATCCTCTGCGATGCGCTCGGCGCGCCGCTGACGTACGTGCCGCACGGCGGCGGCACCGTCGCGGGCGCGGCGATCCTCGCGGGCATCGGCGCCGGCGTCCTCGCCGACGCGGGCGCGTCGCGCGCATGGCGCGGCGCGAGCGTTCGCCACGAACCGAACGCGGCGGCGCACGCGCGCTACGAAGAGATGTTTCGCGCGCGCACTGCCCTCTACGACCGCATGCGTCCAGGGTGAGCGACGGACCGCACCGTCGCGGTCTATGCTGCATCGATGGATCGCGGCGCGCGCATCGGGCTGTACGCGTGCGGCGCCGCCGCAGCCCTCGCGTGGCTCGCGATCGTCGCGAGCGCCGTGCTCTTCGCGCGCCTGCCGGCAGAGGGCGTCTCGCTCGCCGGCCTCGGCTGGCCGGTGACGAAAGGCCTCATGACGCCCGCGTTCGTGATCGTCGACGAAGACGGCAAGGAGGCGTGGATCGCGCAGGGGGCGTTCATCTGCCGCGTGATGCTCGTCACCGGCCGCGTCACACGCTGCGACGACGTCGGCGAATCGGCGCGAGCACAGCACGTCGCCGCGCGCGACCGTCTGTTGCTCGTCGTTCCGGACGTCAGCGGTCGCTCCGCTCGCGTGCTCGTGCTCGCTGCGCGCGACGGCGCTCCGGTGACCGCGACGATCCCGCTCCCCGAGCACGCGAGCCTCGTCAACGCCGGCTTCGAGGCGACGCGCGGACGGTTCGAGATCTACATCCGGTCGTACGATGCAGGCGCCATCGACGTGGTGCCGATCGGTCTCGACGGCGTTGTCGCGGCGACCGAGCGGCTCGCGCTCGACGCGGATCTGATGAAGCTCGCGAGCGCGCTCGGCGGCGCGCAAGTCGTCGCCGTGATCCCGTCGCCACCGTCGCTCGTTCTCTGGGAGTCGTCCGGACGTACGGCGCAGATGTGGAACGGACGGACCACGGAACGCATCGACGTCGACGCCGCGGCGTGCGGCTCGTGGGCCGCGTTCTGCGTGCTGCCGTCGTCGCGCGTCGCGTTCCAAAGCGTCGCGCGGGTCGCACTCGTCATCGACAGCACCGGCCACGTCGTACGCCCACGCCACGAACCAGGCGAGCCGGAGACGCTGATCGTGCGCCGACGACCGAACGCCGCCGAAGACTTCATCGCGTCGAGCCACGCGGGCGATCTCGACGCGCGAATCCTGTCCACTTCGATCGGCACCGACCGCGTGGACTTTCGCGTACAGCACCGCGGCTTCGAGAGCGTTCTCTATGCGCGCAAAGGCGACGGCGCGTGGCGAGCGGTCGCGCGCGACGACGGCACTTGGTACGCGTTCCCGCACGACGACGGCATCTTCCTCGCGAGCACGACGTGGGGCGGGCGCAGCGTGTCGCTCGATCGCAACCTCGAGCGACGCGACGGCCCCGGCTTCTTCGGCACAATGAAGAACATCATCGCGCGTCGCCTCCAGTACGCGCCGCTGCAGGTCGTCGTCTACTTCGCAGCGCTGCTCGCGTTCCCTCTTCTCATGATCCGCGCGCGACGCCGTCCTGACGCGCCGCCGACGCTCGCGCTCGGCGCGTACGCGACCATCGTCCTTCTGCTCTTGCTCGCCGAAGGACGGAACATGTTCCCTCCCGGGTGAGGCGCGCGGCGCGACTCGGGTAGTATGGCGCGTGCCCAACTGGAAAGTCCCCACGCGCAACATGCCGCGACCACCGGGCGAGAACCCGTTCCGAGTGAAGGGCCACGGACTCCGCGCACGAATGGCGGTTTACGATCTCGTCGTAGACGGCGGACGCCAGGCGGTGCTCGACGCGATCGACGACCTTCGCGTGCGCGCGTACCTCAGCGGTCCGATCCTCGCGGCGAGTTGGTACGATCTCTTCGCGCACGCGTACCTCGACGTCGCCGCGGCCGAGCTCCGCAAGATGCCCGCGACCGACTCGGTCGCGAGCGCGAGCGCCATGCAAGCGGAGGCCGACGCGAAGGGGATCTACTCGCTCCTCTTGAAGCTCGTGTCACCGCACATGCTCGTGCGAAAGCTCGGCGCGATCTCGTCGCAATACTTCGATCACGGAACGATCACGGTCGAGCGGATCGACGCGCACACCGCGCGCATGACACGGCACGGGATCGCGAACCAACTCTATTGGTGGTGGGGCGGCATCCTCGATGGCTACGTGCGCGCGCTCTTCAAGATCTCGGGCGCGAAGAACGTGCAGACGTACACCGGACCGCTCAAGACCGCCGCGCCCGACGATCCGCTCGGCATCGGCGCGTTCACCGTCGAGGTGAGGTGGGAGTGAGCCGCGGGGCTGACGCGAGAATCTCGTCGGACAGCTGCTTCTGGAAGACCGTCACGGCACCGAGCACCTCACGCAGGCGGAGAGCGTGCTCCATCTTCGAGGTCGCGATGGAGCTTGAGAGCCTGACGACGAGCCTTCGTGCTGAGCACGACGGCGTTGCCGACAGGAGCCTGCGCGTTCACCAAGGAAGCGACGATGGCCTCGATCTGCTTGGCGGTGATCGGCGTGAAACCCTTGTTGGGCTTCGCGATTTCTTTTCGACCGTCCCGTTGCAGAGATCATCGACGGTGTCGGAAGCGGCAGCGCACTCGAGACGAGCGACGAATGAGTCATCCAAACGGCGTCTTGCCGAGCAGCGGTCCGCGCGCAACATGTCCTTGTCATGCAGGACCACGCGTCGGCCCGGTGCCCGGACGAGAACACGCTGCTCGCACTCCTCGAGGGAGAGCTCGCGCGCGAGCGCTTCGTCGCGCTCGAACGTCACGTCGCCGCCTGCCCGACCTGCGGTGGCCTAGTGGCAGAGCTCGCGCTGAGCCGCGCGGCGATGCAGCCGTCGACGCGCGAGGACCATGCTCAGCGTCGCGCGGAACGCATGACCGACGATGACGACAAGCGGGCGCGTTCGACCGAGACGACGCCCGGCGGCGACGACGACGCCGCGGGGGCGATCCTCAGCGTGCGGGGCCCCGCCGCTTACGAAGAGCTGACATCGGTCGCAAAGCTGCGGACCGTGGACCCGGCGCGGTACGAGGTCGGCGCGGAGATCGCGCGGGGCGGAATGGGCCGCGTCATGGAAGCGTGGGATTCGGAGCAGCGGCGCCGCGTCGCGATCAAGGTGCTCCTCCGCAGCGGTGATGAAGCCGCGCGCCGCTTCGTGCGCGAGGCGCGGATCACGGCGCGCCTGCAGCACCCCGCGATCGTGCCGCTCTACGAAGCGGGGCGGTGGTCCACCGGCGAGCCGTTCTTCGCGATGAAGCTCGTCGCTGGTCGCTCGCTCGATGACGCCGTTGCCCGCGCGCGGACGCTCGACGAGAAGCTCGCGCTCTTGCCCCACCTCGTCGCGGTGACCGAAGCACTCGCCTACGCGCACGAAGAGGGAATCGTGCATCGCGATCTCAAGCCGTCGAACGTCCTCGTCGGGCGCTTCGGCGAGACCGTCGTGATCGATTGGGGGCTCGCGAAGGATGTGCGCGACGACGACGACGACGGACCTCCGCCGTCCGGTCCGTACCGCGACAGCGAGCGAAGCCCAAAGCTCACCGCGATCGGCCAAGCGCTCGGCACGCCTTGCTACATGGCGCCCGAGCAAGCACGCGGAGAGTCGGTCGACGCGCGCGCCGACGTGTACGCGCTCGGCGCGATGCTCTACCACGCGCTCGCGGGCGCGCCGCCGCACGTTGGGGGCGGCGCGAAGGCGACGATTGCGCGCGTGCTCGCGGGACCGCCGGCACCGCTCGCGTCGCGCGCGCCGGGCACGCCGGGCGACTTGATCACGATCGTCGAAAAGGCGATGGCGCGCACGCCGAGCGAACGCTACCCCGACGCACGGGCGATGGCGGCGGACCTGCGCCGCTTCACCGCGGGGCAGCTCGTCGACGCGCACGAATACTCGCTCCTGGCGCTGCTCCGGCGCTGGGTCGCGCGGCACCGCGCGGTCGTGGCGACCGCGTGCGTGCTGCTCGCGGCCCTCACCGCGTCGAGCGTGTTCTCCGTTCGCCGCATCGTGCGCGAGCGAGACCGTGCGGACGCGCTCTCGGTTACAGCCGTCACGCAGCGCGACGCCGCCGAGAGGCTCGCGGGGTTCGTCCTCGGGCGTCTGCGCGAGCGCCTCGAGGCGTTCGGCAAGCTCGATTTGCTCGGCGGCGTCGGCGCGGAGGTCGACGGCTACTACCGCACGCTCGACCCGACGCGCGACGCGGGCAACGCGGCGGTGCTCGTGCGGCGCGGCCGCGCGCTCTTCGTGCTCGTCGAAGTCGAGCGACGCACGCGCGATTGGCCTGCCGCGATCGCGCTCGCCCGCTCGGCGATCGACGCCTTCCAGCTCGCCGCGCAGCGCGACCCGAACGACGCCGAAGCCGGCGCGCTTCTCGTGGTCGCGCGCGCGTCGCTCGCGGGCGTGCTCGAGAACGCTGGCCGCACGGACGAGGGGCTCGCGGAGGGGGCGCGCGCAATGGACGCTGCGTCCGCGCTCGTCGCGCGCGCGCCGGCCGACGATCGCGTGCGCGTCGCCGCGGCGTTCGCGGACAGCCGGGGCGCGTTCTTGCGCGCGTCGCACAGCGACGTGGAGGGCGGGCGCAGCGCGGCGCTCCGCGCGCGCGCGCACGTCGAGGGCGTGAGCGGCGCCGCTCGACTCGACGCCTTTTGGCAAGACACGCTCGGGAGCGCGTATCGAAACCTCGGCGGGTTCGACACGCGCGCGCAGGACTGGCCGGCCACGGCGGAGGTGTGCCGCGCCGCCATCGACCTCCGGCGCGCGCAGCTGCGCGTCGAGCCGGACCACGTCGAGCGCACGAGCGCCCTCGCGTACATGCTGCGCGGGCTCGCGTTCGCGGCGAACAAGCTCGGTCACGAGGACGACGCGCTGGCCGCGCTGCGCGAGTCGGTGAAGCTGCGCGCATGGCTGCTCGAGCGCGAGCCAAACGACGCCACGGCTCGGTACGATCAGGGCATCGCGCTCGCGATGACGTGCGAGATGGAACGGGCGTGGCACGGCCCGACGGCGCAGGCGAAGAGCGACTGCGACGCCGCGCGGTCGCTGCTCGCGGCGCTCGTCGCTGCTCGCCCCGACGACGCGAAGGCCGAAGACGCGCTCGGCCGCGCGCTCCGAAGCGTGGGGCGCACGAGCCTCGCCGCGGGCGATCGCGAAGCGGCGTGGCGCGCGTTCGACGAGGCCGTGCGCCGCGCGTCGCACGCGGCGGCGAGCGACCCCGCGAGCTTCGCGCTGGAGAGTGGGGTCATCGAGGGCGTCGACGGCCGCGCCCGCGCGGCGCTCGCGCTCGATCGTGTCGACGCCGCGCGCGCAGACGCGGCGGACGCGGTGGCGCGCGTGCGACAGCAAGTCCAGGCGCACCCGAAGATGAAGCAATTCGAACTGGACTTGGCGTTGCGCCTCGTGACGGAGGGTGAGGTCGCGCGCGCCGCGGGCGATCCGGCGGGCGCGCGCCGCGCGTACGCCGAGGCGCTCGAGCACAGCGAGCGCGCGGTCGCGGCGACTCCAGAGGACGTCGAGTCGACGATCGTGCTGGCGATTGTGTGCTCGCGGCTCGCGCGCGCGGCGACGGCGGCGGAGGGGGCGCGGCTGCGAGAGCGCGCGGCTGCGCTGTTGGCGCCGCTCGCGCATCGCGTGTCGCCGGAGGACCGCGCGCGGGTGGACGGACGCTAGTTGTCACGGGTACGCCCCGGCGACGCGTGTGAGAATCGTACGTGACCAGTTTCCACCGACGCTTCGACGCGCTCCTCGGGTGCGCGCTCGCGGGCTGCCAGCCGTTGCGCGCACGAAGGGTCGAGCGCGCCGACGTCGACGACGGTCCTCCCGGTGACGACACCCTTCGCGGGGCCGACGACGAACGGCGCGCCTTACATGGCGCTGCTCGGGCCGGCGATGACCCGCGTGACGCCGGCGCAGTGGCGCGGCGACGCGGTGTTGCACGGACGAAGACTTCGCATCTCGAGATCGAGTCAACCGCTCGCACTGACGCGGCTCAGGGGCAGTGCGCGCCCCCTACCGTCGCGGGAATCTGGACGCGCGTCGTCGTACGCGCGCTTGCGCCCTTGCCGTCCGTGACGACCAGTGTGACGTCGAGTGGCTTGCCGAGAAACGGGCAGGTCGACGGCAGAGAATTTCCGAGCACGAGCCGACTGCCCGCGACCTCGCAGTAGCCGTTGCTCTTCGGTAGGTAGGGGGCGCGACGCGACGTCGGCGGCACGGCGGTTCCGCCGTCAGCCTGGACGGAGCTCGGCTGCGTTGCGGACAACGTCGTCGTGCTGCCGTATTGCCCTAAGTTCTTCGTCTCGATCGCAAACCAGATGTGATAGCCGCCTTGCGGCCCCTCGACGACCGTCACCGTATCGCCTGCCGCGAGCGGCGCCCACGCCGTCTCCCCAACGCCCAGCAACACCTCCGGCGGGCCCGCGTTCTCGGAACGACAGTGGTCCGGTGCATGGTTGGCCCAATCCGCGGCGTACGGTTCGAGCTCGGCCGCGCTGAGCGTGGAGCTTGCACAAGCCCCGTTGATGCACGTCGTCGGCGCATCGCAACGCAGGCCGATCGGACGGTCGTCATCCGCAAGCGACAACGACTTGGAGAGGCACTCCCCGCCGAGGCGGACGCGCAGGAGCCGAGTCTCCCCCGGCACGAATGCGGTCGTCGCGAGGCGCGTAATGACCACTCGCGACTCTGGTGCCGGCGGTCCCGAGTGGGTCATGATGCCGCCGATCGTCAGGTCGATGCGCGCGTCGCGTTTGGCACTCGGCGCGACCAGCCTCACCTCGAATGGCAGCTTGGTCGCGTCGAAGGTCTGGTCGGGGAGCGCGACGCCATCGACGCTCGCGACGACGTGCACCGTCGTAAGGGACTTGCCGATGTCGTCGGCCTGCACGCCGAGGACGACCACCGTGGTGTCGTCCAATTGGGCGACGACCGTGTGAGGCGACGAGCTGCAGGCCGTGAGCGCAGCGAGCGCGATCGACGAAACGAGGGAGAGAAAGAGAAGGCGCATACCCGTTCGCAGAGCAATCGTCGTTCCAAGCGCGGAACAAGGACAAACACCCGGAGGCTCGCGGTGCGCGCGCCAAGATGTGCCGCCGCGAACGCGAGAGCGGCCTGTCGCTCCTCGTCGTCGTCGTCCAACGCTGTCACGGGACACCCTCGAAACTGTCCAGGACACCCCCTGATTCGGCGAAACGCCGAGAAATCGCGTCGTCACGATCCGGCATGACGAGTGCTCTTCCTCTGCCCGAGCCGCCGCACGGCGCCCTCGCGAAAGGATCGCTACACTCATGCCCATGGCCTCGTCGTTCACGACTCGCCTCGGCAACACGATCATTCGCCACAAGCGCGCCGTGCGGCCGCTCGTTTTTCCGTCGAGCGAGCCGGAGAACGAGAAGTTGGGGGAGACGAAGCGACATCTTCTGCTGCGAACATTCCTCTACCAAATGCTCGCGCACGCGTTCGCTCCGGCCAACAGCGTCGGCTCCGAGCAATACATCTACTGGAACGCAAGCAACCCGAAGCGCACGTGCGCTCCCGATGCGTTCGTGAAGCTCGGCGTTCCGGACGAGCCGTTCGAGATTTGGAGGACGTGGCTTCACGGCGCACCGGATCTCGTCGTCGAGATCGCGAGCAAGCACGATCGCGAGCGGTTCACGTGGGAAGAGAAGCTCGAGCGCTTCCACGAGGCCGGCGTGCGCGAGGTGATCCGCTTCGACGCCGACGCCGCGCCGGGAGAACGATTGCAAGCGTGGGATCGCGTCGAAGAGGATCTCGTCGAGCGCACGGTGGCGAGCGATGACGCGGCGAGCATCGATACGGACCCGCGTTGGGATCTCGTCGAACGACCCGTGAAAAGCGATTCTACGCAGTGCGTGACGCTCGGCCTGCATTGGGTCGTCGCACCGGCGCCGGACATCGACGCGGCGCCGCGACTCGCGCGCGATCCCGAAGGCCGCGACCTCTTGCTCTCACCCTTCGAAGCGGAGCGCGAGATCTCCAGGGCCCTCCAAGCCGAGCTTCGAAGGCGCGACGGTGAAGGCTCACCCCCGTGACTCGTGACGGAGGAGGCGCCGCGCCTCACTTCAGATTCGAGTTTCCCTCGAGAAAATGCCGGCGCGCGATCTGCTCCTCGTGCGGCCCGTGGTACCGCAAGATGTAGAGCCCGTTGCGAACGTCGACGACGTAGACGAGACCGTCTTGAAGGACGGGGTAGCTCCACATCTCGATCGGATTTCCCTGGAACATCGGATCCTCCGTCGCGACCTTCGCGATCGGATCGGGCTTCACCGCGACGAGCTGCGCCGCCGCCGCGGGATCCGTCGTGTCGATGATCTGCAGTCCACCGGAGTGCCACGTCACGAGCGCGAGGTTCTCAGTGACCGTCGGGTTGTGCGCGGTGAACGTCGTCATGAGCGGACCGCCGAGCTTGTCGGGGCACATCGTCGGGTCGTTCTCCGCAATCTTGTACTCACCGGAGAGCGTCGGCTTCTTCGGATCCGCGATGTCGACGAGGCGCGCCCAACCCCACGGGCAGCCGAGCCCCGCGGGCGGCGGGTACACCTCGTCCGTCAAGAGCACGACGTCGCGCCCCGGGATCTTCACCGCGCTATGCGTCCCCATCGTCGCCGGCGGCGTGTAGTCGAAGCGCGCGTCCATCGGCGTCAGCACCTTGACCTTGGGATTCGCCGCACCCGACGCGAGATCGCTCGTGTCGACCAGGAAGAAGCCCGCCGCGAGGTACGCCATGTACGCGACGTTGCCGTCGTCGGAGACCGACAGCGAGTGCAGGTACGAGTTGGCGGTGTTGTCAGTGAGCATCGCGTCGGTGTGCGCGTCCCACGTCGTGACGACACTCACCTTCGTCGGATCGCTCGCATCGAGCACGGTGAGGCTCGGGACGCTCGGCGTCGAGACGTAGAGGAGGATGCGATCTCTGTTCTTCGGATCGCGCCACAAGAAAAATTCGTGCGCCTTCGAATTCTCGTGACCCGGGTACGTTCCGAGATCGTAGCGCGCGAGGAGCTTCGGTTGGGTCGGCGTCGAGATGTCGTAGAAGCGGAAGTTGTCCGTCTCGGCGGCGCCGCCGGTCATGTGGTAGCGCTGGATGAGATGCTGGCATCCGTGGAGCTGCGTGCTGCACGACATGTTGAGGACGATGAGGAGGTTCTTGTCGGGGACGGCGCGGAGCTCGCGCGAGCTCATGCCGAGCAGCGACTCTTCGGGCGCGCCGATTTCGTCGACGACGACGGGGTTCGCGGGATCCTTCACGTCGACGATCTGCACGCCGGCCTTCGTGTGCGTGTCGCCGTCGGTGCGCGAGCCGACGTAGACGTAGCGTCCGGCGACGGCGATCGAGGAATTCATCCCGCGCGCGCCGAGATCCGAGTGGCCGACGATCTCGACGCTCGGCGGCCCTCCCGCGTCGCTCGCGCCATCGGCGCCCGCGTCGGCGCTGGGCGGAGCGCCCGAGCCCGAGCCCGACGAACAGGCCACGCAAGGCACGACCGCGAGCGCGGCGACCGCAAAGGAGCGGAGACGTCTCACGTCATCAACGTACCACGCGCGTCTCAGTGACGATGCACGTGGTGGACATCGGGCGCGTGATCATGCGCGTGCGTGGTCGCGTCGTGATGATGCGCGTGGCTGTGCGTGCCGGCGACGGGCGGTTCGTGCGTGTGACCGTGATGGCCGTCGTCGTGGCGGTGCGCGTGATCGTGATCGGTCACGTCGTGCGTGTGCGCGTGCGCGTGCTTTTCGGTCAGATGGAGCGCGACGCCGATGGCGAAGAGCGTCGCCGCGCCGAGCGTCGTGCGCCAGTCGCCGCGCTCGCCGAGCGTCCACGCGATCGCCGCGCCGACGAACGGCGCGATCGCGAAGAGCGACGCGGTGCGCGCCGTGCCAATGCGTCGCTGTGCGAGCAAGTAGAGACGCAGGCTCGCGCCGTATCCGGTCGCGCCGCACGCGGCGAGCGCGAGCGCGTCGAGCGCCGTCGGCGATCGTTCGCGCGTCACGAGCGCCGCCGTGAGCGTGAGGATCGCGCCGAGGCCGGCCTTGTAAGCGACCACGCGGGTCGAATCGAGATCGGCGAGCGGGCGTGTGAGAAGGTTGTCGATCGCCCACGCGAGCGTCGCGACGACGACGGCGAGCATCCCTGCGAGTCCGAGCTCCGCGGACGATCCATCGCGCGCGACGAGGAGCGCGCCGCCCGCGACCATCAGAGCGACCGCGATCGCGACGCGCCGCCCGATCGGCTCGCGGAAGAAGACGCGCGCGAGCGCGACGGTGAACACCGCCTCCAAGTTGAGCAAGAGCGACGCGCTCGTGGCGCTCGTCCGTTGAAGACCCCACGCGAGGAACGTCGGCGCGACGACGGCGCCGGCGATCGCGACGAGCACGAGCCGTGGGAGATGCGCGCGACGCGGCGCGGCCTCGCCGTGCGACCGACCGATGAACGCAGCGACGGCCGCACCTGCGTAGAGGAGACACGCCGTCGTCAGCGGCCCCGCGTCGTGGCCGAAGCGCTGGACGAGCGGCGTCGTCGCGCCAAACGCCGCAGCCGACGCGAGCGCGAGGAGAGCGCCGGAGAAGAACGGAGAGCCGGACACCGCGCTCAGCGCTTCATCGCCGCGCGACGTTCGATGGCCTCTTTCGTCCAGACGTCGGCGAGCTTGTAGAACTCTTCGAACACGCGCGCGCCGGGCGGAATCACGACCCACGGCTGCTTCGACGACGTGTAGACGTGGACGTCGGGCGGGAAGCGATCCGGCTCGTCTAGCGATCCGACGCGGACGAAGCGCGCGACGTCGCCGGCGCCAGCGTAGTTGCCCCAAACGGCGACGCGGCACACGGGGCAACGGGCGATCTTCTGACCTTTGCCGCTGTTCGACGGCGTCACGACGAGGTCGATGTCGCCTTGCATGAGCACGCGGTCGGCTTCGACGAGGGCGTTGAGCGCGAACGCGGTGCCGGTCTCGCGTTGGCACCAGCGGCAGTGGCAGGCGTGGACGATGAGCGGAGCGCTCGTCATGCGGTAGCGGACGGCGCGGCAGGTGCAGCCGCCCTCGAAGGAGAGTTCCGTTGCCATGGCCGTACGTTCTCGCCGGGGCGAGAAGGCGTCAACGTCTGAGCGACCTCCACCTCGACCTCGACGCGTGATCACGCGCATCGCGCGGCTTCGAGCGTGTTCTTGGAGCTCAGCGAGGGTTGCCGTGCGATGAGGATCGCGCGACGCCGATCGCCGCGCACGCTTGCTATGGTGCGCCGCATGAACGGCGCATTGCGCTGCGGTCGCGCGATCCTCCCAGAGAGCTTCACGAACGTCGTTCGTACGATGGCTCTCGAGCATCAGAAGTGGGACGCGCAAGTGGGCGACGTCGCGGCGCTCGCGCCGTTTCCGCTGGTCCTCACGCGCGGTGCCTGGCAGGAGATCGCTTCGCTGGCCACGGCGCTCGCGCGCGAGACCGTCGCGATCGAGCTGGAGCTCGCGCGCCGCCCCGAGCTCTACGCGCACCTTGGGCTCCCCGAGTCGGTGGCGTCGGCGTTGCGTCCGAGCGCCTTCGCGGCGCCGACGCCTGCAGCGGCGCGCATCATGCGATTCGATTTCCACCCGACCGCCGACGGCTGGCGTGTCTCCGAAGTGAACAGCGACGTGCCTGGCGGTTTCACGGAGTCTTCGCGGTTCGCGGAGCTTGTCGCTGAGCGAACGGAGGAGGGGGACGTCGTCGGCGACGCGGGCGCCGCGTGGATCGACGCCATCGCTGCGACCGTTCCCGCCGGCGGCACCGTTGCTCTGCTGAGCGCGCCCGGCTGGGTCGAGGACACGCAGGTCGTGGCGCATCTCGCGGCTCGACTGCGCGCGCGCGGCATCGCCGCACATCTGGCATCGCCCCATCACCTACGCTGGATCGAAGGTCGAGCGCACCTCGAGAGCGACTTCTGCTCGGCGCGCCTCGATGCCGTCCTCCGCTTCTACCAGGCCGAATGGATCGCGAGGCTCCCTTGCCGCGAGGCGTGGACGCCGCTCTTCGCCGGCGGGCTCACGCCGGTGAGCAACCCAGCGAGCGCCGCGCTCACGGAG
>JBBQXV010000088.1:0-29614 GCA_038209335.1 Polyangiales bacterium | reverse complement strand
CTCGTCGGGCGAGGCGCGCTCGCCGCGTGGTGGCGTGATGCGATCGCGCGCTTGCCCGGGCTTCGCTACGTCGAGGCGGCGCTGACCGCCGACGGCGATCGCGTGTTCCTCGAATACGTGCGCCACGCGTCCCCCGAGCCGCCGATGCCCGTTGCCGAAGTGTTCGACGTGAAGGACGGCCGGATCGTGGCGTCGCGCGTCTATCACGGGTGACGAAGCGTCGCCGTCGTGCGGCTACCTGCAGCTCGACGGATCGGAGACTTTGCAAATGCCATTCACGCACTGCGCGCCGGCGAGGCACTTCGGGCCAGTGGTGACGTTGCACGCTGCGCCGTCGGCCGCCGCGGGAATGCACTTCGTGATCATTCCGGTGTCGACCCCGGGGCATGTTCCGCGCTGCGTGCAGACGGTCAGTTTCCCGGTTTGCGCGTCGTACCCGCAGTCGCCGGTGCCGCTCGCGAGACCGAGCTTCTCGCACACCTTCGATTTCGGATTGCAGTAGTCGCCGACCGTGGTGATGTCGCACGAGCCGACGCCGACGCCGCTGGTGCATGCTTGCCCTTCGGCCGAGGGTTTGGCGCACGTGCCCTGCGGCATCATCGATCCGGCGGGGACGGTGCACGCGAGCGACGCGACGCACGGATGATTGTCGTCGCACGTCGCGCCCATGCCGCCGTACGCGACGCAGACGCGCGCCTTGCTGCACGTCAATTGGTAGTCGCAGTTTTCGTCCGTCGCGCACGCCTCTCCCGACTTCGCGCGCGCGGGGGAGCACGTGCCGCACACCGCGTTGGCCGGATGGTTGCAATACGCGCTCACGCATTGGCTGTCGTCGCCGCATGCGGCGCCGTTCGCGACCGTGCCTGCGATCGAGCGGCATTCGGCGGGCGAATTTCGATTCAATAGATCGTCGCACGAGGCGTTCGTGATCGCCTTGCTGCAGGTCACGGCGCGATCGGGCGTGATGCCGGTGTTGGGCGCGGAGAGCGCGCTCGCGCAGATCGCCTTGTAGCGCGTGATGCACGTCGCGGAGTCGCCCCATTCGGCCTGCAGGAAGAGGGTGGTGCACGCGGAGACGCGATTGCAGATTCCGTTCGCGTAGTCGGAGCACGCTTGCTCCGCCGTCACCGAGCTCCCGCTCGACGAGCTGCTGCACGCCGCGAGCAAGACGAACGTTGTCGGTGCGAGACCGAACGCGAGCTTCATCATGGATCCCTCCTCGCGCACACACCGGCGCATGAGAAGCGATCTTAGACTGCCACCGCCAGGTGCGCGAGTGCGTCGCCGAGGAAGAGCGCCGAGCCGACCGCGCGCGTGCCGCGGAGCGCATAAGAGGCGCCGATCGTGCCGTCGATCGCGGCGATCGCGACGAGCGCCGCGTGACGGACGTCGTCGAGCGCGGCCGCCACGTCGGCGCACGGCGCGCCGAGCGCATCGACGCGCGCGCGAAAGTCGTCGAGGAGCGACGGCGCTTGCGCGACCAGGTGCACCTCGCTTGCGTACGCTTCGATCCAAGCGTCGTCGCCGACGAAGAGCGCGACGCCGTTCGCGCTCGCGGGCGGCGCCTCGTAGTCGGCGCGCCGCGCGGCCGGCGGAGGACGCGTCGCACGCAGAAAATCGGCGTACGACTCGGTCGTCGACGTGACGCCGGTGCGCGTGAGCTCGTCGCGAACCTCGGCCCACACCTGATTCTGATCGAGCCCGTACGCGCCGCGATCGTCGAGCGCGCGATCCTTCATTCGCACGAAGCTCGACCGCGTCACGCTCGAGAGCGTCCCCTCGACGTGGAACGCGCCTGCGCCGTCGCCCGGCGACCACCGCTTGCGCTCGACGCAACGCACCGGAATCTCCGTCGACGCGCCGGCCGCGACGACGACCGATCGCTCGACCGTGCGCGTCTGCTTGCCGCCGCCGACGACGAGATCCGAAGGGAAGAGCACCGGGAACGCGGACTGATTGCGCGCGAGGAGACGCGCGACGGTGCCAGTCTCTTCGATCGCGAGATCGCGAAGCGCGTGCGGCGCCGACACGTGACGCGCGGACGGGCGCACGTCGAGCCACGCGATGCGCCCGTTGCCGACGACGTGCTCGGCAAGAACGACGAACGTGACGGGGAACGACTCGAGCGTGAACGACGGGGGGGCGGCGGGAGCGGGAGCTTTGGACATCGAACCTCTGTCGAGTAGTGGACAGAGGTGAGACGCCGCGCCTTGGGACGAACTGACAGCAAGCGTAAAACGCGCGATCGATCGCGACCACGCCTCTAGCCATCACTTCGCGATCACGACGTTTTTCGGCGCGCCGTCGCACGCCTGCTCGCGCGCGAGGATCTCACGCCACGCGTCGCGCACGCGCAGCGTCGAGACCGCGCTGGACGAGCAGGTCACGCCGTCGAGAAATCCGTCGCCGCCCCACAACAAGAAATCCGGAATCGCCAGCCAGACGAGATCGCCGTCGGTTTTCTTCGTCGTGTCGCCGTCGATGTCGATGCGATCGATGGTGAGCGTTCCGTCGGGCTTGCGCGAGGCTCTCACCTTTGCGCCCGCGATGCCGAACGGGAGGCGCTCGCGCACGCTCGGCTTGGTGAGCGAATTGTGGAGCGCGCGCGAGAGCCCCGCGCGCGTCGTCGCGCAGACGGCGATCTGATTTTCGAATGGAGTCGTCGCGAAGAGATCGGCGAAGCGGAACGTCCCCGCGCGGACCGGCGCGCGCACGCCCCCCGCGTTCACTACCGCGACGACGCGCGCGCCTTTCGGAAGTGGCGCGGCGTCGCCGGCGTGCGCGACCATCGCACGTGCGATCTGCTCGGCGAGTGCGGTGCCGTCGAGCCCTTGGTGCGCGCACGTCTTCGTGATCGTCGCGACCTTCTCGTCGGCTTGCGCGGCGACCTTCGCGAGCGCGGGGGCGATCGCGGCCGCGACGTCGCGCCCGAGGGCCGTGCGCGGCGGCGACGAGGCGAGCGCGACGCGCCGCTCGATCCCTTCGAACGCGAGCGCGCTCTTCGCGTCCGCACGACAGAAGCGCGTGCGCGCGACGCCGACGCCGTGCTGATCGGTCGTGACCATCGGCACGCCGCGCACGCGCCCGAGCATCCACGCGTGACGGTGGCCGCCGACGACGAGGTCCGGTTTGTCCGCGCCGAGCGCGTCGATGAGCCGCGCGATTTCGCCGACGCGCGCGTCGCCACGCGGATCGTCGCCGACGTCGAGCGCCTGCGGGAGCTCGCCCTCGATGCTCGCGTGCGAAAGGAGCACGACCGGCGACGCGCCCGCGGCGCGGAGAGCGCGGACCTCGGCGGCCACGTGCGCGGCGGCGTCCTTCGCGAACTCGAGATCGGCGACGCTCGGACGCATCGTCGTCGTCGGCGTGTCGATCGTCGTGTACCCGACCACGCCGACCGTGAAGCCACCGCGCGCGACGCGAACGGATCGGGCGAGGCGCGGCCACGCGGGCGCGCTGCCATCCGCGCGGCGAACGTTCGCGGAGACGAACGTGAGCTTCGCTTCCGCCATGCGCGCGAGGAGCGCGCCGCGCGGTCCGTCCGCCCCCGCCTCGTCGCCGACGTTCGCGCCCGCGGTGACGCGCTCGAAGCCGACCGGCCCGAAGTCGAACTCGTGGTTGCCGATCGCCGCCGCGTCCACGCCGATGACGTTGTACGCGGTGATGACCGGCGCGCCCTCGGCGATCGTCGACTCGAGTGGACCGGTGAAGAGATCGCCCGCGTCGAGCACGACGACCGCGTCGCCGCTCGCGCGCACCGTGGCGACTTCGTCCGCGACCGCGACGACACCGCCCGCGGGGACGACGCCGGTGTCGACGATTGCGCGATCGGGGACGAGCTGTCCGTGCATGTCGTTCCACGAGACGATCGAGAGGCACGAGGGCGACGCGGGCGCGGAAGAAGCGGTCGACGCGGAGGAAGACGCGACCGCGGGCGCTGACGACGGAGGCGTCGCGGGCGCACAACAGACGAGCGCGAACGAGAAGGGGGCAGCGAGTAGGCGGCGCATCAAGCGGGAGACTATGTCGTGAGCCTCGCTCCATAGCTACCCTTGCGCGCGTGACTCGGCGTCGTCCATCGCGTCGCCACGCGCAATCCGCCGACGGAAGAGCTGCGATGAGCGCGTAAGATGACGGTGCATGAAGCATCCCTACTGCGCAGGCTGCGCCCTTCGCGCGCCGGAGAACGCGAGCGCTTGCCCCGTGTGCGGAGCGAGGGAATCGTTGACGGTCACGACCGACGACGCGTCGCTCGTCGTCGCCGCGGAGCTTTGGTTCGCGTGTCACTCGTGTCTGTTGCGCTCGCCGCTCGACGCGATCGAACCGAACGCGCCCGTCGAATGCCATCGCTGCGGCGAGCGCCAGCAGTTGCCGAATGCGTATTACGAGGGCGCGCTTCAGCATGTGCACGCCGTCGCGCTTCGCCCCGTGACGGGGTGGATGACGGAAGAGCCGTTCGGCGAGCATCTCGTGCGCGTGGGGTTCAGCGCGGTCCGCTGCCCGACGTGCGCCAGCTTCGGCGTTCGTTGGGAAGGCCGAAAGGGGGCGATGTCCATCACGTGCGGCGAGCACGGGACGGCGACGTACGACGCGACCGGCGCGTGGAGCCTCTACAAGAGGCTGGCGGCCGTGATCACTCCGGCGCACCGGACCGACGTGCGTCACGCGCCGGCGCGCGGGGATCGGCGCGCGAAAGCGAGCGTGTGTCCCACGTGCGCGGCGCCGCTCGTGCGCGGTGTGGGGCAGTCGTTCGCGACGTGCACGTTCTGCGCGACGACGTCGCAGGTGACGCCGCCGCGATCGCGCGCGAGCGATCCTGCGCCCGTGCGGATGACGATGCTGTTTGCGAGCGAGGCTCAGTAAGCCGCGTCGCGGTCAGGAAGCGCGCGCGTCACCGTGATACCGACCGAAGGCGGTAGCCATGACTCGAAACGACCACACCGCGCAAGAAACGCATGGTGGTGCGCGCGTACCGCGAAGGGGCGTCGGTCGCGTCGCTCGACGGCGATCCCGTTGCGGTCGATGCGGTGTACTGGCCTGAAGAGCCTGAGCGAATCAAGGGCGTGCAACCGCCTCCGCCCGAGCCGATCGACTCGAACGCGCTCGCAGACGAGCTACGAACGCGCCTCCGTCACGGGCTCGGCAACGACGACTTCGCGATCGAGAAGTGCGGACCCGCCGAGTGGGGCGACCGCGTGCAGGTCCGCGTGCGGACGACCGCGCCGGCGGCGGCGCTCGTCGCGCTCGACGCTCACGCACGCGAGGCGCATCTGTCGGTGTGGCTCGGCGTCGAGGACGTCGAACCGCTCGAGCGCGCGGTGAGGCGATTGCTGGCGGACGTCGCGGCGATCGAAAAGGCACGCCGCTGAAATGGGCATCGCCGCGCGCGCGCACGAGTACGCTTTCGATCTCGAGACAGGGCCGATAGGAAAGACGCCATGCCCACGGAATTCGGTCGCATCGCGGCCACCATCACCGTGACCGACATGTCACGCGCTCTCGCGTTCTATGTCGGCGTGCTCGGCATGACCAAGACGTTCGAGAATGGAAGCCCGGTTGGGTTCGCGATCGTCGCGCGAGACGCCGCCGAGCTTCACCTGACGCTCGGCGCGGAGCACCGCGCGAGCGACCACAACGTCGCGCACTTGCTCGTCGGCGACGCGGCGAAGCTGCACGATCACCTCGCGGCAAACGGCGCACGTATCGTGAAAGCGATGCGCGACGCCGACTACGGGCTTCGCACGTTCGTCTTCGCGGATCCGGATGGCAATCGGATCGACGTCGGGCAACAGATCTAGCTGTCCGATTCTTCGTCAGCTTGCCGCCACGACTCCGCATCCGATCGCGAGGAGAAGACACAGCGGCGTGAAGACGCGCGTGTCCAAGCGCGCGAAACGCGTCCCGCGCTCGCGCTTGAAGAGGCCGACCCAACGCACATCGCCGACCGCGCGCGCGGCGAAGACGAACGCGAGCCCCCAACACGCCACGCGCACCAGCATCGGCGGCAGACCGATCGCCGCCAACCCGATCTGCGCGAGGAGCAGCGTCGCGCCAGCGAAGAGCGCACCCGCGACGAGGAGCGTCGCACCGCGCGACGGCCGAAAGAGCGGCGCGCCGTCGCGCTCGGGCACGGCGGCGGCACCACCGAGCTTTCCACCGAGCGCCCAGAAGACGTGGAGCCCGCCGATCAGCGCGAGCGTCGCGGCCGCGAGCACGCCGACACCGAGAATCATCGTGGCCTCGCATTCATTGACGCTCCTATGGGGTCTCGGCGACGTTCGAGCAATGGGTCGATGATCGCGCGCAGCTCGATGTCCGATTTCGCGCGCTCGCCCGTGCGTCTCGCATCCTCAGAAGGGAGGCTCGCCATGTCACGCTTCATCCCGATCGACGATCCGAACGCCGAATCCTTTCCGCATCACGAGCAAACGCCGGCGCGGTTTCCCGTCCGAGACGCACGTCAAACGCGGTGAACGCGTCGTGCATGGCGACAAAGAGCTGCTCGAGAAGCTCGGTCGCAACGATCTCTGCCCGTGTGGATCCGGTCACCGGTTTCAAGAAGTGTTGCCGCAACGACGGCGCCTTCGATGGCGCAGAGCGCAGAGACTACGTCCGGGAGAAGTGACGCGCTCCGGGGGTGTCCAGGTATGCTTCATCGTCGTGATCCTCTGGCTCAATGGACCGTTCGGCGTCGGGAAGACGTCCGTCGCGCGACGGCTCGTCGCACGTCTTCCCGCGGCGACGCTCCTCGATCCCGAGCGCATCGGATTCGTGCTCGCGCGCGCGACCCGCGAAGGACGGCGCGCGTCCGACTTTCAGGATCTCACCGCGTGGCGCACGTGGACGGTGCGCGGGCTGCGCGCCGCGGCGAAGCTTCGCGCGCATGTGGTCGTGCCGATGACCCTCGTCGACGTCGGCTACTTCGAGGAGATCGTCGGCGCGCTCCGCGGCACGGGAATCGACGTGCGCCACTTCACGCTCATGGCTGCGCCCGGCATCGTTCGCGCGCGTCTACATGCACGCGGCTCGGCGGTCGCGTGGGGCGAGCGGCAGCTCGATCGCTGCATCACGGCGCTGAACGATCCGCGCTTCGCTGAGCACGTCGCGACCGATGCGCAATCCATCGACGATGTCGCCGAAGAGATCGCCCGTCGCGTCGAGATCGTCCGCCCCTCCCACCCTTGATTACGGGGATCGGTTTGCTCAGGTCGTCGCGCCGACCGCCTGAGGACGCGAGGCCGCAACGCAGCGGATTTCTCGACGATCCGCGATGCGCCGAGCGCCTTCGCCTCCGCGCCGACGACGGCACGTGCGTTGCTCTTCCACGAATCATCATGCGCCATCCCATCCGCCATCAGGCCGAGCCGCTCTGGACCCGCGTCGACGCGCTGCAGCGCCGCATCAAGGATCGCGCGCCGCGCGCGAACGTCCGCGCGAACCTCCGCGCGCTCCGAATCGCCGCGACGCGATAGCCACTCGCGGCGATTTCGACGCCGCGGGAACTTTCGCGCTGCATGGCTGTCCTCGCCTTACACAGCGAGGAGCAGCCATGTTCGACGAGGGCGACAACCTCAGCGCCGCACAACGCGGCAGCGTTCGACGCCGATCGCAACCCAAAGAGCGCGGGCACGACAGCGAAGGCGGCGAGCTCAACGTCGTACCGTTCCTCGACATCATCACGAACGTCATGATGTTCGTGCTCGCTGCGCTGGCGCTCACGTTCACGGTGGTCATCGAGGCAAAGCCTCCGCGCTTCAGTCGACCACGCCCGCCCACCGAGGGGCCGCCGCTCGCGCTCAACATCGTGGTGCTCCACGACGGCTTCTTGGTGTCGGCGATGGGGCAGCGCATCGGGACCGGCTGCAACGGCGTGGGCGCGGGGCTCGCCGTCGAGCGCACGAACGACGGCGCCTACGATTTCGCGGCGCTCACGCGATGCGTGAAGCGACTGAAGGCGACGTCCGCCAGCTTCGCCGACGAGAAGCAGGCGACCATCGCGGCCAACGACGACATTCGCTACCAAGTCATCGTCGACACGATCGACGCCGTGCGCCGCACCGACGGCGTCGATCTTTTTCCCGAGGTCTTCTTCGGCGTCCCGCGCTGATCACGCGCGTCATCCGCATGGGTGACGCGAATCGCATTCTCTGCGTCAGGTCTTGGGCGCGCGCGTCCAATGCCTTGACAGACGACGCCCCACAGCTAGACGAGCAGACGCTCGCGGCGGTGTGCGCGCGCAACCTCGGAGGATGGTCTTGCGAATATCTCGTGCGGTTGGGACAACGGTCATCGTAGCGGGCCTCTTCGCGTTGTTCGGTTGCTCTCAGGAAGTCGGCGAACCGTCGGCGGGCTCGAGCGATCCGCTCGTGCTCCAGCCCGTTTGTATCGGCCACCAACCGATGGTGGGCGGGCAAATCGCCGTCGCGGTTCACGGCGTGAATGCGAACGTGTGTCCCGTGCTGACGGTCGGCGGAACAAGGGTCGCCGGCGACAGCGCGTGGAGGTACGTCTTCTCGCTTCGCAGCAACCACTTCATCTGCGACCCGACCTGGGCCGATGTGGCCTCCGCCGCGTTCGGAGCGCAGGCAGCGTCCATTGCGGTACCGTTCGGTGCGCCGATCCCGAAGTACTGCATCTATTTCACAGCAGCGGGGACGTCGATCGCCGACTATGGGCCCGCCGCCCAGCGCCAGTTCGGACTTCCCGCTTCGGCGATCTCGCCGGTGATGTCCGTCGCGGCCGACTGGTCGACGGAGCCGGGGGCGGGCCAGTGTCCGTCGTGCAACCCGGGTGACCCTCCGCCCAAAGGAAAGAGCGGCTCGTAGCTCGCCAGCCGATCGCTACGAGGGATCGCGCGTGAGACCTTGGCTTGTCCCACGCGTGGCTCGCGACTAAGCCTTTCCTCATGAAGACTGGAACGTCCCGATCGCTCGTCGTCCTCTCGTTCGCGGTCGCAGCTTGCGGCGCGCCGCCTGCGCCCGCGCCCATCGCGTCGCCGCCGATCGTCGCGCCGGCCGCCGACGCAGCCGCGGCCGAAGGTCCGGTCACCGCCACGCCGCCCGAGAAGCTCGCCGCCGATTCGCCGCGCACGACGTTCGCGGGCGCGACGTTCACTGCGCCGGGCGGTTGGACGATCGCGACGAAAGGACCGGCGACGACGCTCGACGCGCCCGAGGGCGATCTGCACCTCGCGCTCGTCGACGTGAAAGCCGCCGACGCGGACACCGCCGTCGCCGCCGCGTGGACCGCGTACCGCCCAGAGTCGAAACGCCCCCTCCGCATCGCGACGCTGCGCAGCGCGCGCAACGGATGGGACGAGGTGCGCAGCTACGAGTACGAAGTGTCGCCGAACGAGAAGCTCGTCGTGTATGCGGCGGCGCGCAGGCGCGGCGATATGTGGACGGTGACGATCACCGAAGGCTCGGAGGGAACGTTCGAGAAGCGGATCTCGAACGTGGCGCTCGTCCGCGATTCGCTCCGGCCGAAAGGCTACGAGCGCGAGTCGTTCGCCGGCAAGAAGGCGAACCCGCTCGACGCCGCGCGCATCAAGATCATCGGCGAGTTCGTCGAGAGCGCGATGAAGGAGCTCGGCGTACCGGGCGCTGCGGTCGCGCTCATCGACGGCGGCAAGGTCGTCTTCGAAGGGGGCTTCGGCGTGCGCGAGCTCGGTAAGCCCAAGCCTGTCGACGCGGAGACCGACTTCATCATCGCGTCGAACACCAAGGGGATGACGACGCTGCTCCTCGCGAAGCTCGTCGACGAGGGGAAGCTCACGTGGGACACGCCGGTCGTCAGCGTGATGCCAACGTTCAAGCTCGGCGACGCCGACACGACGAGCAAGGTGCTCGTGAAGAACCTCGTCTGCGCGTGCACCGGTCTGCCGCGTCAGGACACCGAGTGGCTCTTCGAGTTCAAGTCGTCGACGCCCAAGTCGACGATGGATCTGCTCGGTACGATGCAGCCGACGTCCAAGTTCGGCGAGATGTTTCAGTACAGCAACATCCTCGCGGCGGCGGCCGGCTTCGTCGCGGCGCACGTGCTCCATCCGAAGAAGGAGCTCGGCGCGGCGTACGACGATGCGATGCGCGAGAAGGTGTTCGCGCCGCTCGGTATGAAGGGGACGACGTTCGACTTCGCGGTCGCTGAACGCGGCGATCACGCGCGCCCGCACGCCGACGACGCCGACGGCGTGCCGCGCGTCGCGAAGATGGACGTGAACCGCGGCGTCATCCCGGTGCGGCCCGCCGGCGGCGCTTGGTCGAGCGTGCACGACGTCGCGAAGTACGTGCAGATGGAGCTCGCGAAGGGGCTGCTCCCCGACGGCAAGCGCTACGTGTCCGAGGCGAGCTTGCTCGCGCGCCGCGCGCCGCAAGTTTCGGTCGGCGAGAGCGCGACGTACGGCATGGGGCTGTTCGTCGACACGAGGTGGAAGGTCCCCGTGGTGCATCACGGCGGCGCGCTCATCGGATACCGGAGCGACCTGATGTTCCTCCCGGACCACGGCGTCGGCGCGGTGATTCTCACGAACAGCGACAACGGCGGCGCGATGCTCCGTCCGTTCATGCGCCGTCTCCTCGAGGTGCTCTTCGACGGGAAGCCCGAGGCACTCGAGGACATGCAGACGGTGGCGAAGACGATGCGAGCCGAGCGCGGAAAGTGGCGCGAGCGGCTGGCGATCCCCGCGGACCCGACGGCGGCGGCGAAGCTCGCGGCGCACTACACGAGCCCGCAGCTGGGCGAAGTGAAGGTGAAGAGGGACGGCGTCGCGACGGTGTTCGATCTCGGTGAGTGGAGAAGCGCCGTCGCGACTCGCAAGAACGACGACGGGACGATCTCGTTCATCACGATCGAGCCGGGGATCGACGGCACGGAGTTCGTCGTCGCCGAGCGCGACGGAAAGCGCGTCCTCCTCGTGCGCGACGCGCAGCACGAGTACGTGCTCACCGAAGCGAAGTGATTGGCTGAATGACCGAACGCGACGAGCGGCTCGAGGCTGCGCTCCACGCGGCGAGCGAGGAGTACGGCCTTCAGCCCTGGTATCGCGACTGCGTGCGGCCGCTCCTTCGTATGCCGAAGACGCAGTGGCCAAGCTGTTGCGGAGGCAACTGCGAGCCGTGCAATCAGACGCTCGTCGCGGTCGCCGAGAGCGTGCTCCGAAGGCTCGACGAACCGTGACGGGTCGCTACCCGCGCGACACGACGCGGTTGCGCCCTGTGCGCTTCGCCTCGTAGAGCCGCGCGTCCGCCGCCGCGAGCAACGCGTCGACCGTCGCCGCAGCGCAACACCCGAGCGACGCACACCCCGCGCTGATCGCGACCGTCCGCGCGCGGCCGCCGACGGCGAATTCGCGCGAGTCGACCGCGACGCGCATGCGCTCCGCCACGATGCGCGCGCCGTCGATGTCGAGCCCGCGGAGCAAGATCGCGAACTCTTCGCCGCCATGGCGCGCGACGACGTCCTCGCGCCGCACGCTCCCTTCGAGTCGCTCCGCGAGCGTGACGAGCACTTCGTCGCCGCCCGCGTGACCGAGCTCGTCGTTGATCCGCTTGAAGTGATCGACGTCGAGGAGAATGACGCTGAGCGGGGTTCGATGACGGGTGGCGTACGCGAGCTCCTGCGCGAGGCGCTCCGCGAGGTAACGCCGATTGTAGAGGTGCGTCAGCGGATCGCGGACGCTGGCCTCGTAGAGCGTGCGCGTCTGCGCGACGAGCGTCGCTTCGAGCCGGCGGCGCTCGCGATCCGTCGCCACAGCCATCAACGTTCCGGTGAGCACGCAGACGAGCGCGATGACGCCGCGCATGGCGCGCGTTCCGTTCAGCGAGAGCATCGTCGGCGCGACGTAGCCCGCGCGCTCGGCGAGCCACACCGCGAGCGCACCCGCGACGAGCGCCGCAGTGAGCACGAGCGCCTGCCGCGCGCCCGCGAAGGGCACGACGAGGATTGGGACCATCGGCATCGCGAGGAGAATCGGCGCGTCGAAGCCACCTGCTTGCGATGCGAGCATCGGGTAAGCGAGCGCAATGACGCCGAGCACGATCCTCGACGCCGCGTCCGGCGCTCGCGCGCGCAGCCGCGCTGCGACGGCGAGCCCGATGCAAAGCGCGACTCCGATCCAGACAACGGGGCCGACCCCGCGCGCGAGGACGGAGCGAACGGTGATCGACGGGCCCACGATCGCGATGCCCGCGGCGCACGCGACGCCGATGGCGTGCTTTCGTCGCGCCCCTTGGAGCGCACCGAGATCGACGTTACCGACCAGAACGGCGACCTCCGCGAGCCCGACCGTGCGCACGGTGTCCGACGTAGCGGTCGGCTCGGCCGTGCGCTTCGCGCCGACGGCGTTCGCCATCGCGGCGACTCGAAGGGCGCTCACGGATTGCACGCTGCGTTGAACGGATCGGGAGCGCGGTGGATTAAGGGCTGAGCGCGCGCGCCGCCCGGCACTTCTTCGCGCTGATGTCGACGCCGACCGCGTCGAGCCCGAGCGCGTTCGCGACCGCGAGGACCGTACCTCGACCGCAGAACGGATCGACGACGGTCTGCGTGTCGGTCTCTGAGCGCAGATGGACGCATGCCGCGCGGCACGCTTCGATGCCCATCGCCTTGCTCCAGGTCATTCGCCCCGCGGTCGGTAGCACGTCGGCGCTTGGTCGGCGCGGTGGGCGAGGCGCGCGCGCGACGCAGATCATGTGCGAGTAGCTCGCACGACCTTGGGTGAGCGTTCCCGGCGGATGCCGGCAGACGATCTTGTGGAAGACGATCGCCGCCGCTTCGTCTTCGGCCGCGCGCATCACGAGGTAGCCCTTGTCGATCCACGCGCCGCGATGGAGGACGTCGCTCTGGAAGAAGATCGCGACGCCGTCGTCGGGCACCCAGCGGATCACGCGTCGCGCGGCGTCGATGAACCACGCGCGCCAACCGTCGAAGCCGAGCGTCGGAAGCTCGGAGATGTCGGGGAGCGACGTGATGACGCTCGTACGCGGCGCGGCGGCGTTGGCGTCCATCCACGCGAGCGCTTCGGCGTGGACGATCTCGCGGCGCGGCGTCGTCATGTCACGCGCTCCGCCTCGCGCTCGCACGCGAATCGCGGACGAGGAGCATGAGGACGATGGGCATCGCGATCACGACGAGCGCCGACGCCCAATCGACGCGCGCTTCGCGTCGCCAGACGTCGAGGCCCTGCGCGACGTGGCTGTACAGCTGCTGCGCCGTCAGCGCGGCGAACGCGAAGACGAAGCCGCGCGGACGCTTTACCATGCCGAGAGCGAACGCGAAGTTGATGGCGGCGAAGAGCGCGTGACGCCACGGCGGCGACGGCTCGGCGATCGCGGGAACGGCCAACGCCACGACGTGGAAGATCCCCGCGGCGGCGAGCCCGATCGCGATGACGACGAAGACGGCGCGCGACATCTCGACGACGCAGGTTACGTCGTCGCGAGCGCCGCTTGCGCCGCGGAAGTGCCGACGCCCATGTCGAAGCGGTGACCGCTCTTCGCGAGCGCGCGCTCGATCGCGCCGACGGTCGCGATGACATCGCTCGCGCCGATCGCTCCCATGTGACCGACGCGGAAGTACTTCGTCTTCGCTTGCGGGTGCAGCCCACCGGCGATGACGATCCCTTCTTGTCGAACGCGCCCGACGAACGACGCGTCGACGCCGTCCGGGTAATAGACCGCGCTGAGCGTGGCCGCGCACAGCTCGTCGCGCGTCGGGAGCACGCGCAACCCGAGCGCCTTCCACGTCGCGCGAAACGCCGACGCGAACCGCTCGTGACGCGCGATGCGCGCGGGCATTCCTTCCTTGACGATGTGACCGAGGGAGACGTCGAGCGCCGCGACCAAGTTGACCGCGGGCGTCGCGAAGTAGGCGGGCGCGCCGCGCTCGTAGCCTTCCATGATCGGGAGCCACTCGCCGAAGTCGAGGTAGAGCGACGCGACCTTCGTCTTGCGCGCACGCCACGCGTCGAGCGCGCGCTTGCTCGCCATGACGAGCGCGAGGCCCGGAGGAACGCCGATCGCCTTTTGGCTCGCGGTGAGGTTCACGTCGACGCCCCACGCTTCTTGCTCGAGCGCTTCGCCACCGGTCGCGCAGACCCCGTCGACGACGCAGAGCGCGCCGTGCTCACGCGCGAGCTTCGCCAACGCTTCGACCGGCGCGCGCACCGCGGTCGACGTGTCGACGTGCGTGATCGTCATCACTTTGCACGGGCCGCTCGCGAGAGCGCGCTCGACCGCCGCGAGATCCGGCGCATCGCCGATCGCCGGCGCGTGCACGTGGTCTACCTTCGCGCCGAGGCGCTCGAGGATCCTCCCCATGCGATCGCTGAAGAATCCGGTGTTGATCACGACGGCGCGATCGCCTGCTTCGACGATGTTCGCCACCGCGACTTCCATCGCGAGCGTCCCCGTACCGGCGATCACGAACGGCTGTCCCGACGGCGCTCCGAACACCTCGCGCATCTTCTTCAGCGCGCCTCCGAACGCGCGCGCGAAGTCCGGATCCATGTGACTCGGCGACTGCCGTCCGAGCGCGCGGAGCACCTCCGGCTCGAACTCGATCGGCCCGGGAATCATGAGCAGCGTTCGCTCTGTCATGCCGGGAAGGTAGCGAGCATCGTCAGGTCGTGTCCACCCGAGGTGCGATCAGCCGATCGCGGCGCGCGCGACGTGAGCGGCGATCGCCAGCGCGACGACGGCGGCGGCAACGAGAACCGCCGCGACGCCTTTGTTTCCACTCCACCAAAGTCGTCGCGCGTGATCCGCGCCATGGAGACCGGTGCCGAACGGGACGAGCGCCGCTGCCCACGGAGTCACGCGCGGCGCGAGATCCAGGAGCTGACCCGGCATCAGCGCGTCGACGCCGAGCGCGATCGCGACGCCGACCGCGCCGATGGCGATCACGAGGAGACCGATCGCGATCGGTGCGCGGCGAACTCCGCGCACGGCGGCGAACGCGCCTCCCGCGAGCGCCGCGATCGCGAGCACGGTCATGCCGGCGCGTGGCGCGAACGACGTCGCGCTCTCGACGACCGAGAGGAGCGGCCACCCCGCGCGCCACGGGGACGCGAGCGTCGCCGCGCCAGCGACGATCGCGGCAACTGCGAAGAACGGAGCCGCGCTTCCCGTTGGCGTCGTCGGCTCCGGCGCGCGAACGGGTCGCGTGGCCGCGTGCGCTCCCGGTCGCCACGCGCCGGACACGGGCGGGATCGAGGCGAGCTTCAGCGTGTTTGCGGAGTCGCTCGAAGGAACGTCGAGATCGATCTCGCGCATCGAGCCATGGCTCGCAGTCGAGAAGCGCGCGCTTCGACGCGCTTCTGCCGCGTCTGCCGCCGGTGTGGCGACGGTGGCCATGTCCTCCGACGAGATGTTCGACGCGCCGCGCCCGAGTGTCGCCCGCGCCGCCATCTCGACGTCCGCGGCGATGGCTCGCTGCTCCGGCAACGACGACGGAGCGATCGGCTTGCCGTCGCGAACGCACCGCAAATCCTCCGCGAGCTCCGTCGCCGTCGAGTAACGCTCGCCGCGGTTACGTCGGAGGCAGCGCGCGATCACCTGCGCCAGATCGCGCGGCACGTCCGGCACGACGACCTCGAGCGCGCGCGGATTGCGCGTGCAGATCTGAACGAAGAGCGCGCCCGGCGACTCGCCCATGACGAACGGCAGACAACCGGCGATGAGCTCGTAGAGCATCACGCCGAGCGACCACACGTCGCTGCGCGCGTCGACGTCGCTCTGCCCCATGACCTGCTCGGGCGACATGTACGCCGGCGTCCCGAGCGACGTGCCGGTGCTCGTGATGCGGCTGATCTCGGTCGACGCAGCGAGGGACGAGATCCCGAAGTCGAGGAGCTTCGGCATCGTGTCGCCGTTGATGCGCGCGAGGTAGACGTTGCCCGGTTTGAGATCGCGGTGAACGACGCCGCTCGCGTGAGCTATGCCCATCGCTTCGACGATCGGCAACAGGAGATCGATCGCGATGTCCGGCGTGAGTCGTCCTCCGCAGCTCTTCAAGCAGAGCGCGAGATCCTCGCCGCGCAGGAGCTCCTGAACGAAGAACGGCGTCCCGGCGTCGTCGGTGCCGGTCTCGAGGATGCGCACGACGTTCGGATGGCGCACGAGATCCGCGGCGCGCGCCTCGCGAAGAAATCGCGCGACGAGGCCGGAGTCGGCGCAGTGCTCGATGCGCAAGATCTTCACCGCGAAGAGCGCGCCGTCCGCGATGCGCACCGCGCGGTAGACCTCGCCCATGCCGCCGGTGCCGAGGAGCTCGTCCAGGCGGTACTTTCCCGCGAGGATCCGGTCCTTGTGGCTTCCTAGGCGCTTGCTCGCGGTCATTACAACCCATGACCGTAGAGCAAACCCGCCCGCGCGGCGACGGTCGGCGAAGCATGACAGGCCGCCGCTCGGCGTTTACACTGCGCCGCATGAGGATTTTGCGCACACTCTCCATCGGCTCATTGGCCTTCGTCGTCGGCGCCAGCTCGCTCTCGTTCGCGGTGGCGGGCTGCGGCTCGGGCGGCGGACCTGCCGTGGCCAACGTCCCGGTCGGCGCGCTTCCCGACGGCGAATCGTGGCAAGGCGTCTACTTCAATCAAGTATTCGGCTACCTCCACATCATGGATCAGGGCGATCACTTCGTCGGCCGGTGGAAGCGCACCGACGGCGGCAAGTGGGGCGAGATGAGCGGCACGGTCACCGGCAATGTCGTGCACTTCACGTGGAAGGAGCACACGTACGGAATGACGGGGCCGAGCGCGCAGCGAAGCGGGAAGGGCTACTTCGTCTTCAAGATGGGCGCGAACAACATCCCCGAGCTCAAGGGCGAGTACGGCAACGGCGCGGACGAGACCGGCGCCGAGTGGAACCTCGTGAAGCAAAAAGGGATGAAGGCGGACATCGACTCGATCAAGGGCGACGTCGGCGCGACCGACGTCCCTGCGACCGAGGGCGGCTGGGACAGCAAGTAGCCCGGGCTCTGGCACCACGCCGTGCCTGTCTCGCGCGCGCTCGAAAAAGATCCGGCGATCGTTGGGCCGCTCGGCGGGCTGCTCCTCAGCAGCGTGCGCGCCGCGTCGCCGATGATGATCGTGCGCGCGATTCGTTGGTACCGCGATCTCGCACGCCTCGGGATCGATCTGCCGTTCTTCATGGTGCACGACATCGGGCTGCTCTACGCGGCGCCGCGCGAGCAGCTTCAGCTCGGGCCGCGCACCGGGGCCGATGCGGTCATCGCGCGAACGCCGGGTATCGGCGATCGGCTGGCGGCGTACCGCGACATCGTCAGCGAGATCGGACAGAGCGAGGCGAGCTCGCGCGCGCGGACGATGCGGCTCAGCGACGATCTCGTGGTGGTCGTCCTCGCGCGGATCCTCGGATCGGTCGCGCAGCGCAGCGGGGCGCGTGCGCCGTATCCAGCGTCGATCCCGCTCGATCCCGAGATGGTCCGCGACCTCGACGCGCAGCTGCCGCAGCTCTTCGCGGGGACCGCGCGTACGTTCGAAGCGTCGACGCTCGAAGCGCTCGCTCGCGCGCGCTTGCACGTGCTCACGCTCTCCGACGCGCTCGATCTCGACACGCTGCGCTTGCTCGGGATGCTCGGCCCCGAGTCGAGCGCGGCAGGCGCGCTCGCGCATGTCGATCTGCTCGCGGCGATCTCGAGCACCGCGGCGAACGACATCGTGAACTTCTCACTCGAGCTCTTGCCGAGCATCCTCGAGACGCGTCGCAGCCATTCGGCGGGAACGCACGCCGTGCACGGCTACGCCGGAATCGGGACCAAGGGATCGTTCGACTCGATGGTGCTGACCGAGCTCGCGTGGGACTCGGAGGAATTCTCTCGCCGGCTCCTCGACAACGAGCTCCTCTATTACACGCGCGAGCAAGCGCAGGACGAAGCGCGACGGCTCCACTACCTCGTCATCGATGCGTCGGCGTCGATGCGCGGCGATCGGCAAGTGTTCGCGCGCGGCCTCGCGATCGCGCTCGGCAAGAAGCTGCAGCTCGCGGGCGAAGAGGTCTGGATGCGCTTCTTCGACTCCCGCCTCTACGACGTGCAGCGCGCGCGTCCGGGACAGCTGCCGGCAGCGTATTTGCTGGGTTTCAAAGGCGAGCGTGGACGCAACCCCGCGCGGGTGTTCGCGCAGCTCGCGACGGAGATCGCGCTACTTCGCGCGCGTGATCAGCGCGATCCGGTCATCCATTTGATCACGCACGCGGCGCTCCACGTGCCGCGTCCACTCGTGCAAGAGGTCGCGCGCCAGGCGCACCTGTTCGGCGTGTTCATCTTGCCGAGCGGCGGGACGCTCGATCTCGAGTACCTCGACTTGCTCGAAGGCCACGCCGTCGTCGATCACGCGACGCTCTCGCAGCGCGGCGCGCGCGCGGCGGCCGCGAGCAAGATCGTCGATAGCGCGACGAAGGTCGTCGATCGCGTCAGCATTCCGCCGACGTCCGGCGCGCCGCGAAGCAGCAAGCGCGACGATGGGGTCCCACCGTCACTGCGCGGACCGCGGAGCGTGCGGACCTAGCGCTTCTTTGCTTTCTTGCCGCGGCCGCGAGTGGGGCCGAAGTAGTGGTCGGGATTTCGTGGTGCCGCCGTAGTCGTCTTCAAAGCGGCGCGGACGCGATCGACCTCGGGGGCGAAGCGGCCGGCCATGCGCGAGCCGATGAGGTTTTTTTCGATCGCGTCGCGGAGGAAAGGCTCTTTCGTCGCGGTCCAGCGAATGAGCATGTCGAACACCGGAACTCCGAAGCGCGCGGCGACCGCGCGCGGCGTCGACGAGAGCACCTCGACGAGCGCCTTGTGCCCCGGGTACCGAGCGGCTGCGCGCTGGGCGTCGCGCGCGAGGACGTACGCTTCGTCCATCCGCGCGATGACCTCGTCGCCGCGCGTGATCTGCGTCAGCCATGCGTTGTCCGCGAGGCCGCGCAGGACGGCGGCGGCGTGAAACATGCCGTCCATCCACGGCGCGAGCGTCGTGACGAGGACGTCGCCGCGTCGCGCGCCGATCTTGACGAGCGCGCCCACCACCGCGTCGCGCACGCGAAATCGGAGATCGTCGGCGCTGTCGTGGATCGCCGCGAGCGTCGACTCGAACGACGCATCGTCCGTGGCCGCGCGCGCGCCGAGCGCCGCGATCCCGCACACCGGCAAGAACTCGAGCACCGTCGCGCCGGGCGCCGCGTCCGCGTCGAGCGACGCCATCGTCTGCGCGAGGCGATCCGCGCGCGCGCCGCGCGTCCGGCACTCGTCCGCGAACACGTCGACGAGCGTGTCGTTGATCCGCGGGCTCGGCAGAAACGATCCGCGCGTCAGAAGATCGTAGAGCGCGCGCGTGTTGCCCGCGATGGCGAGGTCGATCGCCTTGGAGAGCGCGTCGCCCTGCGGGGCCGCATTTCGAGACATGGGCGAGAGAATGACATCATCCTCCGCCCGCGTCGCTCCCTCCGATCGGCACGCCGTTTTGGCAGACGTTGCGCGAGTGGGCCATCGTCCCCCGCGTCGAGCCCCCATAGCATCCGACGAGGTACGGCAACTTCGCGCTCGCGTGGTAGTGGTAGCCGCGCGCGTCGTCGGTGTGGCCGTTGCACGAGTCGAGCGTGTCTCCGGAATGACTCGCGTGGATCGCGAAACCGTCGAGCGCGTACCCGATGACGGCTGTATGGCCATCTGGCAGTACATGCATCGCCGCGGTGTTCCCCTTGCCGAACACGCAGACCGGCTCCTCGTGGTAGTGGTACGAGCACGAAGGATCGGCGTGCCCGTCGCAGTCGTCGAAGCTCGGGCCCTCGTTCTTTACGGCGTCATTCCCCTGCGCGTCTTGGGGGCCGTAAAACGGAACGCCGTTGACCATGAAGCCGACCGGACCGCGCGACGCGACGACGTCTTGCGGAGTCGCCGTGGTGCACGTCGGGTTGAGCGGAATCACGACGACCCACATCTGATCTTCGATCGCGTTGGGCGTCGTCTGGTTCGACATGTACGTGGGCACGCCGGTCGATTGCAGCGTGAACGTGCCCGCGGTCTCGTTGCATGTGACCTTCACGTCGTTGGCGTTCGCCGCGAACGCCGCGGTGACGTCGGCGCACGTTCGCGTAACGACCTTGCACGCGGCGGTCGAGACCGAGCCATCGCCGCCGCCTGCGTCCGCAGAGTCGGCGTCCGACGTCGCAGCGTCGGAACCCCCGGTGGCGGATGTCGTCGAGCTCCCGCAGCCGAGCGAGAGCGAAGACAACGAAAGGATCACGAACGCGCCAAGCAGTCTTCTTCGCATGAAACCTCCGAATGGGGTGTGTCTGCGAATCCTTGTGGAACGGTCGAGACAAAACGGATCACCGCGCGCGCGGAAAATTGCCGTAGCTCGCGGTTTGCGGACATTTACGCGCACGCCACGCTGTTAGAAGCCCTTGTGTGGCTTCGGTCGCCTTTTCATCGCGCGGGAAGCGAGTTTTTCTCCATCACTTCTATTCGCATGCCAAACGGCTGATTTCTCATTGCCACTCTCGATGCTGCGTGGCTAATCGATGGTACTGGCGGATGCGCGTGTCCGAGGGATGCGCACGACGCTGACGAAATAGCCTCGAGAGTGAGTGCTCATCACACAGCGGCGGCGTCGTTCGACGCTCGCACGGGAAAGATCCGCCCGCCGCCAAGGAGAAGTCCCTATGCGAAGCGCTCGGTTTTCGGTCACGGCTGCACTCGTCCTGATTCCCGCGTTCGTCTTGGCCGCGTGCTCGGCCGGCGATCACGAGAGCTTCTCGGACTCGGCCGACGAAGCGGCGCTCAACGCTGTGCCGCGGCATCCGCACAAGGACATGTGCGATCAGATCCGAAACGGCAGCGACACGATGCGATGCCACGCGAAGGTGCGGACGACGCCCGACGGACAGATGGCCACGATGGCCGCGCCGTCGGGGCTGAGCCCGTCCGATCTTCGCGGCGCGTACAAGCTGCCGGCATCGGGCGGCGCGGGCAAGACGATCGCGATCGTCGACGCGTACGACAACCCGAGCGCCGAGAGCGATCTCGCCGTGTATCGATCGACGTACGGATTGTCTCCGTGCACGACCGCGAACGGCTGCTTCAAAAAGGTGAACCAGAACGGCGTGCAAGGGAGCTACCCGACCGCGGACTCGGGATGGTCCGGTGAGATCGCGCTCGATCTCGATATGGCGAGCGCCATCTGTCCCGACTGCAAGATCCTCCTCGTCGAGGCCAACTCCGCGAGCATGTCCGATCTCGGCGCGTCGGTGAACCGCGCGGTTTCGCTCGGCGCGACGGTCGTGAGCAACAGCTACGGCAGCTCCGAGTATTCGGGAATCGCCACGGCGTCGTCGCAGTACTTCAATCATCCGGGCGTCGCGATCACCGTGAGCTCGGGCGACGGTGCGTACGGGACGGAGTTCCCGGCGTCGTCGCAATATGTCATCGCAGTCGGCGGGACGAAGCTCGTGAAGTCGACGAGCGCGCGGGGATGGGCAGAGGCCGCGTGGACGAGCGCGGGGAGCGGATGCAGCGCGTACATTCCGAAGCCGTCGTGGCAAACGGACGCAAAGTGCGCGAAGCGAACGGTCGCAGACGTCTCGGCGGTCGCGGATCCGAACACGGGAGTCGCGGTCTACAACGCCGGGGGTTGGGCGGTGTACGGAGGGACGAGCGCGAGCGCGCCGATTGTCGCCGCCGCGTATGCCCTCCTCGGACTCGGTGGTGCCAATGGCTCCTATGGATACAGTCACGCGACTGCCTATTACGATGTGACGTCGGGCTCGAATGGCAGCTGCGGTGGGACGTACCTCTGCACGGCGATGGCCGGCTACGACGGGCCGACGGGAATCGGTACGCCGAACGGCGCCGCGCTGGCGGGCGGCGGCGGAGTGCCGGACGCGGGCGGTGGAACGCCCGACTCGGGTGGAGGCACGCCGGACGCCGGCGGGGGAACGCCGGACTCGGGCGGCGGATCGACGTGCACGCACGCGATCTGCTCGTCGGGCGCGAAGCTGACCGCGAGCTGCGATTCGTGCGCGACCGCGGTCTGCGCGCGCGATTCCTATTGCTGCCGGACCGCGTGGGACAGCATCTGCGTCAACGAGGTCCGGACGATCTGCGGGCAGACTTGCCCGTAGCGACCACGGCGCGCGCGATCTTTCCGAGAGCGTAGCGAGACGACACGACCGCGAGCTTCTCGTCGCGCGTCAGCCGCTTCAACGCGAGCTCGAGCCGGAGCGCGTCGCCCTTGCTCGCGCATCGGCGCGTCGTCAGCACCGTGAGCGGACCGCGGCCGCGCGTGTAACGAGCGCCGCGCCCGGCGTCGTGCGCGGCGATGCGCGCCGCGACGTCGAGCGCGATCCCGACATAGAGCGTGTCGTCCGCGCACCGCGCGACGTAAACGAACCACCGCTCCACGCGCGCCTCAGTCCGCCATCTGCCCGGCGAGTCGACCGAGCGTGCCGACCGCGCGCTCGATCGACTCGGACCAGACGCGGCCGCAGTTGATGCGAATGAAATTTTGGAAGCGCTGCTTCGCGGAGAAAATGGGCCCGGGCGTGATCCCGATGCCGGCACGGAGCGCGCGCGCGTGGAGCTCGAGCGCATTCGCGCGACGCGGGAGCTCGACCCATAGAACGAAACCGCCGGCCGGTCGCGTGACGCGCGTGCCGGGCGGGAACGCGACGCCGATCGCTTCGGCCATCCGCTCCACATGCGACGCGAACGTTGCACGCAGCGTCCGAAGGTGACGATCGAATCCCCCTTCGCTCAAGTACGCCGCGATCGCCATCTCGCACGGCGCGGACGTCCCTGCGGTATGCGCGAACTTGAGGAGCTCGACGCGCTCGCGAAAGCGTCCGGGCGCGACCCATCCGACGCGGTACCCCGGCGCGAGCGTCTTCGAGAAAGAGCCGCACAAGAGCACCGCGCCCTTGCGCTCGAACGCCTTGCAGACCTTGGGGCGCGTCGGACCGAAGTGGAGATCGCCGCAGATGTCGTCCTCGATGAGCGGCACGTCGTGCTTCTCGAGTAGGCGCACGAGCGCTTCTTTGCGATCGTCGGGGAGCAGGCTGCCGAGCGGGTTGTTGAAGTTCGGGACGAGGAGGCACGCCTTGATCTTCGTTCTCTTGACGATCGCTTCGAGCGCGTCGATCTCCACGCCGTGCCGCGGGTGCGTCGGGATCTCGACCGCGCGCATTCCGAGGTGCTCGATCGCTTGCAGGACGCCGAAGTACGCGGGCGACTCGATCGCGATCGTGTCGCCGGCGCGCGCGACCGCCGAGAGGCTCAAGTAGAGCGCCTCCATCGCGCCGCACGTCACCACGAAATCGTCGGGCGAGAGCGCGCATCCCCAACTGAGCGAACGCCGCGCGATCTCGCGGCGCAGCGCAGGCAAACCGGGCGGCGGATCGTACGACATGGCCGTCGTCCCGGAGCGGCGCGTGACCGCGGCGAGAATGCGATTGAGCTTTTGTACCGGCAGAAGCGCAGGCTCCGGAAACGCCGCACCGAGCGGGACGATGTTCGGATCGCCGACGGCCGAGTACATGCGCCGCACGAGATCGCTCACGGTCACGCGCGTGGCCGCAGCGGCCGGGCGAAGCATCTTCGGCTCGTCCGGGAGCAGGCGCGGCGCCGCGCGCACGTAGTGCCCCGACTGCGGCCGCGTCTCGATGAGCCCGCGGTTCTCGAGGATCACGTAGGCGTGCAGCACCGTCGACACGCTCACGTTCTGCTGCTCGCTCATCGTCCGCACCGACGGGACGCGCTCGCCTGGCCGGAGCGTCCCGCGAGCGATCAACGTCGCTACGCGATCCGCGACCTTGTCGTAGAGCTTCGTCGCTGCTTCTCCGCGCTCCATGTGTCGATCGTACGTCAAGAAGCACAGTCGGCCACGACGCAAACTGTGCTCATCTCAATTTGATTCAACTGAATCTGTTGCGGTCGAGCCCGCGACCTCAATCTGCCCCTCATGGCTTCTCCGCGTTCGCGGCTCGTCACGATCGGCGCCTCTCTCGCTGCGGTGTACGTGGTGTGGGGGAGCACGTTCCTCGTCATTCGCGTCGCGCTCGAGAGCTTCCCGCCACTCCTCATGGCGGGGATTCGATTCGTGATCGCGGGGGTCGCGCTCTTTGCGCTGGCGCGTGCGCGCGGAGCGGCGATGCCTACGCGGCGCCAGTGGGCGGCGTGCGCGGTGACCGGCGTGCTCCTCGTCGCGAGCAACGCGGCGCTCGTGTTCGCCGAGGGGTCGGTGCCGTCGGGGGTGGCGGCGATGGTGATGGCGACGATCCCGATGTGGATGGCGATCTTCGGACAGCTGTGGGGCGATCGGACGCGCGCCGGAGAATGGCTCGGCCTCGCGCTCGGTCTTGCCGGCGTCGGGATGCTTCACTTCGGCGGCGCGCTCGGGTCGAGCTCGATCGGCGCGATCATCTGTTTTCTCGCGCCGGTGAGCTGGGCGATGGGATCGGTGTGGAGCCGTCATCTGCCGCTCCCGGGCGGCATGATCCAGAGCGCGGCGCAGATGACGATCGGCGGCGCGGTCGTGCTGCTCGTGGGCTTCGCGCGAGGCGAGCGATTGACGTCGCTGCCGAGCGCGACTGGCTTCGGCGCGATGGCGTATTTGATCGTCCTCGGCTCGATCGTGACGTTCAGCGCGTACGGACATTTGTTGCGCGAGGTGCGCCCGAGCGTCGCGACGAGCTACGCGTACGTGAACCCGATCGTCGCGCTCGCGATCGGTGCGGCGTTCGGCGGCGAGCGCGTCGGCACCTCCGCGATGGTCGCGCTCGCGCTCACGCTGTCGGGGGTCGTGCTCCTCGCTCGTTCGAAGAAGAAGCTCACGACTTCACCTCCACCTCGACCTGCGCTCCCCGCTCCGTCCGCCGCATGCGAGCAACGAGCTTAGACCAGCGTCCGTTACCCGACGCGACGTCCGCCTCGAGCATCTGCTCCGTCGCCTTCGCCAGCTCCAGGCTCGAATCGAGCGACACGAGCTGCAACTGAGGAGTGAGCGCGACCATTTGCACGAGGTACCGCGCGCCGCTCTCGAGCACGTCGACGATGACTACGAGGAGCACTTCGGTGAGGCCGTTCGGCATCGCGCCCGAAGCGATCCCGAACGCCGTCTGCAACAGCGGCGCGAGGACCTCGCGGCGCGGCTCGCCGACCGGCGCGTTCGAGAGCGGCGCGGGGCCGCGGAGCGGGAACGTCGGCACGCGCACGCCCGACGTCTCGACGATCACCTTGCCCGGGGGGATCGAGTAGCGCCGGCTCGCTTCCGATGTGGACGCGGCCTCGCCGAGCTCCGGAATGCGCTGCGCCGGGAGCGCCGACCACGAAGGAAAGAGCGCCGAGCTCACTGCGACACCCGGCGTGTCGAAGAGCGCGATGAAGAGCGCGCCGTGCTGATCGTCCACGCGAACGATCCCGATGGCGCCGGCGAGGCGCGCGGCCACCGTCGACAACATGTGCGCCTCCTCGCCGTTCGCGATCGCGACGGGATCGGTCGTCAGCTCGTCGACGCGAAATCGCAGACCGTCCGCGACGATGACATCGAGTCGCGACGGACGCCCCGATGGGGGTCGGATGTGCCCGTGCCACCACCACCGGAACTGCCCGAACGCCGGGTTGAGCCGACCGAGCGGCTCGGCGTGCGCTTGCCACAGGACCGCGCCCGCCTTCAGGAATGTCGCGGTTCGCTGAACGCGATCGAGGCGCACGTCGTCGTGCCCGGCGATGCGCTCGGAGTAGCCGGCGAGCATCGCCACGACGTCTTCTTCCAGCAGCTCGTAGAGCTGACGCAGCGTCGCCATGAGCGAACTCTAGCGAAACCGCGACCGCGTGCCTTGCATCGAATTGCGTGATGACCGTCCCCTTCGCTCCGCGTGCTCTCGGTTCCACCGCGCTTCCTGTCGGCCCGATCGGCCTCGGATCGAGCTTCGGGCTCCCCGGCAAAGAGGTCGAGCGCGCGTTCGATCGCGGCGTGCGCTTCTTCTTGTGGGGCTCGCTTCGTCGTCGCGACTTCGCGGTCGGGTTGCGCAACGTCGCGCAGTCGCATCGCGACGAAGCGGTCATCGCGGTGCAGTCGTACACGCGCTTCGGATGGACGATGCGCTTCGGCGTCGAGCGCGCGCTTCGAATGCTCAAGACCGACTACGTCGACTTCTTGTGCCTCGCGTGGTGGAACGGCGCGCCGCCGCCGCGGATCGTCGACGCCGCGCTGAAGCTTCGCGACAGCGGCAAGGTGCGGCACCTGATGCTGTCGAGCCATCATCGTCCGCTCTTCGCGCAGCTCGCGAGCGATCCGACTTACGACGCCATGATGCTCCGTTACAACGCCGCGCATCCCGGCGCCGAACGCGAGATTTTTCCGCAGCTCCCGGAGCGTCGGCCGGGGACCGTCGCGTTCACGGCGACGCGATGGGGATCGCTCCTCGATCCGAAGCTCGTGCCTGCGGGCGAAGCGATCCCGCGCGCGTCCGATTGCTACCGCTTCGCGCTGTCGAATCCGAACATCGACGTCTGCCTCGCGGGACCGAAGGACGCCGCGCAGCTCGACGAAGCACTCGCGGCGGTCGAGCGCGGGCCGATGAGCGACGAAGAGCTCGCGTGGATGCGTCGCGTGGGAGCGAACGTGCGCGACCTGACGAAGGCCTCGCCGCGCGGCGCGGGAATGGCGATCGCGGACCGCATCGCGCGCGCGTTCTCGTGCACGTCGCCCCCAAAACAGCTCGCCGCGGGTTGAGCTTGTCGCCGAGGCGGCGGCGCGCTTCTATTTAGGGATCGTGGCGAATCCCGTGGAAGAGGCGACGCGTCCCGACAAGCTCGTCGGCACCACGGTAGGCGGCAGGTTCGAGATCCTCGCGTTCGCTGCGGCGGGCGGGATGGGGCGTGTCTATCGTGCGCTCGATCGCACGACGTCGTTGCCCGCGGCGGTGAAGATCGTCGCGTCGGCGGGCGATCCGGATCGCTTCGCGCGCGAGGTCGAGGTGCTCGCGGCGATCGAGCATCCGAGCGTCGTTCGTTATCTCGCGAACGGAACCATGGACGACGGCGCGGAGTATCTCGCGATGGAGTGGCTGACGGGGGAGGACCTCGCGAGCCGACTCGATCACCACGTGCTCGACGTCGGGCAGACGCTCGCGGTCGCGCGCATCGCCGCCGACGCCCTCGCGGCCGCGCATCGTCGCGGGATCGTCCACCGCGATCTCAAGCCCGCGAACCTCTTCCTCGTCGACGGTCGGCTCGATTCGGTCAAGCTGCTCGACTTCGGAATCGCGCGCGCGCTCTCGCACACGAACGTCACGCTAAGCGGCACGCTCATCGGGACGCCGGCGTTCATGGCGCCCGAGCAGGTCAGCGGCAAATCGATCGATCCGCGCGTCGACGTCTACGGGCTCGGCGCCGTCATCTTCTGTTGCTTGACCGGACATCCGCCGTTTCGCGGCGCGCATCCGCTCGCGGTGTTGGCGAAGGTGCTGCTCGAGCCGCCGCCTTCGATCCGCGATGTCTGCCCCGACGTGCCGGTCGATCTCGAGGCGTTGCTCGATCGGCTTCTCGCGAAGGATCCGGCGCAGCGCCCGGCGGACGGCGCAGCGCTCGCGATCGAGCTCCGTGCGATCGGCGAGAGCGCGCCTGCTTCCGTGGCGCGTGTGCCCGCGGCGATCACGGCGCGCGAGCAGCGGGTCGCGAGCGTCGTGCTCTGCGCGGGGGGCGCGACGAACGAGCAGCCGACGTTGGTCGAGGCGGGCGGGATCGTCGGCGCCGACGAGGAAGCGCGGCGGTCGATCGAGAAACGGGGCGGCGTCATCGCGGCGCTCGCGCGAGGCGCGTGGGTCGTGACGATCCCGAACGCGGCGTCGCCGGCCGAACAGGCGACACGCGCGGCGAGGTGCGCGCTCGCGCTCGCGGCGCTGCGACCGACGGCGCCGCTCTTCATCGCGACCGGTCGCGTGCTCGTGACCGGCCAGCAGCGCGTCGGCGAGGTGATCGATCGCGCGGCCGAGGCGCTCCTCCAAGCGCGCGACACGGGCGGCTCACCCGGCGTGCGGCTCGACGCTGCGACCGCGGAGCTCCTCGAAGGTCGCTTCCGCGTCGCTGGCGATGGCGAGTGGCGCACGCTCGTCGAAGAGGAAGAGACGATCGCACCGGTCCGAACGCTCCTCGGAAAGCCGGCGCCGTGCGTCGGTCGTGATCAGCAACTCGCGATGCTCGCCGCGACGCTGCACGCGAGCGCCGACGAGGCTCACGCGTGCGCGGTCGTCGTGACGGCGCCGGCGGGACTCGGCAAGACGCGCCTCGTCCACGAGCTCCTTCGCGTTCACGTCGCTCCGCGCCGCGACATCGACGTCCTCTCCGCTGGCGGCGATCCGATGCGCGCGTCGTCGCCGTTCGGGATCGCCGGGCAGATCCTCAAGCGCGCCGCGGGGATCTTCGACTCGGACTCCGCGCCGTCACGAACGCAGAAGCTCGGCGCGCTCGTCGCTCGCGATTTTCCGGACGCCGACGCGCAGCGCGTGCGCGAGCTCCTCGGCGAAATCTGCGGCGTCGTCACACCGCAAGCCGACGCGAGCCCCGGCCTTCGCGCCGCGCGCGCAGACGTATCGATCATGGCGGACGCAGTCCGTGACGCGTGGACGGATTGGATCGCGGCGCGCTCGGCTCGTGCCACGGTGCTGCTCGTCGTCGAGGATCTCCATTGGTCCGACGCGTCGTCGATGCGCCTCATCGAGGCCGCGCTCGCGACGCTCGAAGATCGCCCGCTCGTCGTGCTCGCGACGACGCGCCCGGACGCGACCTCGCCGCTGTCGGAGCGCTTTCGCGGAAAGGGCCTCGTCGAGGTCACGCTCGCGCCGCTCTCGCCGAATGCGTCGGAGCGGCTCGTGCGAGGAGCGCTCGGCGCCGGGGCGGACGACGCGCTCGTCCGCGCGCTCGCACGTCGCGCGAGCGGACATCCGTTTCACCTCGAGGAGCTCGTGCGTGCGGCCGCCGACGGTCGCGGTCCCGACGCGCTGCCCGACTCCGTGCTCGGCATGGTGCAAGCGCGTCTCGACGAGATCGGGGTCGCAGAACGCCGCGTCTTGCGCGCCGCGAGCGTCTTCGGCGACACATTTTGGTCGGGTGGGGTCGCCGCGTTGATGGGCGACGACGTCGTCGCACGCGAGGTGCGCGCGCTCCTCGCGAAGCTCGTCAGCGAAGAAGTGATCACCGAATCGCGCTCGTCGAAGTGGCGCGCCGAGATCGAGTACCGATTCCGGCACGTGCTCTTTCGCGACGCGGCGTACGCGACGCTCGCCGAGCCGGATCGCGTGCGCGCGCATCGCTTCGCGGCCGCGTGGCTCGAGTCGATCGGCGAGAGCGAGCCGGCCGTGCTCGCCGAGCATTTCGATCTCGGCGGCGCGGCGGCGAAGGCGCTCGGCTTCTTCCGGCTCGCGGCGGCGCACGCGCTCCAGCGAAACGATTTCGATCGCGCGATCAGCTTCGCCACGCGCGCGCGCGCGCTCGGACCGGACGCGGGAGCCGAGGGGGCGCTGCGCGGGATCGAAGCGGAGGTGTCGTATTGGCGCGGCGATCTCGCGATCGCGGCGGAGCGCGCGTCGGGCGCGGCGGAACGGCTCACGCGCGGCGC
>JBBQXV010000087.1:0-30130 GCA_038209335.1 Polyangiales bacterium | reverse complement strand
CGCCGTCACAACCCGATCTTCATCTGCGGCGGCACCGGCCTCGGCAAGACGCACCTCATTCACGCCGTCGCTCACCGCGTGCGCACCGAGCGACCCGGCGCCCACATCATCTACGTCAGCGCCGAAAAGTTCGTGAACGAGATCGACCAGGCGCTCTCCGAGCAGAGAATGAGCCAGTTCCGCGCGCGCTACCGCGAGAAGTGCGACTTGCTCCTCGTCGACGACATCCAGTTCTTCGCCGGCAAGAGCGGCACGCAGGAAGAGTTCTTCCATGCGTTCAACGTTCTTCATCAGGCCGGCAAGCAGATCATGGTGACGAGCGACAAGTACCCCCAGCAGCTCGAAAAGATGGAGGAGCGCCTCATCTCGCGCTTCACGTGGGGACTCGTCGCGGACATTCAGGCGCCCGAGCTCGAGACGCGCGTCGCGATCGTCCACAAAAAAGCGCAGCTCGAGAAGATCGAGCTCGAAGATGGCGTGATGCTCTTCATCGCGCAGAGCGTTCGCAGCAACGTGCGCGAGCTCGAAGGGACGCTCATTCGTCTCGCGGCGAAGGCGTCGCTCATGGGTCGCTCGATCGATCTCGATTTCGCGCGAACGGAAATCGCGGCGACCGTCGCGAGCCGTCCGAACGACGCGAGCGTCGAGGACATCCAGCGGATCGTCTGCCACCACTTCAAGCTCCGCAGCAACGATCTCCTCTCGAAGGATCGTCACAAGAGCATCGCGTTCGCGCGTCACGTCGCGATGTACCTCTGCAAGCAGCGCCTCAAGTGCAGCTTCCCCGAGCTCGGGCGCGCGTTCGGCAATCGCGATCACACGACCGTGATGAGTGCCGTTCGCAAAGTCGAAGCGCTCCGCGGCGCCGACCCCGAAGTGCGCGCGCACCTCGAGGCCATCGAGCGCAAGCTCGGAGCAGTCGATTAACGCAGGGGGAGCGCAGCCGCTCCCCCCGAACCCCCCACCCGATCCCGAAACGCGCGTCGGCTAGTTACCGCACGCGAGGCTGACGTCCGGCGCTTTGCGGTTCGGGTACATGAACGTCACGGTGTACGGCAGCTTTCCGCCGACGACCGCGAACGAGATCGTCCCGTTCATGAATCCCGAGTGGCCGGTGTCGAGGTAGTTGATCTGCCATTTCTTGATGGCGATCGTCTGCATCAAGTCGGCGCGACCGCCGCCGACGCTGTCGAGCGTGAACGGAACCGCGTCGCCCGACAGCGCGGACGAAAGCGACTGCGTCGGTCCGTTGATGTCGTACGCGAACGTCGAGTGCCCGTGCGTGTCGGCCTGCTTGATGTGCGTCTTGATCTGAATTTGTCCGAGCGCCGCTGAGATCTTCGCCGCGTCGACCGTGAGCGGGCTCGCCGGCGTCTTGCCGAGGCCGAGCATCTCGACGCCCGGCCCGAGTCCGGTGAACTCGACGCCGAGGCTGTACGTCGACACGCCCGACGTGTTGATCGATGCGTGCGCGACGACCTTCACGCCGGTGAAGTACGTCTTGATGTCGGTGAGATCGAAGTTGATGACGTCGCCGGTCTTGCCGAAGCTCGTGTCGGCCCCGAGCATGGTCGTGATTTCCATGTTCGTGCCCATGCCGCCGCCGTTGCCCGCGTCGTAGACGCCGTTCCCCTTGTACGTGAGCGTCGCGCTGCCGTTGCCGAGCGCGGCGTTGAGCAGGATGTTCACGACCGCCGAGCCGAGCGACGTGACGAGGCCGCCGCAAACGATGAGCTCGTGGCAGCTCTCTTTGAAGTCGTTCGCGATCTCGAGTGCGTCGTTCAGGTCGTTCGACGAGACGCTGCTCGCGCACGACTGAAGTCCGGGATGCGCCGGATCGGTCAGCGCGTCGACCGGTGTCGCGGTGTTCTCTGGGGGTGCGTGATTCGTGCTCGCGCTGCCGCTCCCGCCGAGCCCTCCGCTGCAACCGATGACCAAGAACGCAAATGCACTCGACCACGACAACCTTCGCATCAAAGACATTCGGACCTCCAAAGAGAAGGACGAAGCAAAGTCCCTCGGATGATGGACTGCCCTCGCCCCACTCCAATTCAAGCGTACATCGTCCGCACGACGGTCACCCGTTCAGATGACGACGCGCCACGACGTGATGCCGGCCGCATCGAGGAGCTCGACGCCCATCGACGTGAGCTCGGCCCGGATGGCGTCGCCGCGGGCGAAATCCTTGGCTGCGCGCGCGTCCGTGCGATCTTTCACCTTCGCGTCCACCGCCGCCGGATCGAGGCCGCGTACCTTCAACCTGCGCTCGCGCGTCCGCGTCGCGAACTCCTCCGCGCTGGCGAGCATCAACCCCATCGGCACGCAACACGACGCGAGCGCGACGACCGCCGCGGACGCATGACCACGCGCGCGAGCGTGCGCGGCCGGATCCTTCTTCAGCTTGCCGATCTGAAGTGCCAAGTCGTTCATCGCCTTTGCGAGCTCGGCGATCACCGAAAGCGCAACGGTCGTATTCAGGTCTTTATCCATCGCGTCGAGGACGCGCTCGGACGCTTCTTTGATGATCGCCGGTGCGCCGTCGACGCTCGGCTCGGCGCCGGCCGCCGCGATCACGAGCGCATCGCGTGTAGTGTACAAATATTCGATGCGACGCTCGGCCTCGTCGAGGCTCGGAAAGACGACGCGCCCGCTCTCGAGCTTCTCGACGTCGAAGTTGATCGGCCCACGGTAATGCGCGCCGAGGAAGAAATAGCGAAGCGCCTCGGCGTCGTTGCGCGCGAGCACGTCGCGCACGGTGACGAAGTTGCCGAGCGATTTGCTCATCTTCTCGGAGTCGATGTTCAAGAACCCGCCGTGCAGCCAATAGCGCGCAAACGGAGGACCAAACGCCGCTTCGCTCTGCGCGATCTCGTTCTCGTGATGCGGAAAGATGAGATCCATTCCGCCGCAATGGATGTCGAAGTGATCGCCGAGGAGCTTCTTGGCCATCGCCGAGCACTCGATGTGCCATCCCGGACGACCGCGGCCCCACGGGCTGTCCCATCCCCACGTCTCGGCGTCGCTCCCCTTCCACAACGCGAAGTCGAGCGGGTCCTTTTTGATCTCGCCGACCTCGATGCGCGCGCCCGAGAGCAGATCGTCGATGTTGCGATGCGAGAGCTTGCCGTACGCGGCGAAGCTGCGGACTGCGAAGTAGACGTCGGTCCCCTTCTCGGTCTCGGCGGCGTAAGCGTGACCTTTCGCGATGAGCGTCTCGATGATCGCGATGATGTCGCCGATGCTCTCGCTGACCTTGGGCTCGTGCTCGGGCCGCGCGCATCCGACGGCGCGAATGTCCTCGTCGTGCGTCTTGGCCATGCGCGCCGAGAACGCGAGCGGGTCTTCGCCGAGCTGCTTCGCGCGCGCGAGGATCTTGTCGTCGACGTCGGTGACGTTGCGGACGTAGGTGACGTCGAAGCCGCGCGCGCGGAGGTGGCGCGAGAGGATGTCGAACGTCGAGTAGGTGCGCGCGTGTCCGGCGTGCGCGACGTCTTGCGTGGTCGATCCGCAGACGTACATCTTCACTTTGCCGGGGACGAGCGGCTCGAACGCCTCGAGGCTCTGCGTGAGCGTGTTGTACAGACGAATGGTGCGAGGGGTGCCTGCCGCCATGGCGCCGGGTATAGCTCGAAACCGCGTGGCTCGCCGTGGTATCCAAATGCGTAGTGGGTAGCTTGCGCGAGCGGTCGAACGTGTCGATTTGCATTCGTTGGGCCGGTGTCGCCGCCCTCGTCGGTTCGCTCGCGTGCGGCGGCAGCTCGAGGCATTTCGACGGGACCGTCTATAAGGACGACAAGCTCGGCTTCAAGGTCCCGACGATCCCGTCCGACTGGCGACGCCTCGACGTGTCCGACGCGAGCCTCGCGTTCCGCGACGACGCGCACGACGCGACGATCCTCTTGAACGGACGCTGCGGCCGACGCGACGACGACACGCCGCTCCTCGCGCTCACGCAGCACCTCATCTTGGGAACGACGGAGCGCGCGGTCGAATCGCAACAGACGATCCCGTTCGACGGTCGCGAGGCGCTTCACACCGTCATGCGCGCGAAGCTCGACGGCGTCGTCATGTCGTACGACATCTACGTCCTCAAGAAGGACAGCTGCGTCTACGACTTCGTCTACGTCGCGTCGCCGGACCGCTTCGCCGAAGGCGCGCCCGCGTTCGAGCGCTTCGTCCTCGGCGTGCACACCGTCCCCGTGTCGGGCACATGACGACCGAGTCGACGATCCCGCCGCCGCCGAGCAGCCGCACGTCGCTGCCGGCGCCGCCGCCCGAGCCGACGACGCGCGATCTCCTCTTCGGCCGCACCGCGAAGTTTCTCGAGATCCTCGGCGAGATCAGCATCCTCACGAAGCAGACGTTCGCGGCGATGTTCCGGCGACCGCTCGAGATCAAAGCGACCATCTATCAAATCGAATCGCTCGGTGTGAAGTCGATGGGGATCGTCGCGGTGACGTCGATCTTCATCGGCATGGTCATGACGGTGCAGTTCGCGTTCGGTCTCAAGCGATTCGGCGGCGTCGAGTACATCCCGCGCGTGATCGTCGTCGCCTTCCTGCGCGAGCTCGGCCCGACACTGACGGCGATCATCGTCGGCGGACGCATCGGCAGCGGCATGGCGGCCGAGGTCGGCGCGATGAACGTCACCGAACAGGTCGACGCCATCCGCGCGCTCGGCGGCGATCCCGCGAAGAAGCTCGTCTTGCCGCGGGTCCTGGCCGCGATCATCGTGATGCCACTGCTGAGCATGTTCGCGAACGCGCTGGGGACGCTCGGCGCGATCCTGGTGTGCGCGGTCGAATTCGACATCAACGCGACGCTGTTCTTGCGCAGCTCGCTCGAGACGGCTCGCATGATCGATCTCTTCGCCGGACTCGGAAAGACACCGGTGTTCGGCTTCATCATCGCCATCGTCGGGTGCTACTTCGGGCTCGCGACGACGGGCGGCACCGAAGGCGTCGGGAAGAGCACGACGCGCACGGTCGTGGTGATTTCGATCACCATTCTCATCGCCGACTATTTTCTCACGCGCCTCGCGTGGGCGATCGGCGGCTGACGCGAGGCTCTACGTCGGGCGCCCCGAGTGTGCGTCGACCCACTCGCGCGCGAGCTTCATTGTCGCCGCGTTCTCGGGCACCCCTTCGAGAAAGCTCTCGCGCCACGAATGATCGCTCATCTTCGCCGCGCGTGTGACGAGCCGCTCGCGCGCAGCTTCGATCGCATCGCTCGCCCCCGCGCGATCTCCCGCTGCGTCGAGCCCGAGCGCGAACGCGAGACGCAGTCGCGCTTCGCCCTGATCCATCCCGCCGAGCGACGCGAGGAGCGTCATCCCTTCGCGCGCGGACGCCAACGCTTCGCCGGGTTTTCCAAGATCGAGCAACGCGAGGGCCAACGAACCCAACGAGCTCGCGCGCATCGCCGGAATCGCTTCGCAGAGCGTAACCGCGAGCCGCGCCTCGGCCGCCGCGCGCTCCGCGTCGCCTGCCGCGAGCAGCATGCGCGCTAGGTGATTGCGCGACGCCGCCTCCATGCGCCGGTCGCCCTGCGACGCGAACGTCTCCGCCGCTTCACGCGCCACCGTCTTTCCTTCGTCGATCTCGCCGAGCCCGCCGAGCGCGTACGCGAGGAACGTCTTCCCGGGCGCGGTCACGTGATGGAGCCCGATGCGTTCGGCCTGCGCGAGCGCGGAGCGCAGCGTCTGCTCGGCCTCGCGGTACATGCCGAGCTCGTTTTGGTAGTAGCCGAGGTTCATGCGCTGGAGGCACGCCGTCCGCATGTCGCCCGCGGCCTCGAGGTGCGCTGCGCTCGCCTCGCTCGCCGCGCAACCGATCTGCGTGTCGCCGCTCTTTCCAGCCTGAATCGTGCGCGCGCGACCGATCCACCCGGCTACGGCGGGATCGCTGGCGACGAGCGGTCGCGCGGCTTCTTCGAGCCAATCGATGAAGTCTGCAACCATCGCGTACTTGCCGGCGTGGAGCAGTTGTACGGCCGCACGTGCGGACGCGATCACGAGCGCCGGGCTCGCTTCACCCGTCGCGCCGGCTTCGCGGAGCGCGACGCTGAGGGCGACGAGACGCTCGTGATTGCTCACGAGCCCGCACGCCGACACGAGCTCGCCCGCCGCCGCGAACCAAAGCGCGCTCCGCGGAGGCAAGTGAGCGAACGCCTCTTCGCCGCGGAGCTCCGCTTTGGAGAACTCGCCGATCCAGCGGTGCGCCTCGGCCTGCAAGAGACGGAACGCGCCGAGCGTCTCGCCGGTCGCGCCGCACGCGATGCCGCGATCCGCGCGCGCGATCGTCGCCGCGAAGTCGTCGCCGCGAAGCGCGTGCTCCGCCGCCTCAAGGTACCAGCGAACGGCCTCCGGCGGCTCGCCTCCGCGCTCGTAGTGCTCGGCGAGGACCATCGCGTCGCGTTCGCCGATTTTCTCGAGCCACTCCGCGGCGAGCTTGTGACCGAGCTTTTTGTCACTGTCGGTGAGGCTTGCGTACGCGACCTCGCGCACGATCGCGTGACGAAAGCCGTACTCGACCTCGGCGGCGAATTTTGCTTCGGGCCGCGGCGTGATGATCTCGCGCACCGTGAGATCGTCGAGCCACTCGCGTGCTTGCACGGCGCGACGCTCGCCGCCGAGGAGCGCGATGACACCGCCTCGCCAAAACGTGTCACCGAAGACGCTCGCGCCGCGCAAGAGGCGCCGAGCTTCGGGATCGAGCGCGTCGAGCCGGGCCTGCGCCATCGCGAGCACCGTCTCGGGGAGCGCGTCCCCTTTTCCCTCGGCGACCGCGCGCACGAGCTCTTCGAGATAGAAGACGTTCCCCGCCGACCGCGTGACGAGCTGCGCGACGGTCTCGGCGCTCACGCCGTCGCCGAGCACTTCGCGCACGAGTCGCTCGCCCGCTTTGCGCGTCAGCTCCTCGAGGCGGATCTCCTGCATGCGACGCTCGGCCCAGAGGCGCGGAAACGTGTCGTGCACTTCGGGTCGCGCGTGCGCGAGCACCATGACGGGATGATCGTGGAGGTTTCGAAGCGCCGCGTCGACGAAGCGCACGGTCGGGAGATCGCCCCAGTGAAAGTCCTCGAGCACGAGTAGAACGGGGCGCGCTTTGCTCTCGGCGGAGAGGAAGTCCTCCCACGCGCGACGCATCTGATCGCCGATGAGCACGGGCTCGGCGCGCGCGGCGCGGAGCTGCACGCTCGTCGACTCGGGGAACGGCGCGCCGACGAGCTCGCCGAGGAACTCTGCGACGCGCGACGCGTCGTCGCTCGGCACGTGACGCGCGACGCGGGCGCGGAGCTTCTGATGACGCACCGCCAGCGCCTCGCCGTCGCGAATGCCGAGCGCTCCACGAAGCGCCTGCGCGAGGATCGCGAACGGCGATCCGGCGCTCATCGGATCGCCGCGCCCGAACCAGATCTCGATCGGCTCTTTGTGCTTTTTCAGCTCGCGCACGAACTCATAGCGAAGGCGCGATTTCCCGAAGCCGGCAGGTGCGGTCACGAGCACGGTGCGAGCGACGGGCTCGGCGACGCATTCCGCGAAGATCGCTTCGAGCATCTTGAGCTCGCGATCGCGCCCCACGCACGGCGTCGCTTTTCCGAGCAGCTTGCGCGTCACCTCGAGCTGCTCGCGCTCGCCGAGGAGGACGAGCCCGGCGTCGTCGCCGCCGACGTCGAAGCGCGAGTCGAGGAGGCCGGCGGTCACGTCGTCGAGCCGGATCGGCGGCGAATGCTCCACCGCTCCCTCGGCCGGCGCGCGCCGCGCAGCCCCACGAAGAAGGCGCGTCGCGCGATCGATCACTTGCCCCATCGGAAGCCGCCCCGCGACGAAGCCGCGTCCCGTCGCGAGCACGATCGGAACGTCGATGAGGCGCGCGCGTATCGCGAGCGCGCACCTCGCCGCCTGCGCGGCTTCGTCCATCGCGGTCCCGTGACCGGCGAGCGTGCCGACGAGCGATCCGTCCGCGAGCCATTCGAAGCGCGCGCCGTACGGAGCGACGACGCGCCGCATCCGCTCGACCGTCTTCGTCGCCGCGTCGATCGCGATCGTCGCCGCGTCCGCGATCTCCCCCGCGTGCGTGTCGGCGCCCGCGAGCACGACGCTGACGACGCGCTGCTCGCGCTCGGTGATGCGCGCGTTGAAGCCGCTCGACGGCCTCGTGCGCGACTCGTCGATCGGCAACCGTTCGAGCGCGTCGATCTTCGCGACGACACCCGCGCCGTCGGCCGGACGCCCCGCCGGATCCTTCGAGAGCATGCGCGCGACGAGATCGTCGAGCGAATCGGGGAGCGCGGGACGCAGCTCCTTCACGCGCGGCGCGTCCTCGAGGACGATCTTCGCGAGCAGCGCCATCATGTGCTCCGCCGCGAACACCGGCTTCCCGGTGAGGCACTCGTAGAAGACGCAGCCGAGCGCGAAGACGTCCGCGCGCGCGTCGACGTGCGCTTCACCGAGCGCCTGTTCCGGCGCCATGTACCCCGGCGTACCGAGCAACGCACCCGTCGCCGTATGCGCGCGTGTCGCGTGGCGCAGTCGCGCGATCCCGAAGTCGAGTACGCGCACGCGATCGATTTCGCCGTCCTGCAAAAACAAGTTCGACGGCTTCACGTCGCGATGGACGATCCCGCGCACGTGCGCCGCCGCGAGCGACTCGGCCACGCGCCGAACGAGCGCGACGCTCTCCTTGACCGAGAGCCCCGCGCGCGAGAGGCGCGACGACAGGTCCTCGCCGTCGAGCCACTCCATCGCGAGGTACGGCTCGCCCGCCGGCGTCGTCCCGTGGGCGACGTACCGAACGATCCCTGGATGGCGCAAGTCCGCCAGGAGTCGGCCCTCTTGGACGAAGCGTTCGATGTTGCGCTTCGCAGGATCGAAAAGTGATTTCAGCGCGACCGTCTCGCCCGTGAGCCGATCTCGCGCGCGAAAAACCGCGCCCATGCCCCCCGTGCCCGCGAGCCGCTCGATCTCGAATCGCTCGGCGACGACGTCCCCCGACTGCATCTCGCGTTAGGGTATCATGGCGGTCAGCCGCGAGGTTCGCATGGCCGCCACCGACTCGACCAACGTCCCCGTCTACACGCTCGAGGCGGTCAACGCGCTCGTTCCGCGGCTCAACTTGGTCGTCGGCGAGCAGATCCTTCGTCGATCGGAGATCGAGACGCGCCTAAAGGAGCTCGCCGAAGAGCTCGGCGCGATGCCGGATGCGTTGACGATCGACGCGAGCGACACTCCGCACGTTCGGTCGCTCAAGGGCAACCTGATGGCGCGCGTCGAAGAGTACGAGCGCGGATGGAAGGCGCTCGAAGAAATGGGTGCAGTCCTCAAGGATCCGCGCATGGGGCTCGTCGATTTCTACGGCCGCGTCGACGGCAAGCTCGTCTGGCTCTGTTGGAAGTACGGCGAGCAGGAGATCAACCACTACCACGCGCTCGACGAAGGCTTCTCGGGGCGCAAGGCGATCGCGGAGAGCGTGCGCGCACGTTTGCTCAACTGATGGACCGCGAGAGCGCCGCGCGCGCGATCGATTCGTTTCTTCGTGCGCTCGGACGCGATCCGGAGCGAGAGCCCGGCCTCGTCGGAACGGGCGCGCGCGTCGCCGAAGCGTTCGCCGACGACATCCTCGACGGGTACCGCGTCGACGTCGACGCGCTCCTCGCGCAGAGCGTGATGGCCGGCAGCACTGATCTCGTCGTGGTTCGTGATCTCCCGGTCACCGCGATGTGTCCGCACCACCTCATGCCCGCGTCAGGCACAGCGACCGTGGCGTACGCGCCGGCCGAGCACGTCGTCGGCGTCGGCACGCTCGGCGCGCTCGTCGATGCGTTCGCACACCGCCTCGCGCTCCAAGAAGAGATCGGCGAGCAGGTCGCCACCGCGCTCATGAAGCACCTCGCGCCGACCTGGGCGGGGTGTCGTCTCGTGCTCACGCACGCATGCATGACGGCGCGCGGTGAGCGCAAGCACGGCTCGCGCGTCGAGACCGTGGCGCTCGGCGGCGCGACCGTCGACGCGGCGACCGCCTACGCCGTGCTGGGAGTCGGACGATGAGCATCGCGAAGCCGATCGATCTCGCCGCGGCGCTGAAAGAGCTGCCGATCTTTCCATTGCCGCAGGTCGTCCTCTTTCCGCGCGCCCTCCTGCCGCTCCACGTCTTCGAACCTCGCTACCGCACGATGATCGCCGACGCGCTCGCGTCGCACCGCGCGATCGCGATGGGGCTCGTCGATCCGAGCGGCGAGAAGGACGAACAAGGGCAACCTCGCATTGCCTCCATCGCCGGCATCGGCCTCATCGTCGAGCACCAGACGCTGCCCGACGGCCGCTCGAACATCCTCCTGCACGGCGAAGCGCGCGTGCGCCTCGAAGAGCTCCGCTTCGTTCCGCCGTACCGCCGCGCGCGCGCCACGCTCCTCGAAGAAGTGCACTCCTCCGTCAGCGACGGCGACAAGGCTTCGCTCTTCGCCGCCGCCACCGCGTTCGTCTCCGAGCTCGCGAAGCGCGATCCCAAGGTGCGCTTCCAGCTTCCGCGCAACCTCCCGCCCGGCGCCATCGCCGACATGTGCGCGCATCACCTCGTCATCGACGCACGCGCGAGGCAAGCGGTGCTCGAAGAGCTCGACGTCGCGGCGCGCGTCCGACGCGTCATCTCCGAGCTCGCGGCGCAGCACATGGAGATCTCGCGCGACAGCGGCGGAGGCGTGCTGAATTGAAGCGTGTCGGGAGCGTCCCGCGCAGCGACGTCGAGGCCGGCGGTTTCGTGCGCCTCAAGTATCCGCCGTACGACGTCCTCGTCGCCATGCACGACGGCCAGCCCGTCGCGCTCGAAGACGCGTGCAACCACGCGGGCGCGAGCCTGTGCGACGGCTGGCGCGAGGGCGACTGCGTCGTCTGCCCGATGCACGCCTACATGTTCGATCTCCGCACCGGCAAGCTCGTCGCGCCCGAGGGGCTATGCGACGATCAGCGCCCCTTCCGCGCGACGCTCGAAGGCGACGACGTGGTCGTATGGGATCCCATAGAAATCGTGTTGGTCGGAATGTGACGTGCTGCCGACGACGCGCCCTACTCGATGACGTCGACGTCCGACGGCCCGAGCGTCCGGTAGTTCTGGTCGATGTAGTCCACGACCTCGTCGAACCACGAGTCGAGCTGCACGCCGCCGGGCCGCGCAGAGTTCATGTAGAACGTCCCGCGCACGCACTCCGGCTTTCCGTCTTGACCGATGCGGCACCGTCCGTCGACGTACACGATGATGAACTTCGGCAACCGCCGCACGTACGACTTCTCGCCCGAGTTGACGCGGTTGTTGAAGAGGATCGCGACCGCTTCGAGATCGCGCGGATCCTGTCCGTACCCGTGGAGCACGTAGAGCACCGGATAGCGCAGATCGCGCTTCCGATTCTCTTCGAGCGCGTACCCCGGCGGCAGCGTCACCGCGATCGGCCCCGTGCGCTTCGTCTTCGCGCCCGTGAAGAACTTCTCGCAGCGACCTTGCATCTCGCACATTGGTCCGAGCTCGTTGACGGTCGTCGTCTCCGGACTCTCGATGCTGTCGAGCGTGCGCGTGCGATCCGCGTCGGGCCAACCGGCGGCCGCGAAGTAGAACGACGTCTCGAGCCGAAACAGGATCTGCGTCGCCGTCCCGACGTGCTGTCCGTCGCCTTGCGAAATTACTTGGTCGCTTGCGTCCACGTTTCCGTAACGCATCATCGCGACCTGCGGGACGTCGGCCCACAGAACGTTCTCGGGTTGGTAGGCGTTGATGTTCCCGCCGCCGCCCGGGAGGTTTTCGAAGTTGTTGTAGTACGCAGCTGATTTGATCGGTCGCCCGTCGGCCCGGCGCCGACTCGTGAGCGCGCCGACCAGGTGATTGGCGACGGTTCCGAAGTTGAAGAGATCGCGCACGCCGCCGTCCGTCCAGACGCTCAGCCGCGAGAGCGCGTCGTCGTCGAACGCCCCGCCTGGAACGTTCGTCGCCCAGCGATGAATGATCTGATGCGGATCCTGCGCGTAGAAATTCTGGAGCCCGTTCGTCAGCGTGAACTTCGCGTCGCCTTCGCCTTGATCGAACCCCCCCGCAGCGATCTGCGGAGTCCCCATCACGCCGTCGAGCCCGACGTCCTTGAACGGCTCGCCCGTCTCGAAGCGATGGTTCTTCTCGTCGCCGTTTGGATTGATGACGTTGTCGTAGTCGTCCTGATTCGGATCCGGATTCGTGACCGGGTCGTATCCGGGCTCCTGCGCGTCGAAGAGTCCATCAGCGCCCGTGTCGTCCCACGGCTCGTGACCCGAGCGAATGACCGGCTCGTCGAAATCGCGAACGCCGTTCTTATTCAGGTCGACCGCGAGCGCGGGATTGAGCGGGATCGCGGTGTTCGGATCCGGCTGCGCCCACGTGTTGAGGTACGGGCTCTTCGCGTCCGCCGCGCGCTGCCCGTCGCAAAAGCTGATGACCTGCTTCGAGCCGTCCGGGTTGTACTCGTCGTCGAAGTATCCCGTCGGCTGAACCCACGCATTCTTCGGATCGCAGCGCGATTTGTAGCACTGCGATTGAATCGTCCGTTGCTGCGCTTGATTCGGATCGTCCTTGATCGGATCGACCGGGACCGCGCAGTTGGTGCCCGCGGGGAGTCCCGTCGTATCGCCCGTCACCCACGTATCCGTCGCCTTCGGACCGGCCGGAAAGAACGCGAGCGCCGGATCCGGATTGGTGCCGTTCGGGTTCCCTTGCATCGCGGAGAGATCCCAAAAGAGCTGCGAGTACTCGTTGCGATCGAAGCCGCCGCCGTTGCCCGCGCCCGATTGGTAAAACCAATGATTGAAGTCCTGCGTGTGAACGAGCGGACCATCGATGGGATAGAGGTTCGGCGCGGGCAACGTGCACGTCGGGTCCGACGCCGGGCAGAAGCCGCCGATGTTGAATGTCTCGATGTACCAGAGGAGCCACGTCCAATCGCTCGGACCGCCGAGCGGTCCGACCATGTCGAACTTGTTGTGATGCCGCATGCCGAACGACGCCGCGCCGCCCCCGCCCATCGAGATCCCGAGCACGCCGCGGTGCGTGAGATGACGCTTGACGTGGCGCGTGCCCGCGTCGGGCGCGATGACGGCTTGGTAGGTGCCAATCCACGGCGATTGAAAGTGCATGCTCCACGCATCGCCGACCTTCACGAATTGTGGATTCGCGATCGTGATCGCGCGCGGCGTCTTCGCCATCGGGCTCTGGAACATGACTTGGACGTGGCGCATGCGTGCGGGATCGGGCATCGCCGCTGGGTTCACCGGCACGACGAAGTCGAGCTCGCGGCGCAGCGATCGGTTCGCGTCGAGGCCGCTCACCGCTTCGAACTTCACCGCAGGGCCGAGCGGCGTCAGCGCTTTGTGATCGCCCGTGAGATCGGTCGCGCACGAGAGCTTCGCGTTGAACGGTGCCAGCGCGAGCTCGTCGGCGCGCGTGAACGCAGCGACCGGCACGCTGAACGCCGCCGCGGCGAGCCCGCCCGTCCCTTGCAGCGTCGTGTGCCCCGCGTCGAAGCCGAGCGCCGCGGACTCTCCCGCGCCGCACGCCGGCACGTCGCCCGACCTCACTTCGACGTTCAACGTCGCCGTCGCTTCCGGCGAGTCTGGCGTCTTCTTCATCTTGATCGTGACGGTCGTCGCGCCGGGCTTCGAGCCGACGACGTTGAAGTCGAACGTCGCGCTGCGAAGGTCGAACGTCGCCGTCGTCGGCGCATCCGCGATTCCGCCGTCGCCGACGGCGAGGGTCGCCTGCGTCGCTTGGCAGATGTCGGGATCGACGATCGCGCGCACCGGGCGCGAACGTCCGGCGGCGATGACGACGCTCGGCGGATCGAAGCGGAGCACGAGGTCAGCCGTGTTCGTCGGGTCGCACACTTCCCCCGGTTGCAGCGGCGCGGGCCCGGGCGGTGCCGGCGGAGCGGTCGTCGTCGTGCTGCTGCAGCGAAGCAGCGCAATCGCGGTGCCGACCAGGATCGTGCGCGAAGAAAGCTTGAGAGACTTCATCGTGGGCACTCTACCGCCCGCGTTCTTGCGCCCCGTCTCTTATGCGCATCGCCCCTCTCCACGCGACCATAGACCGATCGGTAGATTGCTCGAATCGCCAAAAAAAGTGCCCGCGCAGAGGGGCCGGGGGGGCAGCCTCACTCCACGCGAGCGCTCCCAGCGAGTGCAGCGCACGTGCCAGAGGAGCGAAGAGCGATCGCATGCGCGATTCGTGACGAGGGTGCGGTCGAGCTCGCGGCGAGTCGTTCACAACTGCAAACCGCGGAGCGCGCGCATGCACGACGGTGATGTGCGCGGATGAACGTGCGCGTGCTTCTTCTGCGCGCGTCTACTTCTTGGTGCAGCGAAACGGATAGCGCGCGCGTGTCTGCGCGTAGGCCGCGATGCCGATGCCGTCGACGTGCGCGAGCGCCGCGGACTTCGCCGTGCGGAAGAGCGCGTCGTTCGCGCGCGAGCCGTAGTAGTCGAGCGTCGCGGCGAGGTGCTCGACGCACGCGGTGTCGCGCGTGAGGCGCAAGCGTACGAACGGCTGTTGAAGATTGAGCGACGTCTTCCCGACGTACGCGCGCGCGCTCGTGCCGAGCTGGGTATCGAAGACCCATCCGCCGCTCGCTTCGGTGCAGACCGTGACCGTGCGATCCGCGAGATCCGTAGCGCCGAGGAGCTCCGGCTCGCCGACGGTCGCCGACTCCGCGTCGATCGGCAGGACCCATCGCTGCGCGATCGGCCGATCCGACGCCGGCTGCCCGTCGACGACGAGACCGAGCGCCCGTCCATCGGCGCGTCGCGCGAGCCGCGTCGCAGGGCGCGAGTCGAACCCCGCGCGAGGCACACGCGCGATCTCGCGCGCCTGCGATCCATCGATCACCCACACCGCCGTCGACTGCAGCTCGGGGTGCTGGCCGTACGGCGCCGATGGGATCGTCACGAACCATCGACCGCCGACCCGGAGCGCCGCTTCGATCTCTCCGAGGTGCTCGCCGTCGGCGCGCTTCACCTCGACCGGCGGTCGGCTGTCCTCGACCGCCAGCACCATCGTCTCTTGTGCGTTCCCGTTGTGACGTCGACCGAGGAGGAGCGCATGCGAAGCGTCGTCGCCGACCGCGACGCTCCACTGAACGGGCTGCAAGCGCTGGCGTGCGTCGTCCAAGCTTTGGAACGGCGCCGCGGAGATCGGCGTCGAGCGCACGTCGGGCCAACCGCCGTACGGCCATACCCACTTCACCATCCAGCGCCCCGAGTGCTCCCACTGCGCGCTCTTGTTTCCCCACGCGTAGACGCGCGCGAGCGAGCCGCTGCGCGACAAGTGATCCGCGGTCTCTTGCACGTCGACCGTGAGACCGAGCTCCTCGGTCTTCATGAGCGGTCCGCCTTGTGTGTAGAAAGCAGGTAGCTCGTCGAGGCCCGAGCTCCCCGCGCCGTATCCGTACGGGTATCCGTAGCCGTGCGGACCGTACGGCTGCGGCGGTGTCATGACGACGAGCCCGCCCGGCGCCGCGCCGATGGCAGCGGTCGCAGGCGCAGGCTTCTTCGCGGGGGGCTTCGGTGGATCCGGCGGCGCGTTCGCGGTCGGCTCGCAGTCGAGCTCGAGCATCTTCGGCGAGCGCGACGTGGGCGGTCGCGACGGAGGCGACGGCTCGGGGCGCGTGCCGTTGATCGGTTCGCCCCATCCGACGCGCAGCCAGCCCGCGGCGTTGCAGCCGACCGGACCGCACGCGCGCGACGCGATCGTCTTCGCGGAGGCGATCGGCTCGGGGAGCTCGACGTCGTTCCACGTCATTCCGCCGTCGGTCGTCTCGTAGCCGCGCCGCGACGTCGTCCATCCAAGCCCGTATCGCCCCGACACGATCGGCGAGCCACCTTCGCGCACGAGCTTGCCGAGCTTCGCTTTTCCGTCGAGACCGATCTCCATCCCGATGAGGGCGCCGGCTGCTTCGATCCAACCGCTGAGCACACCGGGGCGTCGCTCTTCGAAGCCGTCGAGCCACACGCCGTATTTCAATGCGCGCGCGACGTCGGACGAGATCGGCGGGAACGAGATCGCGACCGTGGTCGCTTTGCCTTTGTCGAGCGTCGTGAGTCGCGCGGTCGTGACGTCGCCGTGCGGAGGCGAGACGACCGCGACGCGTCCGTCGGCGAGGACGACGACGCGCTCGCCGCCGATGTCGCCGCGCACGCGGATCTCGCGCCACTGATCGTCCTTCGCGAAGAGGCAGTAGCTCTGCTGCGAGCGATCGGCGTCGTCGGTCGCGCCTTCCGCCGCGCACGCGCCGCGAACCGCGAGCGCGCCGTTGCCCGACGAGACGACGGCGCGTGGTTTCTCGAAGCGCCGAATCTCGATCATGCGTCCGACGTCGGGCGCGTACAGGTAGACGATCGTCTTGCCGCGCGTCTCGCCGCAGACGAAGCCGAACGCGCCGGGATCCGCCGCGCGCGCGAGCGACACGGGGTGGCATCGCGACGGACGCATCGGGAACGCATCGGAGCTCGCTTCGACGAGCGCGCCGTCGGCGAGTCGTACGCGCGCGATCGCGCCGTCGCGAGCGATGACCGCCGTGCCGTCCGTGAGCGGCCATCCGTCTTCGATCGCCGCGGCGAGCGGACGCTTTCCGAACGCGCGCGCGGCCGCGTCGATCGGTACCGCGATCGGTTTGTCCATGCCGGCCCGCGCGGGTGCGCTCGAGAGTCGTCCGACTTGGCCGTCGCCGCGCACTTCGTACCATTGCGTCTGCCGATTGACGTCGGTGCCGGTGACCACGAGCGCGTCGTCGACTTGAAAGACCTCGCGCGCGTCGATCGGCAACGCGAGCGTGCGCCACGTGTTGCCCGCGTCGAACGTCGCGACGACCCCACGCAGATCGGCGATCGCGACGGCGCGCCATCCGTCGGACGCCGCATACGCGCCGACGAACGGCGAGGCCGGGAACGGACCGAGATCCATCGGCGCGCCCGACCGCGCGTCGAACGCGGCGTACGCGCCGCCCGGACCGCGCACGTACAACCGATCGAGCCCTACGACGACGCGCGAGATCGATCCCTGCGCCGTGTAGAGCGGACCGATCGCACCGAGCCATCGCTCGGAGCGCCACAGCGTCGTACCGATCTGAAAGAGGAACCCTCCGCCAAGACGCGCGGGCAACGGGATCGTGCTCGTCGGCGCTCCGGGCAATCGATCCGGCGACGTGAGGATCGCTCCGCTCGGCATGCTGACGACGCGCATCCCCGCGACGATCAGACGCACGCCTCCGCCCGGCTCCGCGCCGAGCGACTTGTCGTCGTCGACGGTCTCCGGAATCGCGCGCGAGCCTTTGATCGTCGGCTCGGCCGCCGCCTTCACGCCGAGCGCGCGCAAGTTCCCCTTCGCGGCCATCGGCGCGACCGGCGGCGTGCGCGCTCCGCAAGCAGCGAGCATGCAGAAAACGGACGCCATCCCTGCTGCGCGAACGCCGCTCACGGTGACATGGTAGCAGCGGCGAGAATGCATCGTGGGTAGAACGCGGTCCGCGCGTGGGACATGCCGCGCGAGGTAGAGCTTTGACGCTTCGGTCTTTCTCTGTTTCGTACGTCCGAGCAGCCTCGGCGATCCCGTCCGGCGCGGATTTCGGCAAGCCGTCGACGGCGTGCTAGAAAACGCGGCATGTCGTTCATCGTTGCAGTCGTGGGCGCGACCGGCGCGGTCGGTCGAGAGATGCTTCGGACGCTCGAACGCCGACGGTTTCCCGTGAAGAAGCTCGTCGCGCTCGCAAGCAAGCGATCCGCGGGGACGAAGCTCCCGTTCGCCGGCGGCGAAGTGACAGTCGAAGAGCTCGGTCCGTCATCCTTCGCAGGCGTTCAGGTAGCGCTCTTCAGCGCGGGTGCGACGCCGTCGCGCGAGCTCGCGCCGTTCGCGGCCAAGGCCGGCGCGGTCGTCATCGACAACTCGAGCGCGTGGCGCATGGATCCGGATTGCCCGCTCGTCGTTCCCGAGGTCAACATGGCCGCGGCGGCGAACCGCCCGAAGGGGATCATCGCGAACCCGAACTGCTCGACGATCCAAATGGTCGTCGCGCTCAAGCCGCTGCACGACGCCGCGCGCATCAAGCACATCGTCGTCTCGACGTACCAAGCGACGAGCGGCAAAGGGCACGCAGCCGTCGAAGAATTGCTCGCGCAGTCGCGCGCCGTGCTCGACGGAAAGCCGTTCGACCCCAAGGTCTTCCCCGGACAGATCGCGTTCAACACGATCTGCGATTGGAAGGCCGGCGAGGGCGATTACTCCGAAGAGGAGCTCAAGATGGTCAACGAGACGCGCAAGATCATGGGCGACGCCAGCATCGGCATCTCGCCCACGACGGTGCGCGTCCCGGTCGTCAACGGTCACTCCGAGTCGATCCACGTCCAGTTTCACCGACCGATGCGCGCCGCCGAAGCGAAGGATCTTCTGCGAAACGCGGAGGGGGTCGTCTTGATGGACGAGCCGTTCGCGCCGGGCAAACACCCGCAGCCGACGACGGCGTCGGGGACCGACGCGGTTTACGTCGGGCGCATCCGAGAGGATCTCGCGGTCCCCGGAGCGCTGAACCTCTGGGTCGTGAGCGACAACCTCCGAAAAGGAGCCGCGCTCAACGCCGTGCAAATCGCCGAGCGCTTGTTCGTTACCTGAGTCGGCTCGCGACGAGCGAATCGCCGCTCGAATCACGCGACATGGCTCTCGTTGCTCGAGGCCAATCACTCGTTTCGAGTGCCGCGCCTCTCGTTTGAGCGAAGCGCCTCTCGACCCGAGAGGCACGCCGCTCGTTTCGAATGCCGCGCCGCTTGTCGCGAGAGGTGCCTCATTCGCGCTTGGCGCGCATCGGCAAGAAGAAGCGGTCGCCGGTCAGATCGTTGACGCCGCAATACAAGTCCGCATCGAAAGCGTCCTTGAGACGTGCCCACGTCATCACGTCTTCGACCTTGCCGACCGCGATGAGCTCGCCCGCCTTCGCGAGCGCGACGCGCGTCGCATACTGCGAAGCGACGTTGAGATCGTGCATGACGACGACGCACGCGAGCTTCGCGCGCGACACTTCCTCGGCGAGCAGCTCATACAGATCGATCTGATGCCGCACGTCGAGAAACGCTCCGGGCTCGTCGAGCAAGAGAACACGCGGCTCCTGCGCGAGCGCGCGCGCGATCGCAACGCGCTTCTGCTCACCGCCGCTGAGCTCGTCGACGGGACGCGAAGCGAGGCTCACGAGATCGCAGCGCGCGATCGTCGCGTCGACGATCGATCGATCGCGCTCGCCTTCGTTTTGCCATGCACCTTGATGCGGAGCGCGTCCCATCGCGACGACCTCGCGCACCGTGAACCGAAACGCGACCGCTTCGTTCTGTCCGACGACTGCGACGCGACGCGCGATGTCGCGGCGATCCATCACGACGCCGCCCGTGTTCGACAACGCCTCTCCGAAGAGCCGCACCTCGCCCGACGCCGGCGCGAGCGCGCCCGACATGACCCGAAGCAGCGTCGATTTTCCCGCGCCGTTCGCGCCGAGAACCGCCACGAGCTCCCCCGACGAAACCGCGAGATCCACGCTACGAAGCGGCATTTCGCGCTCGGCCCCGTACGCGGCCGACACCCCGAGCAGCTCGACCGCGTACGTCGTCTTCACCCGTGACTCCCCGCGTTAGTGTATCCTGAGCTTCGTGTGTGGTCCGCCGGTGATGGCGGGGGAATCTGGAAGGAGACCGACTCTTGGACACGAAACCCGAGGCTTCCGGCCAAGGAGCTCCGCCGAGCCCGCCGAGCGAGCGGCCGCGTCGCGTCATCAAGCGCTACTCGAATCGGAAGCTCTATGACACGAAGGACAGTCGCTACGTCACCTTGCTGCAGATCGCCGAGATGGTGCGGAGCAGCGAGGAGGTGCAGATCATCGACAACAACTCGAAAGAGGATCTGACCGAGGTCACGCTCGCGCAGATCATCTACGAGGAGCAGAAGGCGCACAGCCGCAACGTGCCGCTGCAGACTCTCAAAGAGCTCATTCACTCGCGCACAGAGAAGGTGCTCGAGGGTTTGCGCGAAGGTCCGATCGGGCGATTGATTCCGGGCGCGGTGAAGCCGGGGGACGTCGTGGAAAAAGCGCAAACGACCGAAGACAAGAAGTCCGAGCCCCCGAAGCCGACCTTGGTCGATCAGGCCAAGGGGAAAATCGAGGACCTTCAGCACACGCTCGACGAGCGGATCAAGGCGATCCTCGCGGGCTTTCGGCCACTCCAGCAACTTCAGCACGAAGTTAAGCGCCTCAACGAGCGAATCGAGGATCTCGAACGTAAGTTGAAGGGACCTCCCTCCTCGGGCGGCAACAACACGTCAAAGTGACAAGCCCGCTTATTTTCCCTTGTCCCCGATAACACTCGGGAAAGGGACAACGGCGGGCACGCCCGGGGAATAGGTCCAACTTTCGCTTGTTGGGAGATATGAGCAAGCACGGAGAGTTGCCCCCCATGGCGCTGACGGACACCGAAAACCAAAAAGAAGTCGACGGCTTCTCGGACGAGGCGCTGACGCATCTCGACGCGATGTACGGCGTCGCGTGCAAGCTCACGCGCAACCCGACCGAGGCCGAGGATCTCGTGCAGGACGCCTTCGTGAAGGCGATGCGCGCCAGGCATCAGTTTCATCCTGGGACGAACCTCAAGGCTTGGCTCTTTCGCATCCTCACCAACACGTTCATCAACAAGTACCGCCGCGGCGGGCTCGAGCGATCCGTGTTCGACGGCCCCGATGCCGATCCGCTCGCGGATGGTTGGGTGAGCGCGAGCACGATGCGTCAGCTTCGCGATCCGGAGCAGATTGCGCTCTTGCCGATGGTCGAGAAAGAGATTCAGGTCGCGCTCGACGCGCTGCCGCACGAGTTCCGGCTCGCGGTGATTCTCTGCGACGTGGAGGAGTTCTCGTACGAAGAGATCGCGCAGATCATGGGTTGCCCAATCGGCACCGTGATGAGCCGCCTGCACAGAGGACGAAAACTTTTGCAGCGAACCCTGTACAATCACGCCTTGGCGATGGGCATCATCAAAGGCGAAGAGCGCGTCGGCGAAGCACAGCCGAGCACCAAGCCGGCGGACCTCGCCGCGTACCGCGCAAAGAAGCGGGGCGCAGCATGAGCCATGCGCTTCAGCAGACGACGTGTCGCGAGTACTTGCCGTTGCTCGGGCCGTTCCTCGATGGCGAGCTCGATGCGCCGGGGATGCTCGAGGTCGAGTCGCACATGCAACGTTGCGCTCCGTGCGGTGAGCACGTGGAGCTTCTTCGCGCGACGCGCGCTTCGCTGAAGCGCACCGTTCGCCGAAACGCGCCCGAGGGGCTTCGCGCGCGGCTCGAGACCGCGATGGCGGCCGAGGCGACGCGCGGCGAAGCACGCGACACCGAGCACGCGCGCGTGACCGCCGCGGGGAGCAAGCTCCTCGGATGGCGGACGATGGTTCCGCTGGCCAGCGCGGCGGCATTGGCGCTCGCGTGGGGCGCGACGCGCCATCCGGCGAAGGGGCAAGAGCAGGTCGCGGGCATCGGTGACGATCTCCTCGCGGAGCTCATCGCGGAGCACGCGCAGCCGCTCCCGCCCGACGCGACCGATCCGCGCGCGGTTCGGAATCTCGAGAAGTACGTCGGCGTCCCGGTTCGTCCGGGATCGTTCGAGCGAAGTGGTGCGAGGCTGGTCGGCGGGCGGGTCCTGCCGATGCGCTCGCACAACATGCCGGCTCGCGCGGCGATGCTCCACTTCGTCGTGATGAGCGGCGACGAGCCGCGTCGGGTCAGCCTCTTCGTCTACGATCCGGCAAAGATCCAAGTGACGTCGCCGGGGCTCTCGCCGCGCGCGGTCGGCACGGCGCGCGTCTCGGTCGGGCAGTCACGCGGCTACTCCGTCGCGATCACGCAGCGTGGCGGCATCGGCTGCGCGCTCGCGACGGACCTCGGCGCCGACGAAAGCGCACAGCTCGCACTCGCCGCTTGCGACGAATGAGGCGAATGCGCCGAATGAGCCAGCGCATTCACGGAGCCTGACACCGTCGCGTGAGTGCGGCTAAGGTGCGGGGCATGCGGCTCGTTTACGTGATGGATCCGATGGAACGGGTCCTCCCTGAGAAGGACACCACGTTCGCCTTCCTGCGCACGTCACTCGCGCGCGGCCACGAGTCGCTGCATTGCGAGCCGCGCGACGTCTACCTGAAAGACGGCGACGTCCACGCGCGCGTTCGACCCGTCAGCGTCAGCGACGAGTGGCCGCACTTCAAGCTCGGCGACGCGATCGACGTGCGCCTCGCCGACGTGAACGCGGTGCTCATCCGCAAGGATCCACCGTTCGACGCGGAGTACCTCTACCTCACGCTCATGCTCGAGCGCGCGCGCAACCGCACCGTGATCATGAACGATCCGCGCGGCCTCCGCGACGCCAACGAGAAGCTCTACACGCTCCACTTCGCGCGTCACATGCCGCGCACCATGGTGACGAGCGATCGCGGACGCATCCTCGAGTTCATCGACGAGATCGGCGGCCAAGGGGTCGTCAAGCCGCTCGACGGAGCAGGCGGCGCGGGCGTCATGATGATCTCGCGCGCCGATCGCAACACGCGATCGATCCTCGACGTCCTGACACTCGAAGGACGACGACTCGCGATGGTGCAGGAGTACTTGCCGAAGGTGCGCGAAGGCGACAAGCGCGTGCTGCTCCTCGACGGGCAAGTGCTCGGCGCGATCTTGCGCGTGCCTCGCGCCGACGATCTGCGCTCGAACATCCACGTCGGCGGCACCGTCGAGCCATGCGCGATCACCGTCAAAGAGCGCGAGATCGTCGCCGACATCGCGCCGCGCCTCCAAGAAGACGGCCTCGTCTTCGTCGGGCTCGACATGATCGGCGAGAAGCTGACCGAGGTGAACGTCACCTCGCCCACCGGGATCCAAGAGCTCAGCAAGCACCTCGGCCGCGACATGGGCGAGCCGGTCATCCAGTGGATCGAGCAGCGCGCCTCCGAGCTGAGGCCGAACCTCCGCAGCATCCCTGTGTGAGCTTTACGCGAGCTTCCGCGTCACCTCGTCATGCCGATTACCCTCTTCGTACGATCCGCCGATCCGACGGGCGCGACCGAAGCGCCGGCACTGACGTTCGACGGGATGCAGCGAATCGTCATCGGCCGCGGACAGAGCTGCGATCTGCGCCTGCCGGATCCCAGCGTCTCGCATCGTCACGCGACGGTGCAGGCGAAGGGTGCCGACTTCGTCCTCGTCGACGAAGGGAGCACGAACGGCACGTTCATCGGCGGCGTGCGTCTCGCGCCGCGCACGTCGCGCATGCTCCGCTCCGGCGATCGCGTCCGCGTGGGGCGCGTTTGGCTCGAAGCGCGGATCGATCAGACGCCGCCGACGCGTGACATGGCGAACGCGACGCGCGATCTCGCGCTCGCGCTCGTATCGCAAGCCATGGCGCGAATCGGCGAGAACATCACATGCACTGTGCACGTCGTCGAGGGCGAGCAAGATCTCGGCGCGACGCTCACGCTCGACGAAGAGGCGCGCGCGTACGTCGTCGGGCGCGGCGAAGATTGCGACATGCCGATCGCCGATTCTTCGGCGTCGCGCGAGCACGTGCAGATCGTGCGTCGCGGAGGCACGGTCCTCGTGCGCGATCTCGGCTCGAAGAATCCGGCGCAGCTCGGCGACGCGCTGCTCGAGGCGACGCGCGACACGGTTTGGAGGCCCGCGCTCGTGATGCGCCTCGGTCGAACGGTCCTCGCGCTTCAAGAGCCCGTCGCGCAGGCGCTCGCCGAGCTCGAGGACGCACCGGACGAGGCGCTGCCGGCCGATGGCGCGCCGGAGCCGCCGCCGTCCTTTTCCGCACCGAGCCCTCCGCCGTCGCGCAACGATCTCTCGGCGCCGCCGGCGAGCACCGCGCGCGCCGCGCCGATCGCCGAGGTCGCGCCGAGCGTCGCGCCGCCGCGCCGCAAGCGCGGGAGCAGTTGGTCCGTGACCGATCTGCTCGTGATGCTCGCCGCGTTGAGCGTGCTCGGTCTCAGCATCGCAGGGCTGGTTTGGTTGTTGCGCGGCTGACGAAGAGCGCGCCGCGTCTGCAGTCTGTATCCTCGCGCGATGAGCAGCGCGAAGAAGAAGTGGGCGGTCGTCACCGGAGCATCCGCGGGGCTCGGCGTCGAGTTCGCGCGCCAGCTCGCGCGCAAAGGATACGACGTGGTGCTGACGGCGCGACGGCGCGATCGCTTGGAGAAGATCGCCGAGGAGATCGAGCGCGACCTGAAGGTGAAAGCTGTCGTCCTCGAGAGTGATCTCTCGGTTGCCGGCGCGAGCGCAGCGATGCTTCGCGAGCTCGACGAACGCGGAATCGAAGTGGAGGTCCTCGTGAACAACGCGGGTGTCGGTCTCCACGGCGAAGCGCTCGGCATGCCGATCGATCGTCTGTCCGCGATGATTCAGCTCAACGTCACGGCGCTCGTCGAGCTCTCGCTCGCACTCGGCGCGAAGATGGCCGCGCGCGGGTCCGGCGCGATCCTCAACGTGTCGTCGACCGCGTCGTTCCAACCCAATCCGTACTTCGCGGTCTACGGCGCGACGAAAGCGTTCGTGACGAGCTTCTCACTGGCGCTCGCGCGCGAGATCTCACCCCGCGGCGTTCGCGTCCTCGCGCATTGCCCCGGACCGACGCGCACCGAGTTCAACGACGTCGCCGACATGAGCGCGAGCGCCGGCGATTGGCTCTACATGAGCGCCGAGCGATGCGTCGCGATCGGGCTCGCGGCGCTCGAACGCGGTCGCTGGCTCAAGGTCACGGGCTTCCTCAACGCGGTCGCGGCGTTCTTTTCACGCCGCTCGCCGATGTGGATCGCCACGATCGTCGCGGGTCGAATGATGCGCCCGACGCGGCCGCCGAAGTCGCTCGCCGCGGGCCCGTGAGTCACTCCGCCTTGCGTGCCGGCGGCGGTGCGCTCGTGAGACCCGGGACCGTGTGCGCATCCGGATCGGCGACCGGCGGTCCCGTGCGACGCGAGCCCGGCGCGCGTCGGCTCGTCCCCGGCGGATAGCTCGTTGGCAGTCCCTCGATCGAAACCGCCGCGAGGAGCTGCTCGAGCTCGGTCGCGCTGCGCGGTCGCTCGTTCATGCGTTTCTTCAGGCACTTCATCACGGCGAGATCGAGCGCCTCCGGGATCGGGAGATCCGGACGACGCACGCGCATCGCGGTCGGGATCTGCCGCTGGTGCAAGTCGAGGAGCTCGCGGCGATTCTGCGCGATGATCGGCAGCTCGCCGGTGATCGCTTCGTACATCAAGACGCCGAGCGCATAGATGTCCGTGCGCGGCTCGACCGTCGCGCCGATGCACTGCTCGGGCGCCATGTACTCGGGCGTGCCGAGCGTGTAGCCCGTCTGCGTGAGCGACTCGGCGCTCGCGAGCTTGCTCATCCCGAAGTCGAGAACTTTGGACGAGCCGTCCTCCATCAGGAAAATATTTCCCGGCTTGAGATCGCGATGCACGACACCGCGCCGATGCGCCGCCGCGAGCGCGCGGCACACGCCGACGAAGACCGGGACCGCGAAGCCAGGCGCGAGCAATCCGTCGCGCGCGAGCTTGTCCGCGAGCGAACGTCCGACGAGGCGCTCCATCACGACGTAGATCGATCCATCGGGCATCTGATCGAGATCGAGAACGCGGACGACGTTCGGATGCTCGATGTGCACTTGGATGTACGCCTCGCGACGCAGGCGCGCGATCTCGCCACCGTCCTTCGCCGCCGCGCCGCGCAGCACTTTCACCGCGACTTCGTGGCCGAGCGTCGTGTGCTCCGCCGCGTAGACGACGCCGATCCCGCCCGATCCGATCTTGCGCCCGATCCGATATTTTCCGCCGAGCACCGTGCCCGTGAGATCGCCCGGCGTCGTGCCGAGATCGCCGCGAAGCTCGAGGCCACGCTCGAGCGCCGCGATCCGATTTCTCTCGAACGCGCGCGACGACTTGTCTTCCTTCGATCGGTCCCAGAGAAATCCGGTCCCGCCGCCGAGGAGTCCGCCGAGCAGCGCCGCGATCGCTCCACCGACCCAATTGCCGGCGATCATGACGGTGCCGCCACACACGACGGCCGCGGCTCCGGCACCTGCGAGCGCACCGGTGCGCGGGCGGATGACGCCCCACCGCGCGACGTAGATGCACATCTCTTGCCCCTTCGCGACGCACGCTTCGTGCGTCACCGTCGCGTCGGGCATTCCCCAGATTCGCGGGAAGCTCGCGAGCTCCCCTTCGCGCGCCGCGCAGAGGAGCTCTTCGCCGGCCGTGTCGACCTTGTCGCTCGGCTCTTCGTTGCCGTCGTCGCGCGCGCGGTACGTCATGCGAACGGCGGCGATGGCTTCTTTTCGCTTGTCGCTCGTGGCGCCGATCTCCTCGAGCTCCCACGTCCCGACGCGCGTGACCTCTTTCGCGTTCGACGCGAGGTAGCGGTACGCGTCGATCGGTTGTTCGGCGACGCGCAGCATGCGCACCAGCGTGCCGAGCGCTTCGGGATGCACCACCCAATCGCCGCGATGACGAATCGTCTCCGCGCCGAGGATCTGCGCGATCGCACGGAGCGCGCGCTTCGCCGCGAGCGTGCTCACCCAGCCGGTCTCGTTGTCGACCGCCGACGGATCGATCGCGGCGCCTGCGAGGAGCTGCCGCACGGCGCGCTCGCCCTTCTCCGCGCGCACGCGGAGCAAGTACGTCTTGAGCACGGAGGCGCGGAGCTCCTCCTTTCCACCCTGGCGGACGGTCCCGCGGGACATGGGCGGAGTGCTGTTCATTCCATTCCAAGGTACGCAAGAACTTCTCGTGTGGGAACAGCCCCCGCGTTCTGTCTACTTCTGTCTTCGCCCAACTCATCGTAGGAGATGGGCAATGGCTCAGTCGGCGGAACTCGGAGCGGCGATCGCAGGTAGCGCGCGCGCCGCACATCGGATCGACTTTGGCGGGTTGGCGGCAGAGCTCGACGGGATCTTTCGACGACGCGGCGCGCGAACGCAGCCGGCGCCGTTCGACGTTCGCTTGCGCCACGGCGCCGTACGCGCGATCGCGTCGTTCGCGCTCGAGAGCGAGACGATCGCGCGCGCCGTCGTGTCGCACGTGCGCGTGTGGCCGGTGTTCCAAGGAGTCGCGCTGGTCGTGCACCCTCGACCCCACATCGACGCGCCGCTCCTCGTCGCCGATCTGATGGTGCCGCCGACCGGGACGCCGCGAGCGTTCGTCGATGTGTGCGGTCCTTCGATCGCGCGACCGCCGTTCGGCGAACGCTTCCGCGAGCCGCTCGCCGCGATCCTCGATGGCGCGCACGTTCCGCGACGCGCCCCGGTCCCGGCGTGGATCGCGCCGCTGTCCGGAGGCGCAGGCGGACGCCTGAGCGCGCGGCGTGGCAGCGGCGACGTCCTCGCGGCGACGCTCACGCGCTACGTCGCCTGCTACCTCGACGCGCTCGCACGCGCCGAACGCACCGCCGACGTGGACGCGAACCGCGCCGCCGCCGTCTCCGTCGCATCCGCGGTCCGCACGAGCGGCCCCGCCGCGCGCTACCTCACACGCGCCTTCGGACGCGACTACGCCACCGAGTACCTCGATTTTCTCTGGTGCGCGCGCGGCTAGCGCGAGAGCCCTGACTCTAGAAACGCGCGCCGACCGAGAGCCCCGCGTAACCCGGCGCGACATGCGGTGTGACCACCGGCCCGAGCCGCGCCGCTTGCTTCGGCCCGGTCGGCTCGACGAAATGCCAGACGAGCCCGGCAGCGATCGCCGCGAGGCCGACCGAGCCGACGATGACGCCGATCGTCTCCATGTTCCGCCCGTCGTTCCCCTTGGTGATCGCTTGCGGATCGGAGCACTTGTGGTTCGCGTCGCACGTCTTTTCGGCGTCCGACACCTTCCCCGCCCCGAGGACGGTCAGGATTCCGCCCGTCACGAGCGCTGCGCCGCCGGCGCCGACCACGATCCACGGATAGATCGTGTGCCCGCCACCGTCGCCCGCCGTTGCCGTCGCGGTCGGAGCCGTCGTCGCCGTCGCGCTCGCCGTCGGCGCCGTGACGGTGGCCGGCGTGGTCGCCGACGTCGTCGCGCTCGCGGTAGGCGTCGCTGCGAGATCGCGCTTCAGTCGATCGCGACGCACCGTCGCGCTCTCACGGTTCGGATCGTCGGCCTTCGCTCGATCGAGAAATCCCTGCGTGTACCGCAGCGCCTCGGCCTTGTTCCCCTTCAGCTCCCAAAGCTCGGCGATCTTCAGCAGCACCGCATGGCCCGTGCAATCGGCGCGGTACGCATCGAGGTAATAGAAAATCGCCTTCTCGCGCTCCATGTTCTCGGCCGCGATTTTTCCGGTCTTGAAGAGGTCGCTCGCGCGTCGGTTTCGCTCCGGCGTCACGTCGGCGTCGGCGCACGCGGCTGGAATCGGCTCACCAGGCCTCACGAGATCGCCCGTCTGCGCGAGCGCCGGGAGCGCGAAGGCGAGACCCACCAGGGCGAACAACGGAATCTTCCGCTTCAAGGCACGCATTCGAATTCTCCAAGTGGGCGCTGCTACGTCGCCCTCAGCATACGAAATATGCGTCTCTTACCCCAAACGCTTCGCGGCCTTTTCTCCGAACATGTAAACGGCCCGCACGAACCAAGAAAGCGACGCCGGATCGGCCGGCAGCGCGATCGGCGCGAGGATGAAACCGCCTGGACGTATTTCGAAGTGCAGCGGCATGCGCCAGCCGACGGTGAGCTTTCGCACGCTCGGCGTGATCGCACGCTTCAAATCGTCGGCTGTCGGCGCAAACGACGCGAAGAGATCGTCGAACGCGCGATCGCCCGTCACGCGCCGAGGCATCGCGACGAGCTCGAGCGGATCGCTGAAGATTTGCCCCGTCTCGGTCGTCGCCGCGGCGCGACCTTCGAGGCGCGTATCCTGCGCGATCGCGATCCACGCGCCCGCTTCGCCCTCGATCCACGCGTTGTCCGGACCGCGCACCGGCATCACCACGAGCATCCGCGCGATCGTCACCGAGCCGCTGTCGCCCGTGTGCTCGAGGACGTGCTCGTAGCGGTGCGGAGTCTTCAGCGTCGTGTACGGCTCCCATACGCGCATCCAGCGCTCGTCGGCGTCGGGCTGGTACTTCAGCCCTTTTCGCGCGGCGTACTCGGAGATCCAGGGGATGGGCTCGGCGATCACACGCGCACTCTAGATCAGTACGCGCCGCCTCCGCCCGCGGCCGTCGGCCCGTGCGGCATCTTCTCGCCTTTTTGTGCTTTGTCTTTCATCTCGTACTTGCTCGGGCACTTCGCGAGGACGACCGTCGCCTCGAACGAATTGTCGGCCTTGAGCTCGCCTTCGACCGTCACGCCGACGTCCATTCCTTCGACGTCGCGAAACGTGTCGGGCACCACGCACTGCGCGAACCTCACCGGGAGATCGATGCCGTTCTTCGTGATCGTGAACTTGTACTCGCACGGCGAATCGCGCTTCACGAGCGTTCCGTGCACCAAGTTCCCCTCGGCGCGAACCGGACGCCCGGCAAACTTCGCCTTCTCTTTCATGAGCTCGTCGACCGGCTTCGCGTAGACCGCCCCCTCTTGCATCCCGGCGAGCACGAACCCGGCGATGCCGGCGACCGCGAGCGTGAGCCCGAGCACGAGCCCGCGTCGCACCCACGGATTCTCGTCGCGCGACATCTCGGCCTCGGCGCGACGCGCGTTGCGTCGTCTCACCGACGGGAGGACCGCTTCGGTCTTGGTATCGTCGGAGGAGTCGATCGTCATCGTGTAGGGAATTTAGCCCTCCACCGCTGCAGGTCAAACCCTAGCGGACGGCGTGCTACCCTGTGCGGCGTACCAGGCTTCTCCCTAAGCGCTCGTTTCCAATGACCGACGTCCTCCAGCTGCCTGTTCTCGTGCTGAATCGGTACTTCGAGCCTGTCCAGGTTACGACGGCGAAGCGCGCGTTCGTGCTCCTGTACGGCGGCACCGCGTTCGCGCTCGACGAGGGGGGAGAGCCTTACGACTTCGACATGTGGCGCACGCTCTCACCGCGCGGCCACGACGACGCGGTGCCAATCGTCGGCGGCGCGTTGCGCGTTCCGCGCGTCGTGCACC
>JBBQXV010000086.1:0-30388 GCA_038209335.1 Polyangiales bacterium | reverse complement strand
TCGCGCGGGGTCTCCTCGCGTTCGCGCAGAGCGGAGCGCGCGAAGCGTACGCCGCCGCGCGCGAGCTTCTGGGAGCCGCGACCGGCGCCGTCGACGCGCTCGAAGCGGTCGCGCCGGAAGACGACGCCGCCGAAGGTCGCGCCGGAGCCATGGCGCGGCGCACGTCGATCGTCGTCCTCCGCGATCTCGACATGAGCCTCCTCGAGCGCGATGTCCTCGCGAACCTCGTTCACCTCGGCACCGCGGCCGACGCCGTGCCCGGTCACGACGAGGCACTCGACGCGCTCCGCGAACGCCTCGCCAGCTGGATCCTCGGGCCCGACTCGAACCCGCTCGAGAAGAGCGCGGCCCCGTCGAACCCGACGCTCGGCCTTCGCCGCTTGCGCGCGCTCCTTCACCTCGTCGACGGCGACGTCGGCGACACCTCCGAGGATCCGGCGCGCTCGGCGCGGCTTCGCAAGCGCCTCCTCGTCGTGGCACGCGCGCTCATCGAGCGTTTCGAGCGCGATCCGCCCTCGGTCGTGCGCCGGACGATCCTCGCCGCCCTCGCGCGCGCGCTCGATGCGCTCGTGCGCGCGGGGGCGTGCGACGTGAGCGACGTCCTCCTCGTCGTCGCGCGGCAGGTCGAGGACGCGCGCGAGTTCGAGACGCTCGCGCAGGCGTCGATGGATCCGGATCTCATCCACGTTCTCTCGCGCTACGCGAAGTTCGCCGAGGTGTGCACGCCGCCGCGCCTCGCCGTCATCGAGGTTTCCGGCACGTCGGTGCCGCCGTCGGCGGTGAGCTCGCCGTCGATACGACCATCGGCGCTCTCGATACCGCCGAGCAGCATGGGACCGCTCCCGCCGGTTCCCGAGCACATCAAGCGCCTCGCCGCGTTCGACGAGATGGCGCGCGAGCTGGTGCCGGAAGGATCGGGACGCAGCGAAGCGCTACGCACCGTGCTCGTTCGCGTCTTCAACGCGCTCAGTGGAATCGTCTCCGCGCGCTCGCTCCGCGGCCTCGCCACGACCCTCGGCGGCAACGAGCCCGAGATCGCAACCGCGCTCGAGTCGGCGCTCGTCGCGCTCGCACAGCTCACGGTCGGCGCGCGCGGCCGCTTGGATCCCGAGCGCGATCAGGGGCTGCCGCTCGTCGTCGCGTCGCGCCCGCTCACCGTCGCGATCTCGCGTGTCTTGTCGGGCGCGGAGCCCATGCTCAACGATCACGTCGTGTCGGCGTGCCTCGACGAGCTGCTCGCGGGTGTGCCGCGCCTCATCGCGCGCCTCGTCGCGCAGATCGTCTGGACGCTCGTCGAGCTCCCCGTCGATCGCCCGTCGATGGAGAGCGCCGCGATCAAGATCGCCGACACGCTCCCCAACTGGCTGCCGCCGCGGCGCACCATCGGCGGCTTCTACGTCCTTCGCGCGCTCAGCTCGGGCGCCGTCGGCTCCGTGTTCGTCGTGACGCGCGTCGAGGATCGCCACGACGCGCACGCCGAGCGCTTCGCCCTCAAGGTCCCGGAGTTCTCCGCCACCGCCGCACGCAGCGTCTCCGAGGCGGAGTTCATGAAGATGTTCCGCGACGAAGCGTCCGCGCTGCTCACGGTGCCGTCGCACCCCAACCTCGCGCGCTTCGTCACGTTCGACGCAGGTGCGCGCCCCAAGCCGATCTTAGTCATGGAGCTCGTCGAAGGCATGACGATGGAGCGCGTGATCGAATCGGGCGCGCTCGACGCGAAGCGATCGTTCGCGCTCCTCGACGACGTGCTCGCGGGCCTCGAAGCGATGCACGGCGCGGGCGTCGGTCACCTCGACGTCAAGCCGAGCAACGTCGTCCTCCGAAAACAGGTCGAAGGGGTCCTCGTCGACTTCGGTCTCGCGGGTCGCCATCTGCGTCCGGGTTGCGCGACCGGATCGTACGGCGCGCCCGAGGTCTGGGGCGCCGGCCCCGACGACCACACGCCGACGCCGATGCCCGCGGACATCTACGCCTTCGGATGCGTCGCGTTCGAAGTTCTCACCGGCAAGACGCTCTTCGACGGCGACAACGAGATGACGCAAATCGCGCAGCATGTCGGGCACGACGGCTTCCCGCCGAAGCTCAAAGAGCGCGCGCAACTCCCGGCGTTCGCGCCCGTCGCCGAGCTCCTCTTCTCCACGCTTCGCGCCGATCCGCGCGCGCGCCCCACTGCGACCGCGCTTCGCGGCGATCTCAAGCGGGTAGGGAAGCAGCTCGCGAAAGCGAAGTGGCCGCTCGCGTGACGTTGTCCCCGCTCGACGGCGCACCCGATCCGAACGGAGCCGACTGCGTCGCCTGCGGCCGCTGTTGCCATCACGGACCGAGCACCGTGCACTTGCTCGAAGACGACGAGACGCGCATGGGTGAAGCGTTGATGCGACGCCTGACGTTGCTCGACGATCGTCCGCCGGGATGGCGCTTCATGAAGAACGACGGCGACCGATGCGGCGCGCTCGACGTGTCGGTGCCGGGACGCTTCCCGTGCGCGGTCTATGACGTGCGACCCGACGACTGCCGGATCGTCGAGCCGGGATCGCCATGCTGCCTCGAAGCGCGACGGCTCGGGCATCTCGGTTCGAGCGTCGGGTTCAAGCGCGGTTAGGCTGACCGACGCGCACGAGTCGTCCCGGTCGCTCCGCGGTCACGACGCCGTTCTCGACGACGACGCGCCCATGCACGATCGTCGCGCGGTACCCGATCGCGTCTTGCAGGAGTCGGCGCCCGCCGCCCGGAAGATCGTGCACCATCCGCGGCCGCGCGAGCCGCAAGTTCTCCATGTCGATGACGTTGAGATCCGCGCGCCGCCCGACCGCTATCTCTCCACGATCCGCGAGCCCGACGTACGCCGCGGTGTCGCCCGAGAGCATCTTCACGACACGCTCGAGCGGCAACTTTCCCTCTTTGCGATCGCGCGTCCAATGCGTGAGAAAAAAAGTAGGGAAGCTCGCGTCGCACACGGTACCGACGTGCGCGCCGCCGTCGCTGAGCCCCGCGAGCGCGAGCGGGTGCTCGAGCATCGTGCGCACGTTGTCGAGGCTGAACTCGGTGAAGTTGTAGAGCGGAAAATAGAGGAGCTCGCGGCCGTCCTGGCCAAGCATCGCGTCGTACACGGCTTCGAGCGCGGGCACGCCGCGCGCGTGCGCCTCGGCATAGATCGAGTCCTCCATGCGCGGCTCGTAGTTCGGGTTCTCGCCGAGCCGGAAGAGCCGCATCGACACCATGTCGAGGCGCGACAACAAGACGTCCGCGAGCGGCGGAATGGGGCTCCCGTCGCCGGCGACCTTCTCGGATTTCTCGCCGAGGAGGCGCGCCTTGAACGCGGGATCGCGCATCGTCGCGACGCGCTCCGCGAGCGTCAGCGCGGCGATCTGCTTGTAGCTCGGGAACCCGATGAACGGATGGAACGTCGCTTCGAGCCCGAGGAGCACGCCGATCGCGCGCGGCGCGACCTGCACGCGAATGTTCGTGCCGCGTGCGTTCGCGCGCTCGGCGCGTTCGAGGATGCGACGCCACTGACCCGGCGCCATGTCGCGCTGCATGAGCGAGATCGACAACGGCCGTCCGCCCGCCGCCTCGGCCATCTTTTCGATCACGTCGAACTCCGGATCGAAGCGCTCGTCGCTCACCGCCATGTCGAAGTCCGACACGGCTTGCACGACGCCGTGTCCGAGCCCTTCGAACGCACGCGCGATCCCCGCGAGCTCGCGCGCGGTCGCTTCGGAGGCCGGCGTCGCGCTCCCGTCCGCCGCGCGATGGTTGTCGGTGCGTCCGGTGCTGAAGCCCCCCGCACCCGCTTCGAGCGCGGCGCGCGTGAGGGCGCGCATCCGCTCGACGTCGTCGTCCGTCGCGTCGCCGCCCGCGAACGCGCGCTCGCCCATGACGTAGACGCGCATCGCGTCGTGGGTCACTTGCGTCACGAAGTCGATCGCGTGCGGGAAGTCGTCGATCGCGTCCATGTATTCTACAAACGTCTCCCAGCGCCAGCGGATGCCTTCGGCGAGCACCGATCCCGGGATGTCCTCGACCCCTTCCATGAGCGCGATGAGGCGCGCGCGATCACTCGCGCGCACGGGGGCGAAGCCGACGCCGCAGTTACCGATCATGCACGTCGTCACGCCGTGAAGGCACGAAGGCATCAGCGCGTCGTCCCACGAGACTTGCCCGTCGTAGTGGCAGTGGAGATCGACGAAGCCCGGCGTGACGATCGCGCCGCGCGCGTCGATCGTGCGAACGGCAGGCCCGTCGCACGCACCTATCTCCACGATGACGCCGTCCTTCACAGCGACATCGGCCCGGCACGCGCGGGCACCTGTGCCGTCGACGACCGTGCCGCCCGTCAGCTTCAAATCGAACGCCATGACCGTCGATTCTCGCACGGAGGCCTTCACTCGCGCGTCGAACCGTCCGTTCTTCCATGCAGGCATCTCGCGGCCCGCGCGTTGCACAGGTGGGATCCGCATGGCAAAGTCATCGGTGAACGAATCGCAGAGACGAGGTGGCATCGTCGCGCTGGCCGCGATGATGGCGCTCGCCGCGATCGGCTGTGGCGAGAGCGTCGAGGTGACGCGACTTTACTCGCCCGCCGACGTCGCGCGCGGCGCCGCCGGAAAGCTCCAGGCCGTCGCCGTCGTTCGTGGCGATTCGCGCACGCCACTGCCTCCTGGTGCGAAGATCCAGGCGAACAGCGTCGTGCTCGATCGCGGCAACGGTCTGCACGTCCACAAGCTCCAACCGAACGACGTCATCGAGACGGACGAGCAAGGGCGCATCGTCGCCGTGCGAAGCGGCGCGACGCCTCCCGTGGTGATGCGCTTCGTGCCAGGTACGGCAACGTCGCCCGACGGATCGGACGACGTGCGCGGCCAGCTCGTCGAGCCGACGACGTCGATCCCGCTCGCGGCGGGCGACAAGATCGAGATGCATGGCACGTTCGATCCGGACGACAAGGTGCCGGGCGGCGGTCGCGTCGAGACGACACGAAAGACGAGCATGCTCGTGGGCGGTCTCATCCTCACGGGGCTCGCGTTCTTGCCGACGGCGTATGTCGGCGCGAGGTCGTCGCGCGCGAGCGATCGCGTTCTGCTCGTGCCCGTCGCGGGACCGTGGATCGATTTCGCCGGACGCGACAAGTGCGTCGCGCCGCGCGGCTCGGAGAACCTGCCGGTCGATCCGTGCATCGGCGAGACCGCGAACCGCGTCGGCATCGTCGTGAGCGGCATCGTGCAAGGCTTCGGCGGGCTGCTTACGGTCATCGCGCTCCCGTCGCGCACGTACGTCGATTACGGCGCCGACCGCGGCGTCGCTCGCGCGCCCGTCGCGCCGCGTTGGACGGTCGTGCCGACTGCCACGCCCTACGGCGGCGGCGCTACGATCGTCGGCGCGTTCTGACCGCGGTTACTCGCGGGCCGAGCGCGCCGCACGAAGTCGCGCGACGAGCAGCGTGACGATCAAGAAGAACCCGAGGTAGGCAATCGCCGACCAGTTCTGGAGCGCCGAGCTCGCGTGCATGCCGTCGCGCACGTCGAGCGCCCACGACGAACACGCGGAGAGGATCGAGAAGATGAACCCGGCGTGCGCGCTGACGGTCCAAGTGGCGAGCGCGATCGGGACGAGAAAGATGACGCCGAGCGATACGACGGCCCCCGTTTCGAAGTCGGCGACCGCGACGCCGAGCTCGAGCAGAAAGCACACGATGAGCTTCACGCCGACGGGAAGGCGATCGAAGCGTTCGAGCGCACGCATCTCGGCGAGGCCCCTAGCAACGCCCGCGCCTCGCTCGGTTTCGCAGTTCTTGCCGCGAATTCCGCGTCGTCACGCGCTCTTGTCGGGACGCTCGGTCGCGCGTCGCGTTCTCGCGAAGCGACACGTCGCCGATGAACACGAACGTGTTCAGGTGGACCGCGACGGAGCCACCCTTCGCGCGATCTGCGCCGATGCTGCGACGCCGAGATGCTTCGCCAACGCGGCTGCGAGCGCTAGCAGCTCGTCCGCGCCGCCCTCGTCGCCGCGCCCGCCGATGCGCAAGACGCGCGGACGCTCGCCCGCGCGCGACGCCTCGAACGTCGCGAGGACGCGCCGCACGACGAAATCGATCGACAGCGTTCGCATCACGACCGGCTCGCGCGCCAAGAACCACGCGACGATCGGCTTCGCGCGAGCGATGGCCTCGCGGGCGTCGTCGCCGCGCAGATCCACGCCCGGTCCGGCGAACGAACATCCGCGCGCATCGTGCGACGGGACGATCCGCACGTGCTCGTCGAAGAAGCGCAGCTTGAACGACGCGAGCGGCAGCGCCGTCGCATACTCCGTCACGCGCGCGGCTCGCCTCGCAACAGCCGCTCGAGCTCGCCCGAAACGTCGGACGCGACGAGCGCTGCGTAATTTCCGAGCGGGCGATCTGCGACGAAGACGATCGGCAGATCGTCCGTCTCGCACTTCGCCTTGTTCGCCACGAACGCGAGCGTCGTCTCGTCGCCTGCGACGTCGAGCAGCGTGTACGCGATCGATTTCGCGTCGAGCGCTTCCTTGATCCGCGCGAGCTCGCGCTCGTTGCGGCCCTCCTCGAAGTAGACGAGCACCGGCGCGATCGCCGTCTTCGCCTCCGTCGCGACCGCGACGCGACCAGCGCGCAGATCGTCGAGACGCGCCGACGCTTGCCGACGCTGCGCGAGCTCGTCGCGCGAGCAGATCGGTTTGCCGAGCGTCTCGTTGAGCCGGCGGGCGAGCCCCTTGGGAACGCGAAGCGCAGCAACGCCGTCGCCGACCGGGGAAGAGATGACGCGATGAATCCCGTCGCGGATAAATTCGGAGAGCATGCTCGCGTCGTACGGGAGGGCGACGCACAGGTCAACGCAAAGCCGCCGGACAGACGCTCGCGGCGCAGGGGAATTCCCCTAGCCGGTGAGGCGCGCGCCCGCCGCGTCGTGGTATGACCGCGGCATGTACGGCAAGGCGAAAGACGTCTACGCAAAGGCGCTGAACGAAATCCGCGACGCGGGCCTCGAGAAGAAAGAGCGCCTCATCACGTCGCCGCAAGGCGCCTCCATCACGGCTCGCACGGTGGCCGGCGAAGAGGTGCACGTCCTCAATTTCTGCGCGAACAACTACCTCGGCCTATCGTCGCATCCCGAGGTCGTCGCGGCCGCGAAGAGCGCGATCGATCGTTACGGCTTCGGCCTGTCGTCCGTTCGTTTCATCTGCGGGACGCAAGACGCGCACAAGACGCTCGAAGGCAAGGTCGCGGCGTTCCTCGGCACCGACGACGCCATCTTGTACTCGTCCTGCTTCGACGCGAACGGCGGGCTCTTCGAGACGCTGCTCGGCGAAGAAGACGCGATCATCTCCGACGCGCTCAACCACGCGTCGATCATCGACGGCGTCCGCCTCTGCAAAGCCGAGCGTCACCGCTACGCCAACGGCGACATGACGGAGCTCGAGGACGCGCTGAAAAAATCGCAAGGCAAGCGCCTGCGGATGATCGCGACCGATGGATCGTTCTCGATGGACGGCTTCGTGGCAAAGCTCGACGTCATCTGCGATCTCGCCGAAAAATACGACGCGATGGTGATGGTCGACGACAGCCACTCGACAGGCTTCGTCGGCAAGACCGGACGCGGGACGCACGAGCACTGCGGAGTCATGGGGCGTGTCGACGTGATCACATCGACGCTCGGAAAAGCGCTCGGGGGAGCCGCGGGCGGGTTCACGACCGGACGCAAAGAGATCGTCGATCTCTTGCGCCAGCGTTCGCGCCCGTACCTCTTCTCGAACACGGTCGCGCCCGCGATCGTCGGCGCGTCGATCGCCGTCCTCGATCTCCTCTCGTCGACGACCGATCTGCGCGACAAGCTCATGGCCAACGCCAAGCGCTTCCGCGAAGGAATGACGAAGTCCGGCTTCACGATCAAAGAGGGCTTTCACCCGATCGTCCCGGTCATGCTCGGCGACGCGCGGCTCGCGAGCGACATGGCCGCAGCGCTCCTCGCCGAAGGGATCTACGTGGTCGGCTTCTCGTACCCCGTCGTTCCCAAGGGCCAAGCGCGCATTCGTGTGCAGCTCTCCGCCGCGCACGACGACGCGCAAGTCGATCGCGCGCTCGCCGCGTTCACGCGCGTCGGGAAAAAGCTCGGCGTCGTCGCGTAGCGTCGATGGACCGCCTCACCGCCGAGGAGCTCGCCGATTACCTGATCGAGATCGGCGGCACGCTCGTGTCGTACGGCTGTCCGAGCTATCGCCTGGAGCAGCTCATCGCCGTCGTCGCCGAGCTCGAAGGGCTGAAGGCGCAAGCCTTCGCGATGCCGACGGGGCTCTTCGTGACGGTGACGGAGACCGATCTGACGCCGCTCCCGCTGGACGCGAAGAGCGATCGCGCGTCGCTGCCGCCGCTCCCGCCCATCGCGCCGATCGTCCGCATGGTGCGCGTGAAAGAGTGGGGGACGAACCTCGACCGCCTCGTCGGCGTCGATCAGATCTTCAACGAGGTCGCCGAGAAGAAGCTGACGATCCGTCAGGCGCGTCGTCGTCTCCGCGCGCTCGAACGGACGCCCCCGCCGTACCCGCCCGCGCTCCGCTGGATCGCAGCCGCCGTCGTCGCCGCTTCGGCCGCCGTCTTCTTTCGCGGCGGCGTGTTCGAGGTCAGCGTCGCCGCGTTCACCGGGCTCCTCGTCTTCGGGCTCTCGCTGCTCATGGCCAAGAACCCGTCGGGACGCTTCCTCGTCGACTTCGCCGGCGGGATGCTCGCGGCCGGCGTCGCGTGGGGAGCGTCGCGCATCCGCCCCGATTTCTCGCGCGAGGTCGTCGTCCTCAGCGGCATCATCGCGCTCGTCCCCGGGATGACGCTCACCACCGGCCTCGCCGAGCTCGCGCAGCGAAACCTCGTCTCGGGCGGCGCACGTCTCATGGAAGCGTTCGTCGCGTTCTTGTCGATCCTCTTCGGCATCGCGCTCGTCATCGGCGTTCAGCACATGGTCGGCATCGAGGTGAGCTTCGCGCCCGCACGTCACGGCCTCGGTCTCCCGTTTCAAGCTGCGGCGCTCGTCGGCGCGGCGCTCGCGTTCGCCGTCCTCTTCGCCGTGCCGCGCCGCTACGTCTGGGCCGCCGTCGCGTCGGGTGCGATCGGATACATCGCGACGGCGCTCGGCACACGCCATCTCCCTGGGCACATCGCCGCCTTCGCCGCCGCGCTCGCGATCTCGCTCTTCTCGAACCTCTTCGCGCGCGCCACCGATCGCCCCGCGCAGCTGTTCCAGCTCCCCGGCATGATGCTCCTCGTCCCCGGGAGCTTCGGGTTCCTCAGCCTCGAAGGCTTCCTCCGCGGCGACTACCTCGACGGCGCCGCGAAGGGCTTCTCGATGATCTTGATCGCGGGCGCGCTCGTCACCGGCGTCCTCGTCGCGAACGTCGTGCTCCCCGCGCGCAAGGTGCTTTGACCGCGCTCACATCAGCGGCGGCAACGTGACCATCGTCGCGACCCCGACGCGGACCGGCACGGCGATCTGACCGAGCGTCTGCCCCGTCGCCGCGAGCTTCCAGCGGATCGTCGCCATGCCGGCGGGAATGTCGACGACGCCGCCGAGCCCGCTCTTGTCGGTCGACGTCCGCGTCGTGTCGATCTTCGACGATTTCGTGTCGATGTACCCCGTCTTCGCGGAAGGCGCGGCGGAGGTGACTTCGACTGTGACGCCGGCCGCGACGTTCGGGCGGACGCCGGTGTACGCGCCGCAGTCGTGCACCTCGAAGCCGATGAGCCCGTGGGTCGTCGAATGCCACTCGATGCCGCTCGTCGTGTTGAACACGACTTGAAATGCGGCGGCGGACCACTGGACGCGCTGATACATCGGAACGTCGGCCGCGAACGGCGGAAGCACGACGTTGAGGATCGTGACGTCGTTCGTGACCGCGCAGTCGAAGTAGCCGGCGAACCCCTTGGTGCCGAGCGGAACGGTGAGGTCGACCACGCCGTTCGAGTCCGACGTCGCCGGCGCCCCCGCGTCGCCGCACGTGGTGTCCGCGAGCGACGTGCACACCTTCACCGCGACACCCGCGACGGGCATGCCCTGCACCGGCTCGACCATGTTGAAGTGCACCGCGGCCGTCGCCGCCGTCGGCGTCCGTTGCGGAACGTTACCGAGGCACGACCAGTCGCCCGGCGGAAGCACGGCGGCCTCCGCCTCGTGCTGAACCGAGGCGTCCGTCGGCGCGGCGTCGTTCGAAGCGCTCGCGTCCGCCGGACCGTTGTCGACGTTGGTCGAGCTGCACGCGCACGCGAAGATGGCGACCGCGAGAAAAGACCTGTTCATTCTACGAATATACGCCTCCGCCTTGCGCGCTGATAGGCTCCGCCGCCATGGCGAAAAAAGCAGTCCTCATCACGGGTTCGAACGGCGAAATCGGGCGTTCGCTCGTCACCGCGCTCGCCGCCGATCAGAACCACGACATCGTCACGCTCGATCTCACGCCCGCTCCCGAAGCGTACCGCTCGCTGTGCGTCGCGAGCTACGCCGGCAACATCATGGATCGGTATCTCCTCGATCAGATCGCCGCGCATCACGAGTTCACGTCGGTGTTCCACCTCGCGGCGCTGCTCTCGACACGCGGCGAGCGCGATCCCGAGCTCGCGCACCAAGTGAACGTCGAAGGCACGCTCAACCTCCTTCGCATGTCGCAGAACCTCTCGGGGCGCGTCGGTCGCGGCGTGCGCTTCATGTTCCCGAGCTCGATCGCCGTGTACGGACTTCCGTCGCTCGACGAGAAGCACAAAGTCGGCAAGGTGAGCGAAGCGCAGTGGAACGTCCCGATCACGATGTACGGCTGCAACAAGCTCTACTGCGAGCACCTCGGTCGGTACTTCACGCTCCACTCGCGCCAGCTCGGCGCGCTCTCAGACGTCGCGCGACTCGACTTCCGCGCGCTCCGGTTCCCCGGTCTCATCTCGGCCGAGACCGCGCCGACCGGCGGCACGAGTGACTTCGGACCGGAGATGCTCCACGCCGCGGCGCAGGGCCTCCCCTACAAATGTTTCGTCGAGCCCGAAGCGACGATCCCGTTCATGGCGATGCCCGACGCGGTGCGCGCGCTCCTCGGCCTCGCGACGGCGCCGCGCGAGAAGCTCACGTCGTGCGTCTACAACATCGGCGCGTTCAGCGTGTCGGCGAAGCAGATCGCCGCGCGCGTGCAGAAGGCGTTTCCGGGCGCGAAGACGGAGTACGAGCCGGACCCGGTGCGCGCGCACATCGTGGCGTCGTGGCCCGAGGACGTCGACGATCGCGTCGCGCGCAACGACTGGGGCTGGAAGCCGGAGTACGACTTCGAGCGCGCGTTCGACGAGTACCTCGTGCCGAACATTCGGGCGCGGTACGCCTGATCCAACGAGCAACCTTTTGGTTGCATGATAGCAAGAGCCGGTCTACACCATACGCAACCTGGAGGTTGCCTATGTCCACGACCGATCGCATCGAGAAGAAGATCACCCTGCGCGCCCCGCGCTCGCGCGTCTGGCGCGCCGTCAGCGACGCGCGCGAGTTCGGGCAGTGGTTCGGCGTGAAGCTCGAGGGGGCATTCACTCCGGGCGCCCACGTCACGGGTAAGATGACGAACCCCGACTACGCGCACCTCACGATGGAACTCTGGATCGAGAAGGTCGAGCCCGAGCAGCGCTTGTCGTACCGCTGGCACCCGTTCGCGATCGATCCGAAGGTCGACTACTCGAAGGAGCCGACGACGCTTGTCGAATTCACGCTCGCGGACTCCGGCGACGGCACGCTGCTCACGGTCGTCGAGACCGGATTCGACGCGGTTCCGGCGGCACGACGCGCGAAGGCGTTCGAGATGAACTCGGGCGGCTGGGAGCACCAATCGAAGCAAATCGAGAAGTACCTCGATGCGCAGTAGCGCCGCCGCGAAGGCGCCGATCTTCGCAGCGCTCGGTGACGAGACGCGGCTCGGTCTGGTGGCGCGTCTCTCGTCGGGCGGCGCGCAGTCGATCGCGCGTCTCACCGACGGGACGCCGCTCACGCGCCAAGCGATCACGAAGCACCTGCGTGTCCTCGAGCTCGCGGGGGTCGTTCGCGGCTCGCGCCACGGACGCGAGAGCGCGTGGGAGCTTCAGCCGCGCAAGCTCGACGAGGCGAAGCGTTACCTCGATCGCATCTCGGCGGAGTGGGACGCGGCGCTGTCGCGGTTGAAGGCGTTCGTCGAAGACTGACGCGCTGTCACGTCCGTTCCCAGCCGCCTCCACGCTGTCGGCGTCGATGCTCGGATCGGAGCTCGCTCCGCGCGTCGGGCCGTAGGAGGTCGCACGGATCGAACCAGTGCTCCGTCGTCGTCTGCGCCAAGATCGGCGCGAGGTCGCCCGAGAATTCGGGGACCTCAGGGCAGCGATGATGCCAGAGCGCCGAACGATCCGGAATCGCGTCGAAGCAGAGGAGCTCTTTGATCCCGCCGTTGCAATTCGTCGCGACGACCAGGACGGCGCCGGGGAGCTCGCGCTTCGCGCGCTCGGGGAGCTTGATCACGACGTCGTGGTGGAACTCGCCCTGCGTCCAATGCGCGACGAGCTCGTAGCCGCCGAACCGCGCGGTCACCTCGTCGAGGAGCGCGCCGAGGACGAGCTTGCGGGCGAGGAGATCGAGCGTCGAGGGCATACCAAGAATGTAACGAGGCGCGGACGGCGCGCCACGTCTACGAACGGGCTACGCGCGCGACGACGGCGGTTTCCGGTCACGCACGAAGCGCATCACTTCGTCGAGGTGACGGCTCGCTTGGAACTCGTGGTGCATCACCGCGGCGACCACGTGCGTATCGTCGAGGACGAACGTGTACCGCCCGATGATCCCGAGCGGCCACAAGACGTCGTACGCGCGCGAGATCATCCGGAGCTCGTCGGCGACGAGCGGGAAAGAGATGCCGTGCAGCTCGGCGAAGCGGCAATGCGTCTCGGGCGCGTCGGCGGAGACGCCGATCACGTCGACGCCGTACGCGCGGAGCTCGGCGTAATTGTCGCGAAAGCCTTTGGTCTCTATCGCGCAGTTCGGCGTGAAGACGCGCCGGAAGAAATAGACGACGACGGCCTTGCCGGCGAAGTCGCTGAGCGCGATCGGCTGCCCGGTGACGGTGCGCCCTCCGAACGTGGGAGCGCGCGCACCGACCTTGAGAGCCATCGATCTCTATGTACGTCGGCGCGCGACGACGAGCCAAGCCCGGAATCCAAAGCGCGGCTCACTTGTAGAGTCGAAGCACATGCGCATCCGATTCTTCTCGCGCGCGGCGGCCTGGCGCATGCTCGCGCTCTTCGCCGTGCTCGGGGCGGCGACGACGTGGGGATGGGTCGCGATGATTCGAATGCCGGGACGCAGCCATGTCGGGCCGTTGAAGCCGCTCGATCCGCGCGAGATCGCGCTTCGCGACAGGCTCCGCGCCGACGTCGAGATGCTCGCGACGACGATCGGTCCGCGGAACGTCTTCGCACCGAAAGAGCTCGCCGCAGCCGCCAGCCACATCGATGCCGTGCTCACGTCCACGGGATACACGCCGCGGCGTCAAACGTTCCGCGTGGCCGGCGTCGCGTGCGACAACGTCGAAGCCGAGATCGTGGGCACCGATCGCAAGGACGACATCGTCGTCGTCGGCGCGCACTACGACTCCGTCGCGGACGTCCCCGGCGCGAACGACAACGGAAGCGGCACCGCCGCGCTCCTCGCCCTCGCGCGCGCCTTCGCCCAGCGCGCGCCGCGTGCCACGCTCCGCTTCGTCGCGTTCGCGAACGAAGAGCCGCCGCACTTTCAGACCGACTCGATGGGGAGTCTCGTCTACGCGCGGCGTTGCAAGGAGCGCGGCGAGCGCATCGTTGCGATGCTGAGCCTCGAGACGATTGGCTACTATTCCGACGCGAAGGGATCGCAGAAGTATCCACCGCCGCTCAACGCGTTCTATCCGAGTACGGGCGACTTCATCGGCTTCGTCGGCGATCGCACGTCGGCGGACTTGCTGCGGCGATGCGTCGCGACGTTTCGCGCCACGACCGCGTTCCCCTCGGAGGGCGCGACGCTCCCGGCCGGGATCCCCGGCGTCGGATGGTCCGACCATTGGTCGTTCTGGCAAGCGGGCTACCCCGGCGTGATGGTCACCGACACCGCGCCGTTTCGATACCCGCACTACCACACCGCCGAAGACACTCCGGACAAGCTCGACTACGAGCGCATGGCGCGCGTCGTCGCCGGGATCGAGCGCGTCATCGCCGACCTCGTCGGACTCGAGTGAGTGTCGCGCGAAACTAAAACGAGCAGGGCCCGCCGCACGTGTCGGTGATCATCCCGGTCGTGAGGAATCCCTGCATCTGCTGCTGCAGCTTCGGAAGCGAGTGGATCGCGCCGTGCGCACCGTTGTCGACCGTCGGCGTCTCGTTCGTGAGCGGCGCGGCAGGCTTCGCGTGCACGTCCCAGATCGTGAGACCGCTCGGCGCAGGGCCCGCCGACATGTCGATCCCATAGAGCGACAGCGTCGTCGCGCCGATGAACGGGATCCCCTCGGTTCGCGCCATCGCCATCGTCGCGAGGTTCGGCACTTGCGAATCGCCGACCGCCATCTGCACGAGGATCTGCTTCATCGGCGTTCCCGCGAGCGGCGACTTCACGATGTGCGGCGCCGCGGTCACGGGATCCGCGAAGTCGAAGAAGCTCTGTGCGACCGCGAGCCCGAGTTGCTGGTCGACGTAGTCCGAGTACGACCCCTTGATGAGAAGCTCGAACTGCGGCCACTGCGAGCTGCGCTGGAACATCGTCGACCAAATCCCGCCGGCGACGCCGAGCACGCCCTTCGTGATGTCGGGATCGTAGCCCATGAACGCGCCGCCCATGATTCCGCCGAGCGAGATCCCCCAGTAGTAGACGTTCGTCGTGTCGGCGGCGGGGTTGCCGTTGAATTGCATCGCCGGGTCCTTCGCGAGCTTCCCGCGCACCGTGCGGACGAGCACCATCGCGTTGATCAGCGCTTGCTGAAGGCGATCGGTGACCCACGGCATGTGGTTGAAGTCGGTGAGCGCTTCGCCGATCGCGCCGTTGCTTCCGCCGACCGGGTTCTCGTTGTGCGAGAGGCCGATCCAATCGGTCGCGAAGACGACGTACCCGTTGTCGGCGGCGAACTGCGCCATCACCGAGCCGTCCGAGAGGTTGTCGGCGCCGCCGAGCAGGCCGTGACCGAACAGCATCAACGGGAGCGGCTTCGTCTTCGCGAGCGGCGGGATGATGAGCACGAACGGCGCTTCGTAGTGCCCCTGCATCATCGGCTTGCCGGACGCGTCGAACGATATCTCCGCCTTCGGGTTCTTCGGATCGGCGGGCGAGATGAACTGCGGCACCGTGAACGTCCCGGTGATCCGTCGCGCGACGCGCGTGCCGGTGAGATCGTCGGTCTTCGTGATCGTGAACGCGCCGCCGTCCGCGCCGACGTCGGCGAGCGCTTGATCGCGCATCGACAGCACGTGCGACGTCACGAACTCGTCGCTCGCCGTGATGAAGTCCCAGGCGACGACGAGCTTGTCGCGCTCGACGCCCGCGCCCTTCAGCGCGGCGAGAATCGCCGGCATGCGCGCCGCCTGCTTCTGCGACATCGCGTCCTTCGGTGCGTTGCCGTCGGCGATCGACGCGAAGAGCGGCGGCGCCGTCGGGAGCCCGCCCGCGGTCGTCTTGATCGACGTCGTGATCGCGACCGCGTACGTATGCCCGGGGAGAAGGCGCGCGAGCGGACGAATCATGATCCCCTGGCGATCCTCGTCCTGACGAACCGTCCTATCGAGCTCGGAGAAATGCGCGACGAGCTTCTTGGACTCCATGTCGACGACGATCGTCGCTGCCGACGGATCGAGGCTCTTCGCCGGATCCGACGGCGACACGAGCGACGCGACGTCGATCCGCTGGTCGAAGTACGCGAGCATCGGCGTCGCCGGAGAGAATCCGTCGGCCATGTTGAGGCGCGTCGGATCGAGTGGAACGGTGCCGGCCTTCGGCGGGAGCATGTCGGAGGTGAGCGCGAGGCGAACGCCGGTCTTCGTCGTCGCGTCGGTCGTCGTGTAGATCGCGTTCGGCCACGGCAGCGCGCACGCGCCCTTCGTTCGCAACGGGCTGCACGACGCGGGGAGACCGTCATCGAGCGTCGTCGGTGGAGGCGTGGTCGCCGGCGGCGAGCTGGACGAAGAGCTACATCCTTGCGCGGCCGCGCACGCGAGTCCGAAACCGATCACGAAAAGCGTCTTCGAGTGCATCCGGTGCTCCTTCGCAAAGCGAAGCCGCCAGCTTTGGGGCGAGTGGCCCTCGCGATCAAGCCAAAACGGGCTGCGAATCGCGATCTTTTCTGGCGCGCGGTCGAAAGAAGAAGAGGCCGAGCAAGCCGAACCATCCGCCGATGCGTGCGATCCGGTCGAGCGCGCCCGCGCCGGCGTACCCGTAGTCTTGCGCGCGCATCGTGTACGGCTCGCGCGCGAGAAGGTCCACGAGCGCGGGATCGCCGTACGCGTTCCCTTCGAGATCGTAGACGACGGTGCGCCCGCGCTTGAGCGCGTCGACGATCGACGCCGCGTCGTCGCGCTCGGCGAAGACGAGCGTGCGGGTGATCCCGAGCGGGCTGAAGAAGTGGTAGTCGGACGATCCGATCGCGGTGAGGGCATGACCGGCGGCGCCGGCGTCGAGGTAGAAATCGCGCATCTGCGTCCATCGCCACGACGCGTCGCCGCGACCGCCGTACGCGATCGGGTGCATCACCTCGGCGCCGTCGAGCACGTCGCGCACGGGGAGAAACCACGGCCAAAAATGCTTCACCGGATGCGCAGCGATCGCGACGCCGCCCTGCGCGTGGATGTCGTCGATGACTGCGCGGAGCGATTGGCGCGGCTCGATCTTTCGTTCGACGCCGATCGCGTGGACGTGGAACGCCTTGGTGGTGACCTCTTCGCCGACGACGATCGTCGGTCCGCCGATCTTCGGTGAGAACCACCGCGCGAGCTTCGCGGGGAAGACCATGTTGTGTTCGGTGACGCCGAGGACATCGAGCCCGCGCCGCCGCCCTTGCACCGCGAGATCGAACGGCGACAGCACGCCGTCGCTGAAGCGCGTGTGCGCGTGGAAGTCCGCCTCGAGAACGCGGAATCCGCCGCGCATCGCGACGGCGCGATCGGGGCTCGGATCGAGGAGCGTCCCGATCGCGATTCCGGCGGCGAAGAGGATCGCGGAGATCTGGAAGAGCGGCGCGCGGATCATGGCGGCGGCGACCAGAAGAACTGCGGGAGGATCTGATCCGCGAGGAAGTAGTACGACGCGATCGCACCGATGAAGATCACGTAGAAGATCGCTGTCGCCGCCGCGGCTCGCCCACGCGAGAGCGCGATGCCGCGCCGAAAGAGCGCCCACGTGAGCACGCCGCCCCAGACGAACGCGACGACGAGCAACGCGGGGAGCGCGCCCGTCGTGACGAGCGTCATCATCGCGGCGTAGACGTTGGGCGCGAAGATGCAGACGCCGGAGATCCCGAGGAGGAGCACGAGCCAAGGCCCGTGGCCGATGAAGTAGAGACAGAGCGCGCGCACGAGCGGCGTCTTCGGCGCGACGACGCGAAGCGCGACGGCGACCCCGACGACTTGCCAAAACGGAAGGAACGCCCAGAAGAGCGCGGTCATCGCGACGTGCGCGGCGACGAGCCGGCCCGCGCTCGTCAGCGACACGAACGCGCCGAGCGACAGCTGCAGCATCGCGATCTTCGCGGCGAGCACTCGCCCGTCCCACTCGTCGGCACGCTCACGAGCCGCCAGCGCGGCGTAGGTCCGAGACGGCCGGAACATGGCCGCCGCTTCATCCGAGAAGAGCGCGGAGAAGAGCATGGTGGGCCCAGTGGGACTTGAACCCACGACCTACGGATTAAAAGTCCCGACCGTTTCGAGCGTGAGCCCGAGCGCCTCCCCGACGGGTGCCACCGCGCTCACCGAAGCAATCCTACTCGCATCGCGTGCGGGTGAATGGCGCATCGTCGAGCTCCTCGCGAGCGAGTTGCGCGCAACGCGCGAAGGCGGTGCGGCATGAGCGCCTCCTACCGTGTCTACGCGATGACGTCGCATGGGCGCGAGGTTGCCTCCAGCAAGCCGCTCACGGACTGCTCGATGGCAGAGGTGTTCATCGGCGGGTCCGGCATAAGCGCGCCGGCCAACACCAATCGTGGCTTCCCTGTCGTTCTCGCACCTACATACCCGCACCTGCCCTTGGTAATACATACGGTGATTGTTTCTACAGCCGTTTTCTCGGTGGGCTGTGAACAGGGTGCGCGATGACCACTTTTGAGAGCAGCGCCCGCTCCGAGGTCCTGCACGTCCTTCCGAACGGGAAGAAGGTCTTCCGCGTCCGTCGCGCGGATGGCAACTACGAGCACGTCCTCGAAGGCGATGAAAAGGCCAAAGCCAAGTCGCGCGATAAGAAGCTCAAGACCCGTCGCGGCACTCAGAATCGACTACGAGACGCCGCTCATTACCTCACCGATTCAAACGACCGCCGGACCGCGTGCGGACAGGTGCTCGCTCCCGCGTTCGAGGACGGTCGCAAGTTGAATCACCCGTGTGACAGCAAGTTCTACATATCGAAACGTACCGGCCTCTGGTACGCGACCGGCCTAGTCAAGTGCAACTCCACCTGGACGTGCGCCGTGTGCGCGTTCGAAATTCACGCCGAGCGCGCCGACCACCTGCGCGTGCTCATCGGGGACTGGTGGGGCGAGGATCGTTGCCTGATGTCGAGCAACACCGTCCGCCACAACGCCTCGATGAAGTTGAAGCCGCTTCGCGAGGGCGTCGTGAACGCGCACCGGAGAATGTCTCAGGGTGAGGGTCAGGGTTCGTTTGCCGAGCGAAACGCAGCAATTCGCGCAAAGCTCGGTGAGGTGCACAACGTTCGCGGGCTCGAAGTCACGCACGGCGCCCAAGGCTGGCATCCGCACCTCCACAAGATTCATCTTTGCGAGAATTCGTGGCGCAGCGCGAAGGGTCAGCTCGTCGATCATCCACTCGATTGGTCGACGGTGCATGCGCTCTCAGACATCTGCGAGGAGATGAACTCACTCTGGCGCGACGCAATCGCGCAGCAGTTCGACGGCGACGCCGCTTACGAACCGAACAAACATGGCGTCGACTTGAGAACGTGCTCGGTCGCCTCGTACGTCGCGAAGATGGGTTTCGCGGACGACGCGATTGATGACGCTGGCTCTCCCGAGGATGACGCGCCATCGGCGCACTCGGGTGTTCACCTTGAGATGACGTCGCCCGTCTTGAAGGCGGCGAAGGGAAAGAATCGAACTCCGTGGCAAATCCTCGACGCCTTCGACCAGAAGAAGCGCGCTGAAGTCGATTCGGCCCGTGAAGCACACCTTTGGCGCGATTGGTGTGCCGGCATCAAGAGCGCCCGTCAGCTTGAGTTTTCGCGTGCGAGGAAGGGAGCGGTCGGTGTGCAGGCGGCGTTCGAGGAGTGGCTCCGCGTCGCGGTGTACTGGACCGCGAATCGCGAGGCGGACCCAGCCGCGTACGAGAGCTGGCTCTGCGCAGAGAGCATCCGTCGCGGGTTCGAGGTCGAACACCTTCGCGATGAGTACGCTGACCCTCGTCGCGTCGCGCGCATCGAGCGTGTGCTCCGTGCGCTCACCAGGAAGAAGCGCAAGACCAGCGACGAGCACGAACACTCGGACGAGGGCGGAGGCATTGTGTCCACCGACGCGGGCGCGGCGAACGCGGCGGTCGACGCTCCGGATGCACCCGCAGATCCCGCTGACGAGCTGATGGGCGTGTTGCCGCACTACGTCTGGGCGCTCATCGCGCGGCTCTGTTCAATACCTGTGCTCATCATGGCGGGCGAACGCGGAGGGTGGCCCGCTGTCGTCGCCGAGGTGGCAGCGCGAGCCGAGCGAGCGAAGGCCCAGCTCTACGATGCGTACCCACGGGACGCGCGCGTGTACCTGCCGGTCGACGAACGTGACGTCGAAGCTGCCTCGGTCTGGATTGCGGCTGAGCTTGCTCGCGTTCAGGTGGCTGCCGCCGCCTGAATGGCGGTGCAATCGTGCCCGCCACCCGTTCGCGCGTCTGCGTATTCGGACCAATTCCATATTTTTGGAAAAAGCGGATTATGGTGGGTTACGTGCTAGCGTAAAGACCCACGATGGCCGCCACGAAGAAGCGAATCGACACCCGCAAGGGGCGGAAACGAAACAGGCCGCTCAAACCACCCAAGCTCTCCTCGCGTGCCACGTGTATCGTCTGCGGCCAGCACGTCGGCAGGACATGGGTGCGAAACGCCGGCCGCCTCCGGTCGCGTTGGGGCTTCGAGCTTGCTGGAGGTGGCCGCACGAAGGGCCAGCCGCGCAAGGTGCGTGACCTGCCGGTCGCCGCCTTCGCGCCCGACGCAATCAAGGCATGGCTGCCTGGGACGGCCGAAACCATGGCCGCGATGGTCGCCTCGGCCATGGCCGACCTGCTCACGGCCGGCTGGTCGTTCCCGCAATTGGCCGCCCTTGCCCATGCGTTGCGCCAACGCGGATACGTCGAGCGCGTCGTCGAGTACGTCATCGCGCAGTCGCCGCAGATACTGGGTACCGCTTCTGACGTCGCGCGCGTGCTGCCAGGTGGCAGAACGCTTCCGCCCATGGGTACGTTGCCTGAGGTTCGAGCGAACGTTTTGGATGGTGGTGTCGATCTACCGCCGATGAGTCCGTTTGGGAGCGAGAGGAAGCCATGAGAGAACGAAAGAAATCGGTGAAGGCGAAGAGGTTCGTCGAACTCGACGCTGGACCCATCGTATCCGGCGGCCCAATCGAGCGCGTGTCGCGTTCGAGTCCGAGTGACCTCGTGACGCCGAAGCAATGGGCTGAAACACCGGGGCGTCACGGAATGGACGCCTACCTCGAAGACATGGTCGCACTGCGCATCCAGGGCGACGTCGATCCCGTCGACGACAAGAGCGTGCGGCTAGTCTTCTCTCCCGACGGTCGCGGCAAGCTCGTCGGCGATCCGAATAGTGCGCGTATCGCGCGCGAGCGCCTCAAGGCGGGCGCGCCGCTCGACATTCAGCCGGTGCTCCGACCGGACGAGTCGATGCTCTCGCAACTCATGATCGAGCGTCCGCCACCGCGTCTCAGTTTACCGGAGCCGTCGCTGCGCGAGCCGCTGAAGCTCGCTTCCGTGCCGACTGTCCGCGAGCCGATGGGCAAGTCGAGCGCAAGCGAGTCGGTACGGCTGGAGCAACGACAGACGTGGAGAGTCCGCCCTGAGCGAGAGTTCACCGATGGTGAAGTGCTCGTGCATCCGCATCGCGGTCAGGGTCGCGTGATTCGCCGTGTCGACGCCGAGCATGTCGAGGTGGAGTTGATACCAACAGTGCGGTGAGCGCGCTCCGAGCCTGCGTCTCTGCAATCGGGGACACCGCACACGATGACGCTCGCCGAGATTCGAAAGGCAGAAGAGGTGCCCGTCGACGACAATGAAAACGGTTCGCGGTGCGAGCTGTGTGGTTCGTTTCTCTCGCGTGCCAAGAAGGCGAGCAGCAAGCGAGTGGAGCGACACTTCGAGAGAGAGAGAGAGTGCCCGAACGTCGTGACGCGCGTGCCGCGTGGACGCTGACCGCGCTACCGAGCGCGCTTCTTTCTCGGGACGCGACGCGGGACGCGGCGAGCCTTTGCCCGTCCTCTTGGTTTGCGCGGCGGCGTGCTGACGCCGAAGCGGTACACGTCAAAGATGTCGCCCAAGAGCTTTGCATGCTTCGCGTCGAGGATCGGTCCAAGCGGCTGTACGCGCAGGATGCCCGCTGCGCGCTCGAAGATCGCGACACACGGTCGAGCCGGGTCGTGGCGAGCCCTATAGAGAATGCCGTCGACGGTGGCCGGGTGCTCGTGGATCGCGAGAGCCCAACGATGCGCGAGCTTGTAGTTAAGCCCGTTCGTGAGCGCTGCGTCTGCGCCGATCCGCGCGAGGCCCTCACCGGTCAGGTCAACGAGTCGGAGAGGCCTCGACGTGCTCACGAGACACAAGTGGCGTAGCTGGAGTTCCTTCCTCATGACGGTGCGGATGCCCGTCTCGCGACCGAACGTTTCGATGAATGCGCCGTGAAAATCATCCGCGACGTAGAGAACCCCGAACTCGCCCTTCGGCGCGTCAAAGCGGTTGCTACGTGTCCGACCGAAGAAGATCGGAGCGAGCTTGCGGCGATGAATTCGGCACCACCGCTTGTCGGCGTCGACGATCGGCAGGTCGAGTGTGGCAAAGTCTGACGCAGGCTCCGGATGCGTCAGCAACAATCACGCGGCTCCCTGTTCGCCGAAGACGCTCGCGCTGCGCAGGACACTTTCGATGTCACCGGCGCGGATGCGATCGAGCGGCCGGGCACCTCCCAGGCTGTCGTTCTCCGAAACCAAGAAACGTAGCTTCGCCCACGGCGGGTGCGTAGCGAGCGCTCGCAGCACCTCCGGGAGTCCGGGGATCACGCGGGCGGCGACGAATTGAAACTGCGGGTACTCAAACTTCGAGGTTCCTCGTCGCCCCGCGAAATCGACGCCGAGCAGTGCACCCTTTTGGCGCCGTCGCTTCACTGTCCCAATCTTGGTCCGCAGAAGCCGAGCGACCTCGCGCTCGGTGAGGAGCGGTCCCGCCGCACGCAACAGTCTCCGATTTGCGACGCGGCCCCTCAGCTTGGCGCGAAACAGCGGGTCGTACGACAGGTCTGGCGCTGCCTGCTCAACAGCCTCCGCGAACATTTCTGCGATGAGGTCCTCGACCTGCGTCCTCGGTAGTTCGGAGACGAGGATGACGAGATCTTGAACGACGTCCCGACGCTTGAGAGCGAGAGTTGTCGTCGCAGCCATGTAGTCAGGGTAGCACGCGTATAGCACCGCGTTAGACGCGGCCGACCGCTCCGACGCAGGCGCTTTGATAAGCGAGCGCACGCGCTCATCCGTCGCTAGCTTCGGACCTCAGTGCGGCTTCGAGCGTCTCGGATTCGCAGCCGTCGATACGCGCTCGGTTCGCTTCTGAGCCGGTCGTCCGCGCTGTGCACGCACGAACTTCGACGGTCTGACGAGCAGCGCAACCGAGACACCGAGCGCGCGAGCGAGTGAGACGAGCGTGAACGCTCCGCAATCGATTTCCGCGTACTCGATGCGCTGAACCTGGCGCAGTTCGATGTCCGCCTCCTCCGCGAGACGCGCTTGGCTCCAGCTGTTGAGCCGCCGCAGCCGGCTCGTGTTGGCGGCGATGCTTTCTTGCAACGTCGCCTTCCGCTGCGCCTTGTCGCCACCGGACATGTGCCAGCGAGCTAGGCGGCCATCGCACCCGATGAAAACGTCTGATATAGTGATTTGCTATACACGCCGTATGCAGGAGGAGAACATGCGACGCGCGATCACTCTGCTCATCATGGTCGGCTTGAGCGCGCTCACCGCGTGCATCTTCAGCTCGACGAGTCACGGCACACCTGCCGACGCGGGGACCGATACTGGTGTCGACGGTGGCACGATGACCGTGGACCTCAGCCCGACGACGGGTGTCCAAGGCAATGACCCGGTCTCGACGGTCGCGTACCTCGTCACGTTCAGCTCCGCGACGACGATCGTGGGCCTTGAATTCAAGGCGCAATCAGCGGATGTCCAAACGACGTGGGTGACCGATGTTTGGGATCTCGCGCTGCCGTTCCGGCTCGCCAACGGGAGTACCGTTGCTGGCCTCGGCAACTCCACGGACTGGTACCACTCGAACATCAGCTTTGCAGCAGAGGCGAGCAAGCAGTACGTGGTCGCCGTTCACCGCGCGAGCGGCAACGCCTTGTACTCGCGCTCGTTCAACGTGACCCTCCCGTACACGGTCGGCAACGTCACCGTACTGAAGTGGTGCTCCGCGAGCGGCACCACCGACGACAAGCCGACGTGCGACAACACGGCCTTCGGATTTCCGATTCGCATCGTCGAGCAGTGACCGGCGAACGCGTACCGACGGACGCAAACCGAAGCGCGCGCGGCCGCAGCGAGCAGCACACTCGTAAGCAGCTCTGATGAAGAAATATTCGACAGCAGATCTTGCAGGGCGTAGCTCTATAAACACGAAAGGCCGAGCAGTTACGCCCGGCCTCCCGGTGAGTTTGTGAGGATTCGCCTCCTCCGCACCCGCCGCACCTCGCAGCAACGAGGGCTCAGTGAGCGTACCCCAGGTTTTCGCCCTCGCAAATTGTCTCGGTGGTCGCCAGGCGGGCACCTTTTGGAGGCCGCCATCGCAACCGACGGACCCCGTCGCGATTCGGCGGAAGGACGCGGAGTACGCGGCGAACCTGGCCGCCGATGAGGCTGAGGAGCTTCGCCAGTACGAGGCCAAGCTCCTCGCGAACGAGCTGCGCCTCTCGAACGCGACGGCGTCGGTCGACTCGGGCGCGAACGGCTACACCTCCGAGAAACTTCTCGACGACTACTACGCGGAGCGCAAGGCGCGCGACCGCACGAAGGACACGCTCGCGTTCATCGAGGGTCACAGCAAGCGCCTGAAACGTCGTCTCCCAAAGCTCGCGCGCGACATCACGCACGCGTTCCTTCTCGGCTACATCGCGACGAGACGCGAAGAAGGTGTCGGCGAAGTCATCAACAAGGAGCTGGGCATCCTCCGCCCTGCGCTGAAGCTCGCGTACCGAAGCGGACTCTTCGACGTCGATCCCGCGAAAGTAATCCCCGCGTTCGATTCGATGATGAAGCCGGGCGAGCGCTGGGTGCGTCCGCATGAAGTGCTCGGCATCGCGCTCATCTTGATGCGCCGACGCATGCCGCATCGCGCCGCTCAAATGGTCTACGCAATTGCGACTGGCACGGAGCGCTCCGCGCTGCCACGCGCGAGAGCAGAAGACGTTCGAAAAGACGAGCGCGCCGTCATCGTTCACGGCAGCAAGCGCGAGTCGCGAAAAAATCGGACGGTCCCGACGCCGTTGCCCGAGCAGCGCGCGTTGCTCGCGTGGGCGCTCGCGCATGCCGATGGTGGCAAGGACGGCGCGCTCTTCTCCAAGTGGACGAACGCGAACAGCGACATGAAAGAGGCGTGCGAAGAGCTGGGCATCCCGAGTGTGTGTCTGAACGATCTTCGTCGCTCGTACGCGACCTGGCTCGGCCTCGTCGGCATCCGCGACGAGCTGCTCGACATCGCGCTCGGTCACAAAGCCAAGACGGTTCTCGCCGCGCACTACCGCAAGTTCAGCGGCCCTGCGCTCATTCGCTCGATGGAAGAAGAACATACCGCGAAGGCGAACGGACGCACGGGCGCGTGGTGGCTCGCGGATGATGAGGAAGACTCACGGACTGGATCAAACCAGTCCGCGAGTCCCGTGGGCCCAGTGTGACTTGAACCCACGACCTACGGATTAAAAGTCCGCAGCTCTACCGACTGAGCTATAGGCCCGTTTTCTGCGTGATTCCGTGACTGCGACGCCTTCTTAGCACGCGAGCGGCGCGCGCGCGCAAGGTCGGCGATCAAAGCGGGTACGCGAGTGTCCGACCGAGCAACGTCACCAAGACGAGGACGAGCGGCAAGAGGACGAGGAACACGACGAACGTGTAGCCCATCACGTCTTTCGCGCGCAGCCCGAGGATCGCGAGCGTCGGAAGCATCCAGAACGGCTGCACCAGGTTCGCGAGCGCCTCGCCGAGATCGTAGACGCAGACCATCCAACCGAGGTGCACGCGGAGATCGTGCGCGGCGGCCATGACGTACGGCGCTTCGATCACCCACTTCGATCCACCCGACGGCACGAACACGCCGAGCACCGCCGAGTAGAGCGCGATGAGCGGAGGAAACGTCGTCGCCGTCGACACGCGCACGAAGAGCCCCGCGATGTGCGCGTTGAGATGCGTGTACGTCATCATGCCGGCGATCCCGGCGTAGAACGGGTACTGCAGGAGGACTCCCCACGTCGCCGGCGTCGCGTCGCGCACCGCGCGCATCAGGCGAGCGGGCGTCCCGTGCAAGACGAAGCCGAGCATCAGGAACGCGAAGTTGATCGTGTTGACGTTGATCGCGGCGAGCTTCACCTCGGCGCGCGCGACGTAAAGCGCGATGTACGCGAAGCCGAGGCCCGCGACGACGAGCGTGAGGATCGGACTGTGCTCGAGACGCTCGCCAGGGGTGCGCGGACGAGCGTCGTGCAACTCATCGGACGTCGGCGGATCGAGGACGACGCCGAGCGACGACGCCGTGCGCGCGCGATCGGTTCCGGGCGTGTACAGCCAGACGACGAACGCGACGACGGCGATCTCGATCGCGACGCAGACGAAGCTCTGCCAGAGGAAGATCGTGCTCGTCAGCGGGACGATCCCGCCGGGCGCCGCGTCGCCGTGCGCGACGATGTCGCGAATCGCCGGCTGCAACGCGCCCGGCGTCGCCATCTGGAGCGCCGCCGATCCCGAGAGCCCTTGCGCCCAAACGCTCCCGAGCCCGAGAAAGCTCGATGCGGCGAGCGCGCGGTAGTCGGCCTCGGGGCGCCGTCGCGCCGTCTCGCGCGCGAGGATCGCCGCGAAGACGAGCCCGAAGCCCCAGTTGAACCACGACGCGACCATCGCGAACACCGCGACCATCGTCGTCGCGCCGCGCGCCGTCCGCGGCAGCGACGCGAGCCAACAGATCGCGCGGAAGATCGGTCGCGACGAGGCGAGCACGTAGCCCGTCACGATCACGAGCACCATCTGCATCGTGAACGGAATGAGCTCCCAGAATCCCTTTCCCCAGCTGTCGAGCATCGCGACCGGCGTGGCGCCCGCGACGCCGAGGCCGAGCGCGAACACGACCAGCGTCGCGAGGAGCGCGAAGACGAACGCGTCGGGGATCCAACGCTCGGCCCACGCGGTGAACGCGAGCGCGACGCGGGAGAGTGCGCGCGACTCGGACGCCCCGCGCGGCGCCGTCATTTGAATCCGCTCAAGTGAACGACGTACCACTCGCCGCGCCACGAGATGAGCGACATGACCTCGAACGTCTTCTCTTTGCCGTCGTCGATGTATCGAAGCCGCGTGCCGAAGACGCGCCAGTAGCCGAGCTTGTTGAGCTCGTTGCCGGGATCGATCCACTTCGCGCGATCGTCCGGCACGTCGAAGCTCACGAACTTCGCGCTCTCGGCGTTCTTTCCGAGACGCTTGTGGAATGCATGGATGTCGCGCGCATACGCCGCGACGAGGCGCCGCTTCCAGTCGCTCGCGGGATCCGGGATGTCCTTCACTTGTTGGTACGCGGCGACCGGGAAGAAGAACGCGAGCGCGCGATCCGGATCGTCTTGGACGATCGCGTCCCAAAGCGCGGCGACGCGCGCGTTGAACGCGACGCTGTCGGAGCCCGGTCGATCGCGCGTTTGCGCGAGGGTGCCCGGATCGGGTCCGGTCGCGGCCGAGCTCGCGCTCCCCGTGGGCGTTGGCGGTGCGGTCGAGCTCGAGCTCGGTTTCATCGCCGGCGCGATCGGCAGCGAAGCGACCGACGCGGGGAGGGGAGCGATCGACGGGCTCGCGCCCCCCGCGTCCCACGTCGGCGGCTCGCGGCGTGTGCAACCGACGACGGGAAACCCGACAATCGCGAGCGCGAAGAGCACGACGCGGCCCATGCGCGCTCACTAGCACTTGTAAGGTTTCTCGGCGCGCCTCGTTAAACGGAAAGGAAGCCGGCGCGCGCAACGATTGACGACCCTTCGCACGCGCGATACGGCTTTGACACTTCCTCGGAGGATTCACTCATGCGCACTTTCGCAACGTTGGCCGTAGCCGTGACCGTGACCGGATTCATCTCGGTGGCCGGAGGCTGCGGAAAGAAAGACGATGCACCCGCCGCGGTCGCGCCGCAGGGGCAACCCGGTTACCCGCCGCCCGGCACCCCCGGCTACCCGCCGCCGCCCGGCCAGCCGACCGCAGGGTACCCGCCGCCCCCGGGCCCCGCGCCGACCGGCGTCCCGCCGGCCCCGCCGCCCGCCGCTGCAGGCATGTCCGTCCCCGGTCCGCTCGCCGCGCCGTGCGCCGCCGACGGCCCGTCGTGCGGAACGCACCACTGCAACGTGCAGTACCAGAAGTGCGCGTTCCCGTGCGCGAACGCCGACGCGGATTGCCTCGCGCCGAACGGATGCATCCTCGGTCTCTGCGTGCCCAAGCTCCCCGGCACCTGAGCTTCCGAATCGCGAGTCGCGGGCTTCGTCAGTAGTTGACGGTGACGAAGTCCGCTTTCTCGCTCACCGGCCAGCGGAGTCCGCGCACGTGACCCGCGACGCATCCGGCGACGCCCGGGCTGTTCGGTGTCGTCGTGACCGTCACGCCGACCGCGCCGCCGTTCTTCACGGCGACGCGAACCGTCACGTGCATGTCGTCGGGCGCGCCGCACCCCGAGATGAACGCCGCGCTGCGTAGTGGCGCCGCGAGCTGCGCGTTCGTCAGATCCGCCGTCTGCGATCCGCCGATGTTGATCTGCTGATTGTTGTTGTTGAGGATGTCATCGAAGCTCGCGCCGCCCGCCGAAACGCCGGGGCCCTGCGCGCCGCCTCCACCGCCCGCACCGCCGCCGCCGCCTCCACCGCCGCCGCCGGCCTTCTTCTTCTTGCCGATACCGCCGTCGAGATCGACGCTCCCGCTCCCTCGATCGATCGCGATCTCGAACTCGTCGTTGCGCGTCCCCTTCTTCGTGAGGAGGAACGTCGCGATGCCGCCGCCCGCCGCGAGCACGACGATCGCGGCGATGACGAACTTGGCGACGCCGCCCTTCTTCTCCGCCGCGACGGCGCGCACGACAGCCTTCTCTTCGGCGACGACCTCGCGCTTCAACTGCGTTTGCTCGGTGAACGGCGCGAACTCTTCCCACTCTTTGATCGGCTCGTTCTGTCCGCTGATCTCGTCGCGTAGTCCGTCCTCGCCGACGAACGTGTTGCTTGCGATCTGCTGGAGGAGCTCGACGGCCGTGAACGGCCCGTGGTCCATCTTGTCTTTGATGACGACGTAGCGCGGACGCGGATCGCTCTCGAGGCGTGTCTTCAGCGCGGCGAGGCGGACGATCGGATCGTCGTGACGCCGGCTGTTCGGCGCTTCGGGCGCGCGCTCGATGACGTTGCCGAACGGATCGCCCGAGTGGACGTCGAGGTGGTGCGGCATTCCAGCGGGACGCGGAATCGGCGCGTCCGCCGCCGGAACGCCGAACGCGGGCATCCCCGCAGCGGGCGGCATCATCGAGAACTTCACGTCGACCTCGAGCTCCGCGCTCGCGTCGAGGCGCGCCTCGGAGATCTCCGGCGGGTGAATGCTCTTGGCCGGAGCGATGTGGTACATCGCGCTCGCGAGCGCCGCGAGATCCGCGGGCCGGTGCGTGCGATCGCCGATGAGCGATTTGCCGATCAGGATTTCGATCGACTCCGGCAAGCTGGGATCGACCTCACGCGGTCGCTGCATCGCCGGACCGATGTGCTTTCCGGTGACCATCTCGTAGAGGATCGCGCCGATCGAATAGACGCTCGCGCAAGCGTCGCCCGGCTCGAGCGTCGCCTGCAGCTCCGGCGCGAGGCAGTGACGATCGAACGTGTTCGTCGGAACGAGCGCGAGGCGTGGATTCAACTTCGCGAGCCCGCTCGCATCGGGCGCAATGCCTGACGGATGCACGTAGATCTTCTCGCCGCGATCGTGGCGATCCTTGAGATCCAGACAGAGCGGAACGATGACGGCGATCGCCTCGTCGATCGAAAGGCGGCGCCCTTCGGCGCGACGGGAATCGAGGAGCGCTCGGAGCGTCGAGCTCGGCGGAATCGTATGCAGCGGCTTCGCGCTCGAGATGGGCGCGGACGGAATGGCCATAGGCGGCAAATAATAGAGCACGAGGGTCCGCGTCCTCAATGGGCGCGGTCTACTCTCACGCGAATTCGTCGCACATTCGGACGAAAGCGGAACTTAGCACCCGCATTGGAGTCGTCCGGCTCGTCCGGCCGCCCAATCGCTAGCGAATCGCCTCGGGCTTGGCGCGGGCCACTTCGGCGACGACGGTGCGGCCGCCGATGATCTGCCCTGCGAATGCGGCGATCGCCTTCTCGATGAGCTCTTTCTTCACGCTCACGAAGGTCATGCGGTCGCGCACGCGGATGCGTCCGGTCTCATCACGCGAGATGCCGGCCTTGTCCTCGAGCAGCTGTTGCAGATCGCCCGCGCGTGCGCCGTCGCGACGACCCACGTTGACGAAGATCTGCGCGAACGACGGATCCTCCGTCGGCTCGGCGTCCTCGCCGCCCTCGCGCGTGTCGCGCGGTCGCGGCTCGCGCGGCGCGCGCTCACGTGACTCGCCACGCGGCTCGCGGTCACGTGACTCGCCACGCGGCTCGCGGTCACGTGACTCGCCACGCGGCTCGCGCGCCGC
>JBBQXV010000085.1:0-30957 GCA_038209335.1 Polyangiales bacterium | reverse complement strand
GTCGACGGGTGCGCGCCGCGCTCGTCGACCAGATGCAACAGGAACGCGCGGATCTCCGCCGCTCCCATCGCGCTCGGCGAACGATCGAAGTGCTCGGCGAACCGTCGTGCGCAGCGCACGTACGTCTCGATCGTGCTCGCGTTCATCCCTCGCAGCGCGAGGTCCTCGCGCATCTTGTCGCGTAGCCTTCTCATCCCGGTCTCCTTCGGCGCGCAGCCGGCTGGAGATCAGCCGGCGCGAAGCCTCAGGATCGCCGCGCAATGCGAGGGCTACGAGACGGACGCGCGATCGACTCGCGCCTCACCAGCGATGCACACGGCGATCAACTCCGCGCAAAGCCATGCTGCCGCGCAAGCGGCTTCGTCCAACGCGGCTTCCGTAAACCCACACGTGCGCCGTCGCTTGTCGCGGTGCGCCCTCAACTACGACCTTCTCGCCGCCGAGCCTGCTGAGTAATCCGCTTCGACTACCCCGCCTTCACCACTGCGGCAAACGGCGATCACCTCGACGCGAAGCGATCATTTCTTCATCGCCAGCTTTTGACACTTCTCGGCGTCGTCTTTCGTCTTGCAGGCGATGAAGCAGTCGAGCACGGCGTCCGAGAGCTTCATCTTCTCGAACTCGGCCGCGCCGGCGGGGGCCTTGAACTTGATGTCCGCCTCGGTCTCATCAGGCTTCCGGCACTTGCGGTCGGCCATGGCGGCCTTGAGGTATTTGCTGTCGCCACCACCTGCGGCCGCCGTCGTCGCGGCCGCCGTCGTCGCGGCCGGGGCCGTCGCGGCCGAAGAGGTTGGCGTGGATGATGTGCTGCCTTTGGTGTCGCCGTCTTTCTTGTCGCAGCCTGCTGTGAGGGCCGACAGGGCGAGTAACGCTGCGACGATCGCGGGACGACGCGGGTTCATGGTCTTGCTCATGGATACGGGTCATATCATCGAATCGTTTGTCACGCAGGAGCCCGCGAGGCGCGACGCCATCGTGGCGTTGGCGACGTCGCGAGCCACCGCGCCGGCGCTCGCCGGCGAAACGAGATCACGTCTCGAAGCCGACCGTGCGTTGTTCCGATCCGGATCCCGCCCAACACGCCGCATCGCATGGCGGACGTTGCAGATCGCTCGTGACGTCCCATCATCGAGCCATGCCCACTCCGATTCCTGCCCGCGGCTCGGTCGTCGATTGGCTGCGCAAGGAAGCGCGCGAGCCGTTCATGGAAGCGCGCGGTGACGTCGGCGACCTCATCGCGCTCGCTTGGCTATTGCCGATGATCGATCACGATCGGCGCATCTCGGCGGCGATCGTCGATCTGCTCGGCGAAGGCGACGCGCTCGTGACGCCGCGGCTCTTGGAGCTCGCAGCCACTCCCGATGCGTCCGCGAAGCTGCGAGCCGCCGTCGCGCGCGCGATCGCGAAGCATCACGAGACGCTAGCGAGCGTGCCGATCTCGTCGGAAAAGACCGCGCTCGGCTGCGCGATCGATGCGATGTGGCCAGCGCCGCCGTTGTCGGACGACACCCTCGACGTGCTGCACGACGTGCAGCGCCCCGAGGACGGTTGGCCACTTTCTCTGCGCACGGGCATCGTCGCCGATCTGCCGCGCTTCGCGGATCGCTTCGTCGGCGATTTCGACCGCATGAGCGACGGCGAACAGCGCGAGGTCATGCGAGGAGTGCTCACGCGCGCGACGGAGAACACGATCCTCGCTCTCTTCGAGCGGCTCGCGCGCGAAGCCAGCGCGCCCATCGTCGCGCGCGTGGCGCACGCGACCAAGTCGACGCTCGACGAGCTCGACGAGGCGCGCACCTTCGCCGCCAAGGCCGGGACCACGCTGCCGGGCGAGGACGGCGCGACGCGATGGCCGCGCTATGCCGCGAGGCTCGGAGTGGAGCTCACGCTCCCGGAGCCCACTTCGTACCAAGTGATTGAGCGGTTCAAGCGTCAGCTGGACGCTTTCGCAGCGGTGAAACGCTGCACGCTGACGTTTCCCAACAAGAGCAGTCAGCCCGACATCCTCTGGGAGGTCTACGCCGCCGCCAGCCCGGGTGGCGCGCCGCGCAGCAAGCGCAGCTACGACTTCCATCCCGGAGATGTCGTCGAGCTCACCGACCGTGACGACGGCCTTCTCACGACGTCGGTGCAGATTGGCAATTACGGTCCGCCCGAGGTCCGCAAGTCGTACAGTCTTCTCGTCGCCGGCAAGGTCCGCATTGATACGTGCGACGACTCCAACTTCGACCTCGTCACGTACGAGAACACGTTCGACGTGAGCGCGTGTTCCGTGGCGATTTTCGAGCGCGTCATCGAAGGTCTCACGGACTGGCATGCCGCACGGGACGCAGCGCTCATCCGGCGAGAGGACTCGGCGTGAATGTGGCTGGTCGGAGACACAAAGCACCTATTCTGCATCGGGTCTGCTTCGCGATGTTGGCGGCGATCGTGATCGCCATCGTAGGGACGGTCCCGAGCCCCTGGATGCGCTTCCTTTCGTTGGGAAGCATCGCGGGATCGATACCGAGCGATGCCTCCAGGCGCTGCAACGAGGAAACGGCGTTGTGGATGATCTGCTGACGGGAAGGCTTCTTGGTGCTGCTCTTTTTCGCGTTGGACATTTGAGTGACGGTCTCCAGACGAGGTCCGGCGCAGCGTCCCGAACCGTTCGGGGTTGGCTGCGTCGTGCGCTCATTGGAGAAAGGTCACGCGTAACCGCGGCCCCGACGTGCAACCGCGGGCGCGTGGTTTCCAAGGAGTACGCGATTCCGTCCGCGAGGACTTGCGCATGACGCGGTTTCCGTAAACTCACACGTGCGCCGTCGCTTGTCGCGGTGCGCCCTCAACTACGACCTTCTCGCCGAAGTCGCGACTCGGGCTGAGCTCCTTCAATAGCGCTGCGTATTTGTCAGAATCTCCGAACTCCTCGATGAGCACCGCCCCTGATTCTCAGGCCGGCCGAGGGGCCGCCGCTACTTCTCGTTTTCAACAAGGGACGGGGCATTCCCCGATAGACGTCCCGGGGCTCCACGCCTTCGCGCGGTGCAAGCGCATCGCCCAGTCTTGCGCGGCGGCGAGGTACTCGTTGCGATTGTGGCGAAACTCGCGCACGCACGCCTCCGCGAAGTTGGTCGCGCGCGGATCGCCCGTTTCGATGGATCGTTCGACGATCTCTGCTTGGGAGCGGAGCGCCTTGTCTCCATGATCGACACCGAGCTCCTCGCCATAGGCGGCCACCTCCACACTCCGCCGTGCAGCAAAATTCATGGCTGCCTTGGGGGGAGCCTACCTCTTCGCGAGCACGGCCGGACGGCGCGAGCGGACGAAGTCGCGTGGCGTGGCGTCGAGGAGATCGCGGAAGTCGGCGTTCATGTGCGCCTGGTCGTAGTAGCCGGCCATCAGCGCGACCTTCGTGAGGCTCGACTCCGACGCGGCAGCCTCGATGGCGCGGCGCAGACGGACGGTGCGCGCGAACTCGCGCGGGCCGACGCCGACCGCCGCGGCAAACGTCCGGCGAAGATGACGCGTACTCGCTCCGAGCTTTGCCGCCAACTCCTCGATCCGGAGTGTCGGTGGACTGGACTCGAGGATGCGCACCGCCCGCCGCGCGAGCAGCTCGGACGATGACTCGAACGTCCGACGGGCACGCGCCGCGAGTCCGCGCTGCAGCACATCGAGCATCTCGCTGGGACCCGCGGCCGCAAGGATCCGATCGCGGAGCTCGAGGCCATCCTTGCCCCACACGTCCTCGATGCGCGCCGCCCCGTCGATCAGCTCGCTCGCCGAGACGCCCATGAACGGCCCACCGCCGCCTGGACGGAAGCGGACATAGATGGCAAACAGCACGTTCGGGATGACGTTGTAGAGTGCATGTGTTCGCGGCCCGGCGATGCTGAGCTCACCCGCACGCGACGATCGCGAGGAGCCCGCCCTCCCCGCCGTGAGACGGAAGAGCAGACTCATCGAGCCATCCGGCAGGCGCTCGGTCCGGAGCGGCTTTCCCGAGGTCGGACCAACGACGTGAACCATTTCGACGAGCTTCGCTAGCTCGGGAAGCGGAGGCACCGCTGTCTTCATCGGGAGGTCCATCGCTCTCGACCGTTGCACGCGATCACGAGAGCGGCAAGCCGACCTGCGCACGAATACAAATGTCCGTTTGCTCCAATCGCCGCCCACGAGGGCCGGGTACGAAAGGACCATGAACATCACGACGAAATCGGATCGCTCGGCACGCGACAAGGACGCGAAGCTGCCGCTCGAGCCCTATACGACCTGGTCGGTTGCTCCGACGGACTACGCGACGCCCGGGTCGGCAGGCCCGCCGCCGCCGCTCTCGTTCACCAACACGACGCTGCGGCACATCCTGCAGACCTCGATCGGCGGCGAGCAGCTGCGCGTTCGGCTCTCGAACGTCTACGGCACCGCGCCGCTGGTGATCGACGGGGCGCACGTGGCCATCGCGACGACCGGCTCGGAGACCAAAGCCGCGAGCGACCGCGCGCTCAGCGTCGACGGCGCGCAGACGTTCACCGTCGCGCCGGGGGCCGAGGTGTGGTCGGACGCGGTGACCATGGCCGTTGCGCCGGATACGACCCTGGCGGTCAGCGTGTTCGTGAAGGCGGAGACTGCGGCGCGAACGTGGCACCAGTTCGGCATGCAAACCAGCTTCATCGGCGAGGGCAATCTGCTTTGCGCCGCGAGCATGGCGCCTCTCACAAACGCTCGCGCGCCCGGGACGACCACGGCCTATCACTGGGTCACCGGGGTCGACGTGTACCGCCGCGAGCCCACGAGCGTCGTCGTCGTGATCGGCGACTCGAACGTCGATGGCTTCGGCTCGACTCTCAATGCCAATCAGCGATTCACGAACCACCTTGCCAGGTGGTTGGCGGCGGGCGCGCGAGGAGTTGGCATCGGCAACGCGGGACTTGCGGGCAACCGCCTCACGGCGGACGGGCCGCTCGGCGAGAGCGTGCAGAAGCGCTTCGCTCGCGACGTCCTGGGCCAGAGCGGAGTCAGCCACGTCATCGTACACATCGGAATCAACGACATAGGCTTTGGCGCGCTCGTCCCATCGCAGTGTCCGTCCGTCGACGACATCACCGCGGCGCTCACCGCTATCGCAACGCATGCGAAAGAAAGGAATGTCAAAGTCATCCTCGGGACGCTGCTGCCATGGAAGAACGCGCTCCTCTTCGGTGCGCCCTACTACTCCGACGACGGCGAGGCCAAGCGTGTGGCGGTCAACACGTGGATCCGCGGGAATACCGCGGTGCACGGGATCGTCGACTTCGAGGCGATCGTTCGGGATCCTGCCGACGCGAGGTCCATGAAGGCGAGCTTCGACGTCGGCGATCACCTCCACTGCAACGATGCTGGCCTCGCGGCGATGGCGAAGGCGGTCGATCTCTCCGGGGGTCGGTGACAACGCCATGGACCTAGGCATGAAGGAGCGAGTCGCGCTCGTCACGGGAAGCTCCCAGGGCATCGGTCGGGCCGCGGCGCTCGCGTTCGCGCGGGAAGGCGCGCGCGTCGGCGTCACGTACCACGAGCATAGGGATAAGGCGGAGGCGGTCGTCAACGCGATCCGCAAGGGCGGAGGCGATGCCCTGGCGGTGAAGCTGGACCTCGGGTCGACCGCGTCGATCGGCGAGGCCATCGCCCGGATCATCGAGCGATGGAGTCGGCTCGATATCCTGGTCAACAATGCCGTGTCGTGGGGAAAGCGAGGACCGCGGGAGATGCCGCTGTTCGAGAAGCTCCCTCCCGCCGAGTGGCGCGCCGTTCTTCGCACGAACGTCGAGGGCCACTACGCCGCGATCCAGGCGGCCCTTCCATCGATGCGCGCCCGGCGCTGGGGACGCATCGTGAACGTCTCGTCGGGCATCGCCGTGGACGGCATGTCTGGCGCGGGAGCGTACGGTGCGGCGAAGGCGGCCCTCCACGGCCTCACCCGCACGCTCTCCCTCGAGCTCGGCCCCGCCGGGATCCTCGTCAACGTCGTGATGCCTGGGCTCACGCTCACCGAAGGCATGACCGCGCGCGTTCCCGCGGCCTTCCTGAAGGCGCGCGCGAAGGCCTCCCCGATCGGCCGCCTCCTCGGGCCCGAGGAGGTCGTGCCGACGATCGTCTTCCTCGCGTCCGCGGCAAACACGGCCGTGACGGGCGAGATCATCCGCGCGAGCGGCGGGATCACCTGAGCCGACGAAGGAGACTCATCGGGAACGCCCCGCCCCCTGTTGAACTTCGCGTAGCCGCGACGGCGTGATGAGCTCCTTAAGCGACCTTCTTCTCCGCCGCCACCAAGGAGTACGCGATTCCGCCCGCGAGGACTTGCGCATAACGCGGTTTCCGAAAACTCACACGTGCGCCGTCGCTTGTCGCGGTGCGCCCTCAACTACGACCTTCTCGCGAAGGATGGGATCCCATTGAATTTCGTTGCGCGGAGCCCCACGGTGCCGCAAAGCACCCGTGAAGATGCCTCGACCTCGCGCTCTCTCGCTCTCACCCGACAGGATGCTAAAGTGGGTCCCTGAGTTTCTCCGCCTCGGCGGCGGCCCGCTGCGCATGCGCATGCGCCTCCTCGGTGCCGCGGTCCTCGTAGGCGTCGTCGCCGGAGTGGGCGCGATCGTCTTCTACGCTGCGACGCAATTCGTGGCGCACAACGCGCTCGAGTCGGTCGCGGGGTACGTTCCGTCGCCGCGACCGGGAGGCGAACCGACGATCTCCCTTCTCTCCGACGGTGCGGCGCCGTCGTTTCGATGGTGGTGGCTGCTCCTCTTGCCGACGCTGGGCGGGTTCGCGAGCGGCGCGATCGTGTTCTTGTTCGCGCCGGAAGCAGAAGGGCACGGCACCGACGCCGTCATCGCCGCGTACCATCAGCTCGAGGGACGCATTCGAACCCGCGTGCCTATCGTGAAGATCGTCGCCAGCGCGCTGACGATCGGGACCGGCGGCTCCGGCGGGCGCGAAGGACCGATCGCGCAGATCGGCGCGGGGTTCGGCTCGTTGCTCGCGCGACTCATGCGCCTCGGGCCCGCGGACCGTCGCGTGCTCTGCGCGGCGGGAATGGGCGCGGGCATCGCCGCGATCTTCCGCGCGCCGCTCGCGGGTGCGCTGTTCGCGTCGGAGGTCTTGTACTGGTCACCCGAGTTCGAGCCGGAGGTGATCATCCCGGCCGGCATCGCGAGCGTCGTCTCGTATTGCACGTTCGGCGCGGCGTTCGGTTGGAAGCCGCTCTTCACGACGCCCGATCTCACGTTCGATGATCCCTGGCAGCTCGCGCCCTACCTCTTGCTCGTCTTCTGCATGGTCGTCCTCGCGTTCGCGTACACGCGCTCGTTCTACGGGATCACGCGATGGTTCCATCGGCTTCGCGCGCCGCGGATCGTGAAGCCCGCGCTCGGCGCGTTCGGGTCCGCCGTCGTCGCGCTCGTCCTTTATTTCGCCTTCGGACGCGACGAGCGCTTGCTCGCAGTCTTGTCCTTCGGCTACGGCGCGATTCAGAACGCGCTCACCCACGAGACGACAGTCGGCGCGGGCGTGCTCATCGCGATCGCCATCGGAAAGATTCTGACGACGGGCATGACGATCGGGAGCGGCGGCTCGGGTGGCGTCTTCGGGCCATCGATGGTCATCGGAGGATGTGGCGGCGGCGCGCTCGGCGTCATCCTCCACCGTTGGGCGCCTGCGCTCGTCCCGCATCCGGGGAGCTTCGTCATCGTCGGCATGGCTGCGTTCTTCGCCGCGGCCGCGAAGACGCCGTTCTCGACGCTCATCATCGTGAGCGAGATGACCGGCGGATACCATCTGCTCTTGCCTGCGCTGTGGGCATGCGTCCTCGCGTTCATGCTCTCCGATCGCCGATCGCTGTACGGGTCACAGCTCGAAACGCGGGCGCAGTCGCCGGCGCATCGGCGCGCGATCGCGCGGTCGCTCGTCGGCGGCGCGCGCGTCACGGAATTTCTCAAGGCCGACGCGCCGATCTACGCGCTCCACCTCAGCGACTCGCTCGCGATCGTCGTCGAGCGCTTCGCGGAGTCACGGTTCGGCGTCCTGCCCGTCGTCGACGCCGAGGGACGCCTGCTCGGCATCGTCAACATCGAAGAAGTCCTGATCGCGACGCAGATGCAGGCGCCACTGCTCGTCTCCGCGGACCTGATGCGCACCGACGTCACGCCGCTCGCGGCCGACGATCGCCTCGACGTCGCACACGAGCGCTTCGTGGACAGCGACTTGCTGGCGCTGCCGGTCGTTCGCGATCTCGCGCGCGATCTCCGCGTGCTCGGCATGGTCAAACGCTTCGACGTCGCTAGCGCCTACGTGCAATCGATCCACGGACGCGCGCGCACACCGGAACCGTCGCCGTCGACCCGCCGGCTCGCGCGCACCCCGGACGCCTAGGAGTTTGCATGCCGGGGCGCCGGTCGTGAATTGCGGACGATGACGAACGACGACTCCCAGCGAGCGCGACTGCTCGATCTCCTCCGGCGTCATGGGAGAAACACCATGTCGTTCGTGGCGCCAAGGAGTACGCGATTCCGCCCACGAGGACTTGCGCATAACGCGGCTTCCGTAAACTCACACGTGCGCCGTCGCTTGTCGCGGTGCGCCCTCAACTACGACCTTCTCGCCCACGCGTCGTAGCGCGACGTGTCCATGAGGATGCGCCACACGATGGACGGCGGCGCTTGGATCATGATCTCGGTGCTGGGCTCGAACATGGGTGACCTCGCTCGGCAGAATAGTCGCGGACAGCCCGTCGCGCTCTCCTCTGTTAGAGTGTTCTTGCATGCGCGTGCTCGCCGAGAGCTTCTTCTTCAGCCTCACCGTCGATCCCGAAGCGAAGCTCGTTCGATGGGCGCGCACGCCGGTTCCGTACGACGCCGTCGAGCAGTTCGAAGACGTGTCGCGCGCGACGGTGCTCGGGCTCTTGCGAATCGATCGCGCCGAGCACGTGCTCTTGATCGATCTCCGCGAAGGCCCGATGCGCAACGACGACGCGTTCGAGAAGGTGGCGTACCAGTTTCGCCGCGACATCCATCACGGCTTCACGCGCGTCGCCGTGCTCGTGCGAACGAGCGCCGGCCGTCTCCAGATTTCGCGGCACGTGACGGAGCGCCCGGACGACGCGCGAAACCACCCGACGTTCTTGGACGAAGCGGAGGCGCGCGCGTACCTCGCGTTGAAGTCTCAGTACGCGCAGTAGTCGCTGCTCGTCCCGTTGCCGACCACGCAGTGCGTCCCCGCCGGGCAATACGTCGCCGAGCAGTTCCCCGCGCAGTCGCTCGCGGCGCACGACGCGGGCGAGAACGAGAGCGAGCAGCAGTGCGACCAACACGCCGCGCTCGCGACGCATCCTCGACAGAAGTAGTGACCGCCGAGGAGCGAGCACGACTCGCCGTTGCCCGCGTTGCACTGGCGCGGCTTCCGTAAACTCACACGTGCGCCGTCGCGTCTGGTTCGCCAACACGGGGATTGCTCTCGGGGTATTAGCGTAGTTCTGACGGCGCTCGACGGCGACGCAGACGCGAGCGATCGTTCTCGAGTGAGCGTGCCGCGCCGTCAGTCGCGGCACTCGTCTTCGCATTCGCATGCTTCTGCCACCTCGTGGCACTCGTGGGCGTTCTGCGCGCACTTGTTCTGAGCCTCAGCGCACTCCTTGGGATTCTCGTAACCGCAGGCGCATCCGCCGTCAGCGACGTCGATTGTGGGCGCGTCCGTGACGACGTCCGCGACGACGACGTCGGCACCGCCCTCGACGGGGGACTGGCCGTCGACCGTCGCGTCGAGTCCGTACGCGTGCGCGTTGCCGGCAGCTGGCATTGTCGAGCCGCTCGTCTGCTCTCCGTTGCAAGCGACTACGATGAGAGCCAGCGTGATGGCCGCGCCGCGCGAGAGCTTGTGGTCGATCATGATTTCGCCTCCGGGGTTCGCTGGCCCATCGCACGCATCGCGCCACCCGAAGCGTTCCGCTGCCGCCGAACTAGTCTGCGGTGAGAGCCGCTTCGAGGAGCTGGCTGGGAAACATTCCAGCGGGATCGCAGCTCGCCAAGCACCGGTGATCCAGGCATGGACGTCGAGGCACCAGGCGATGACGTTCTCGCCGTCGTACACGCAACCGAGCCGAGTGCCTCGACGGGTATTGCAAGGTCGTCGATCCAGCGAGGTGTCCAGGCGCTACGAGGAAGTAGAGAACAGCGGCAAGGCTCTCGTCGACGCCTCAGCGAGAAGGCGATGAATCTGGCGTTCGACGCACCGACCTCATCCCGGTGTCGTGCAGTAGGTGATCGCGCACTGGGCACTGTTCGAGCAACGCGCACACGTGTAGCGCGCGTACTGACTCCACGTCGGCGCGCGCGCAGATCACCGGCTCGTCGAACTGCAATCGCTGAGGCCGTTCGCGTACACACTCGTGCGCCGACGGCGGGAGACGACTTCGTGACCGCGGCACGTCCTGAGCGTGCTCCGCTCGCGTGAGCACGTCGTCGCGGAGCTGCGGTGGCATTGCCCGCTTCCCAGATTGAGTAGTGAGCCCACGCCCAGGTAGATCAACTACGACCTTCTCGCTCGTCCGCGGGCTCGCTCCCGCTGCAGAAGCGCTTCGATCGCGGCGTCGTCGACGTCGGTCTCGGCGACGCGGGTGAGCGCGCGCCGGACTCCGGGCGACGGCTCTTCGTCTACGGCGACGCGGATCGCGTCGGTGATGCCGGCCGCGCGGAGCGCGAGCGCCGCGCCCACGCGCCGCTCCACCGACAAGCGTGCGTCGCGCACGGCGCCGCGCTCCTCGTCGAGGTCGAGTGCCGCGTCGCGGTATTCTCCTCCTCCGCGAACGAGCGCAGCGATCGACGCGCGCCATTCACCGACCGTGCGCTCGCCACGATCCATCCCGGGTACGACCGGTGGCGGCGGCGACGCGCGGGCGCGTGCGATCGCCTCTTCCACCGAGATCTCGGCGCCAAGATCGAAGCTGCGCGCCTTCGCGTCGCCCGCCGCGCGAAACGAGAGCGTCCCCGGGCCGCCGACGATCGCCGAGAGAGCGCCGTGCGGGACGATCCGCGAGCGGCCGAACGTCGTGTACGCGACGCCGTCGCTCGCGACGACGAGCTGCTTCGGCCGCACGAGGCGAAGCACGAGCAGACAGAGGAGGAGCGACGAGCCGATCGCGATCGGTGCGATGACGTCTCCGGAAAGAAATAGCCCCATTGGGGCGCCGATGAGGAGCGCAATCGGCCCGCCGGCGAACGGCATCAGCGCGACCTGCCGAAACGGCCAATCCGCGGGCCGGGTCTCGAGCTTCTGCGCGAGCTCCGGATCGGCGATGCCGAGCGCGCGCATGGCTTCGTCCGCGTGCTCGGCCGCGATGCGCGCGACCACGACCGCGCCGCCGTCGAGCTCGATCTCGATGCACGTCCGGCCGTCACCGCGCGTGACGCGCCACGCGCCGCGCACGTCTTCGCGGCGGATCGTCCGGCCGTCCGTGACGACGTGCGCGGGGCCGATCTGATCGACGCTCCGAACGATCGGCGCCCCGAACAGTCGCTTCCATCGCGCGCGCAAGTGGACTCCGAAGAAGAGCGAGAAGATGCCGAGGACGCCGAGCGCGATGACGACTGGGCTCGCGATCGCCGCGCCCGCGAAGAGAGCCGCCGCCGCAGTTGCCGCCGTGCCGAGGAACGCCGTCGCGCGCCACGCGTGCTCGTCGCGCCGAATTCTCGGGAAGCGCGGCCGCCCGACGATGCGCATCGCTCGACCCGCCGCAGCCATCCGAACATCGTAGACCAGAGCTCTTGAACATGCCGCGCGCGGACGCGAAAGCGATCGATCGCGCGGTGCAACGCTGGGCTGCGTTCGGTGAAGGAGCTGAGCGTCGCCGTTTGTTTCGACGCCACGTGCCAATCGCCGACGTCGAACGGCAACGCGGCCTCGTACGCGCGAGGTGCTGCGGCTCGATGCCAGCGCCGGTGAGCGAAGGCGCGACGAAACGTCCCGAGCGTTTCGCACGAGCACCGCGATTCCTCGCACCAATCGCACGGCATGTCGATTGCGTAGGCGGACGCGATGATGAATGCGCGGCCTCATGTCCTTCTCGTTGTCGTGTCGCTCGCCGCGGGTTGCGGCGGCGCCGTCGAGGGCGAGGCCGCCAACGATTCCGGCGCGTCGCCTCCGTCCTTGCCCGCGCCGGCGTGCACATCGACGCCGGGCGATCCGGTGAAGCTCGCCGACTGGTCGCAATCCGATGTCGTCCTCGCGCGCGGTCTCGCAGTGACGAGCGATGCCGTCTTCGTCGGGCTCACGTTCGGGAAGACCGGGGCGATCAAACGCTTCTCGCTCGCGGGCGGAGCCGTCGCGACGTTCGCGGCCGGCGACTATCTCGACGGTCCGATTCGCGCCGACGCGGGCCACGTCTACTACTTTCGTTCCGTCCTCACGTCGCTCGGCGGCGAGCTCTCCGCGCCCACGCCGATCAATGTCGTCATCTACGACACGAGCACCGGCGCGACCGACGTCCTGCCGAACCCGCATGCCTCCGAGCCGCACAACCAGCTCGTCGAGCTCGCGCTCGGACCGGCGGGCGATCTGGTCTGGTCGAGCCACTCGTTGACCGGCACGTCGATCGATCGCTGGGACGCCGCTTCGCGGACCGTGCAAACGATCGCGGCGCCCGGCGGCGCCACGTCGCTCAACGTCGACGCCGAGAACGCTTACTGGGTGAGCGCCGGCGGTTCCGCTAGGTTCCTTCGTTCGCTCCCGCTCCGAGGCGGCGACCCGACCGACGTGATCTCTTCGTCATCGCAGATCGATCTCTTCGGCGTCGACGCGACGTCGTTCTTTCTCGGCGTCCAGGCCGATCAGCGCACGACCAATCTCCAAGTGATCGAGAAGCGGACCCTCGCCGTCCGGCGAAGCGCGTCGATGCCGACGATCGTGAGCATTCCGTACGCGGGGAGCACGCCGATTTTCGATGAAGAGTATTTCTATTGGTACGACTACGCGGATTCGCAGACGCTCCAGCGCACCGGACGGTACGGAACGAAGCCGCCGATCTCCTTCGCGAAGACGACGGATCCATGGCTCGCGGCGCTGGCTGGCGACGCGTGTCGCGTGTACTTCACGACGGAGAGCGGTCTCTGGGCGGCGACGAAGTGAAGCGCTGCGGCGCGACCTGCATCGCGCGAACGGCGATCGTGCTGTCCAATCCACGCGCGGCGATGCCCCGAAGAGGGCGACCCTCGAGTACGCGACTCCAGTGCTTCGTTCGAAGCGACAGAGATCGGCGGGATTGGCGGACGGACTGCAGGGCTGATGCCGCGTGATCGTTCGAGCTACGAGGAGCTCGACGAACGATTGCGCCAGCTTCTCACCGGCCTCCGCAAGGCGTAGCTTTGCGATCATGCGGGTACTCGGCTTGATGTGCTGCGCGCTCGTCGCGAGCGTCGTTGCTTCGTGCGGTGGTGACGACGCCGCAGGGCAGCGTTCGGGCGCTCCCGCGAGCGCGATCAACGATGGCCAGGGCTGGCGGACCGTCGCGACGTTTCCGGATGAGCCCGATCCCGCCGGCGGTTACAACCCGTACCCGATCGTCCCCGTCGGTGCGCAGTGGATGGGCGACGTCGGTGGACGCTTGCACGTTTCCGTCAGCGCGAAGGCGCTCGGTACCAACGCGCCGGCGTTCGATCCGGGCTGGATCTCGTTCTCCGCCGACGGCGAAGCCCACCCCAAGCAGTACGGATCGAATTTCGATACGATCGGCAACGCGCTCGGTCCGCCGATGGTGCTCGACGTCGAAGACCGCTGGTACGCGTGGGTGCGGGCCTCGCGCGGCGGCGCGCCGCAGCTCGTTCGCCGCCACTTCGACGCCGACACGTTTCTCGTTCAAGAGGTCGTGTTCGACGGCGTCGGCGTTTTGCAGAGCCCGATGACCGCCATTTTCGCGGGCCTCGCGGTGTCGCGCACGCTCGACGTCGCGGTCTTCGACGACGATCCCGATGTCTGCCCGCCCACGCTCTACTATCGGCCCAAGGGAGCGAGCACAGGGATCAACGCGGCGATCGACCGTCGCGAGCTCACGCTCTCTCGCCACAGCTCGCTGCCGCTCTACTACGTCTGCGGCGCGCGCACGCCGTACGTTCCCTCCGGCGGACCGGCGTACGTGTTCCAGATCGCGACGTACTCCGACGCCAGCTACGCGCTCGACGTCTTCACCGACGCCGCGGACACGTCCTTCACGTACCCGATGTTTCACACGCTCCGGCGCATTCACACGACGCCCGTCGACAAGGACGCGACGGAGCTTCATCTCCTCACGACGCCGACGAACGCGTGGGTGTGGCTCGCGAATCCGGCGAAGCGCACGTGGCAGATCTTTCGATTCGATCGATCGACGGCGAAGATGGTGCTCGCGTTCGAGATGCCGTCGCCGTTCGATCCGACGTTCGTCATCGACAGCCAAGCGATCACCGACGACGGCGCGCTCTACGTGGTCGCGCACGGCGCGGGCGGCGCGACGCGCGTCGTGCGCATCGTCGACGGAGTCACGACCGATCTCTGGCACGACGGCATCGCGAAGAGCTCGAAGCTGCGATTCGACGGGCTCTACTCGACCGGCGCGCGCGTCTACTTGGCCGTGGAGGACACGTACCCGGTCACGTTCACCGCGGGCGGCGACCAGACGTTCGATCGCTTTCGGTTCAGCTTCATCACGCCCGACCTCGCCGCAGCTCCCACGCCTTCGACGCCGAGCGCGCCCGCTCCGTTCGTTCCGCCCGCGTCGTGCAACCCGATCATGCTCACCGGGTGCGGCGCCGGCGAGGCGTGCGACGTCGGCCCGAGCCGCAACGGCTTCGCGTGCGCGACGCAGGGCACCGTCGCGCTGTGCGGAGCGTGCGATCCGGTCGCCGGTCCGTTCTGCGGACCGGGGACGACGTGCCGCTACACGACCGATCACGATCTGAAGTCGGGGCAGTGCGTTCGACTGTGTTGCGACGGCACCGATTGCGGCGCCGGCGTTTGTGTGACGCCGACTGACTTCATGAACTTCCCCGTGGGCGTGTGTCTCACGCCACCGATGTACGGCCCGGCGTGCAGTGGGATGCCAAGCACGCCGCCATCCGGAGGAGCGTGCGTGCCCTGAGCGACCACGCGCCGATGAATGGAGCGGTGTCCTCGCGCGCGCGTCCGAACGCCGACGATGACGCGGGATGAGCCGCGCGGGCGCGTGCTAAATTTCATCACGCATGGGCGATCCGCCGAAGAAGCGCGCGACCTACGCCGACGTCCTCGCGGCGCCGCGGCATGTGGTCGCCGAGATCGTCGACGGCGTCCTCCACACGATGCCGCGTCCCGCGATCCCGCACGCGCGCGCCTCGTCGGATCTCGGTCGTCAGCTCGGGGGACCGTTCGATCGCGGCCGCGGCGGCCCCGGCGGCTGGGTCATCCTCGACGAGCCCGAGCTCCACCTCGGCGTCGAGCCAGATATCGTGGTCCCCGATCTCGCGGGTTGGCGACGCGAGCGGATGCCGCGCCTCCCCATGGAGAGCGCATTCATCTCGCTCGCGCCCGACTGGCTCTGCGAGGTCGTGTCGCCCGGCACCCAAGCCTTCGATCGCAAAGAGAAGATGGACCTCTACGCGCGCGAGCGCGTCCGCCACGCATGGCTCGTCGATCCGCTGGCGAAGCTCCTCGAGGTGTGGCGGCTCGAAGGCGACAAGTGGCTGCGGATCGCGACGTGGACCGGCGACGCGCTCGTGCGCGCCGAGCCGTTCGAAGCGATCGAGCTCGAGCTCGGCGCCTTGTGGGCGGAGTGAGCACGCGCGCGCGCACCGTCGCTCGTCGCGATGCGCCCTCAACTACGACCTTCTCGCAAGCCGAGGAATGAAGCCACTCGCGGACTCGTGCGGATCATCGATTCGGCACGCTTGGTGCCCGCACACTTCGATTGTGCGTGAATGGCTCGAGATTCCCCTGGCTGCAGTCGTCGTCTTCGTCAGCGGCTACGTCCTCGCCGTTCTTGCCCTTGCCCTCGCGCGCTCGTTCGTCCGGAACGTCGGGCTCTCACTTCGTGGGCCCGATGCGCGAGCAACACCGCCTCAGCTCGACGCGAACGCCACACGCGAGGCAGCCTGATGCAAGACGATCTGAAGTCCCTTCCGATGGCGGAGTTGAAGGCGAAGCTCGGTTGCTCGCCCGACGGCCTCACGCAGGGTGAGGCGCAGAAGAGGCTGGCGCAGTACGGCCCGAACGAGATCGAGGAGAAGAAGACCAATCCTCTTCTGGCGTTCCTCAAGTACTTCTGGGGCCCCATCCCGTGGATGATCGAGGGCGCGGTTGCCCTCTCAGCCGTCGTGGGTCACTGGGCCGACTTCGGGATCATCCTGGTCCTCTTGTTGGCGAACGCCATCGTCGGCTTCTGGGAAGAGCATTCAGCAGGCAACGCGATTGCCGCCCTGAAAGCCAAGCTCGCCATCAGTGCGCGCGTGAAGCGTGACGGAAAATGGACCCATCCGCCGTCCCGCGAGCTCGTCCCTGGTGACGAGATCCGCTTGCGCCTCGGCGACATCGTGCCGGCCGACGCGCGCCTCCTCGCGGGCGAGCCGATCGAGGTCGATCAGTCGGCGTTGACGGGCGAGTCGTTGCCCGCGACCCGCAAACCCGACGAGGCCATCTTCTCGGGGTCGATCGTGCGCCGCGGCGAGATCGGCGCGCTCGTGTACGCGACCGGCGCGAGCACCTACTTCGGCAAGACCGCCCGACTCGTCGAGGGCGCCCAGACCGTCAGCCATTTTCAGCGCGCCATCCTCGAGATCGGAAACTACCTCATCGTGCTCGCGGTAGGCCTCGTCGCCATCATCATCGGCGTCGCCATCTTCCGCGCTGACCGCATCGTCACGACGCTCCAGTTCGCGCTGGTGCTGACAGTCGCGGCGATCCCGGTGGCGATGCCGACTGTGCTGTCGGTGACGATGGCCGTCGGCGCGCGACTGCTGGCGAAGAAGCAGGCGATCGTGAGCCGCCTGGTCGCGATCGAGGAGCTCGCCGGCGTCGACATCCTCTGCGCCGACAAGACAGGGACGTTGACGCAGAACAAGCTGACGCTGGGAGAGCCCTTCTGCGTCGAGAACGTCTCCGCGGAGCTGCTCGCCTTGTGCGCCGCGCGTGCGTCGCGCGCGGACGACAACGACACGATCGATCTCGCAGTGCTCGGCGGACTGAAGGACAAGGACGCGACCAAGGGCGATCAGGTGATCCACTTTCAGCCCTTCGACCCGGTGCACAAGCGCACCGAGGCCACGATCAAGACGAGCGACGGACACGAGGTCAAGGTAACCAAGGGAGCGCCGCAGGTGATCCTGGCGCTTGCCGGCAACGCCGACGCTGACGCCGACGGCGACGCCGACGGCGTGCGCACCGCCGCGAAGAAAGCGATCGACGAATTCGCGAAGCGCGGCTTCCGTTCACTCGGCGTCGCGCGTACGGGTGATCAGGGGCACTGGCAATTCCTCGGGGTCTTGCCGCTCTTCGATCCGCCGCGCGACGACGCCAAGAGCACCGTCGCCGCCGCCGCCCAGATGGGCGTGACGATCAAGATGGTGACGGGCGACGCGCTCGCCATTGCCAAGGAGACGGCGAAGAAGCTGGGAATGGGCGAGAACATCCTCGACGGCAGTGCGCTCGGCGACGCGAAGCGGACGGAAACCGCGGAGGTGTCGGAATCGATCGCGAAGGCGGACGGTTTCGCCCAGGTCTTTCCCGAGCACAAGTTCCACATCGTGGACGTGCTCCAGAAGCGCGGACACATCGTCGGCATGACGGGCGACGGAGTGAACGACGCGCCCGCGCTCAAGAAGGCCGACTGCGGCATCGCCGTCTCGGGTGCGACGGACGCGGCGCGCGCGGCGGCGGCCATCGTGCTCATGACGCCGGGGCTCTCCGTCATCATCGACGCGATCAAGGAGAGCCGCCGCATCTTCCAACGGATGAACAGCTACGCGATCTACCGGATCGCCGAGACGCTGCGCGTCCTGTTGTTCATGACGCTGGCGATCCTGGTCTTCAACTTCTACCCGCTGACTGCGGTGATGATCGTGATGCTGGCGCTGCTCAACGACGGCGCCATTCTGTCTATCGCCTACGACAACGTCCACCACAAGAACCAGCCCGAAGCCTGGAACATGCGCGTCGTGCTCGGAGTCGCCACGGCACTGGGCACGACCGGAGTCGTCTCTGCCTTCGGTCTATTTTACTTGGCAGAGCGAGTCTTTCACCTCGACCGCGCGCACATCCAGACATTGATGTACTTGAAGCTTTCCGTGGCCGGTCATCTGACGATTTTCCTCACGCGCACGCGCGGTCCGTTCTGGTCGATACGCCCGGCGCGCGTGGTCTGGATCGCCGTCCTCGGCACCCAGTGCGTGGCGACCGTGATTGCCGTGTACGGACTCCTCATGACGCCGCTCGGCTGGGGCTGGGCGATGCTCGTGTGGGGCTACGCGCTTCTATGGTTCATGTTGAACGACCGGATCAAGCTGCTCGCGTACCGGTTCTTGGATCCCGCCAGCCGCACCACGAAGACGACGCCCGAGGCGCCGCTCGACCTCACGTCGCCGATCGCGAAGCCAGCGTTCGGGGTGACCAAGTGAATGAGCTGCTGGCGTCCGCGCCGGTCGGCGCGATCAAGGTCGCGCTGGTGCTCGCGCTTGCGTTCTTCGTAGGACTCGAGCGGGAGGAGGCCAAACAGCGTGACGCCACCCTCGGCTTCGGCGGCGTAAGGCTCTTTCCGCTGATCGGGCTCGTGAGCTATGGCCTCGCGCTCGTATCCTCTCCCGGGTTCGTCCCGTGGGTAGTCGGGTTCGGGGTCATCGGCGGCTTCATGCTGCTGTCCTATCGACACAAGGTCGAGCACGATTCAACCGTGGGGGTCGCGACGGAGATGAGCGCTCTGCTCGTCTACGTCATTGGTGGGTTGGTCCAGTATGAGCACTACTGGATCGCCACGACGCTCGGCGTGGTCTGCGTGCTCCTCCTCGAGCTGAAGAAGGGTCTCGAAGGACTGACCAAGCACGTCGCTTCGACCGAGATCATCACGGCCGCGAAGTTCCTTGTCCTGGCGGCCGTCATCCTGCCGGTCATTCCAGCACGCGAGATCACGCGCTTTCAGATCAATCCATTCCGGATCTGGCTCGTCGTCGTGGCCGTCAGCGGCATCTCCTTCGCGAGCTACGTCCTTCAGAAGCTGCTCGAGGGCCGCGGCGGACTCTTCCTGTCGGCGATCCTCGGCGGCGTCTATTCGTCCACGGTCACGACGGTCGTTCTCGCGCGGCAAGCGAAGGGAGAATCGCGTCCGCATCGATTCGCGGGGGCCATCCTCACGGCGTCGGGCGTGATGTACGCGCGGCTGGTCGTACTCGTCGCGCTCTTCAATCGTGGCCTCGCGCTGAGGCTCGCTCCAGTGTTCCTCAGCCTCGGTGCGGGCGCCTGCGTCGTGGGCTGGCTCGTCTCACGACGAGCCGAGAGCAACGCTTCACGGAGCGGCAAGCCGCCGGAGCCCAAGAATCCCCTCGAGCTCGGGGCGGCGTTCTTGTTCGCTCTGATCTTCGTCGTCGTTCTGATCCTCACGAGCTTGGCCCGCGAGTACCTGGGCAGGGCCGGTCTCTACTCTCTCGCGGCGGTCATGGGCGTTACGGATGTGGACCCATTCATCTTGGGGCTCACTCAATCGAGCGCGGCCTCGGTGCCGCTGCCGACGGCCGCAGCGGCCATCTTGATCGCGGCGGCGAGCAACAACGTCGTCAAAGGGATCTACGCTTACAGCTTCGCCGACCGCGCGACGGGCCGTGCATCTCTGGGCCTGCTCGCGGGGCTCGCTGCCTTGGGGCTCATCCCACTGGCGTGGATGTAGAGAACTCGAGCCCGCGGCCGAAAGCATGGCTCTCGAGTGCTAAAGGAGGGGGAATGTCGACGCCGGGGAGGTTTCAGGTGCTCGGTGTCCGTGGTGTCGCGCTCGCGATGTCGCTCACGCCTGCGTGCGGTAGCGAGCTGGCGACGCAGGGCGACGGCGACGCGGGCCGCTCACAGGACGCGAGCGGCGCAAGCCAGGATTCGATGCTCGGCACGGACTGCCCCAGCAACATCATGGTCGGCGCGAGCTGCGACGTGGTTCCGACGAAGAGCTGCACGGGGCCATGGTTGTCGCCTTGCCCGCGGCTTCGCGACTTGGTGTCGTCGTGCCATTGCGTGAGCGGTGCATGGTCATGCGATTGGGGCAGCTTCGCGTACTGCGATCAATGCCCGCCGGATCCGGCCCCCGCGACGTCATGCGACAAACGGCGCGGCCTCGTCTGCCCGTGGTGCAGGGGACACGTCACTTGCGAGAGCGATCTACAGTGGCACGCGAGCGACGACGCAGGCTCGTGCGCCGACGCGCACGACGCTGGGGCCGATGCTCCCGCTGAGTAAGGCGCTGCCGGGGACGAAGCCTGCGAGCGACGCGTGAAGAAGAAGTGAATCGCGCCGCTCCGAACGCCGACGAGGACGCGGGATGAGCCGCGCGGGCGCGTGCTGAATTTCATCACGCATGGGCGGTACGTCGCCTTCCACGAAGCGCGCGTCTCGCCGCACGACGACGGATCCACGACGACGTCCCTCCATCTCGCTAGCTCCGTCGCGACGGGCTCGTGCTCACGACGGCGCGGATTCACCGATGACGTGACACAGGAGCCCGCCGCGCGGTCCGCGACGCGGCTACCGCTCGATCGTGCCGCCCTGTTGCAACACCGGCCCGGTCGTCGTCCCGGCGCAAGGCGCGCCGCCCGCTCCGAAGAAGAGGCGCATCGAGTAGCCGTGCGCCGAGAGGCCGCGCAAGCGCTGCGCGTCTGCGACCGTGTCGTTCACGCCGAAGCGGATCTCCGGGACACCGCCCGCGACGACGAGCTTGCCGCCGCCCGGCGACGTGATCGAACAGCCAGGCGAGTAGCGCCACGTCGACGTCGAGATCGGCGCGACCGACGTCTTCGCCATGAGCTGCGCGACCGATGCGCCGTTGTCGACGAGCGCTCCCGACCGCGCGACCTTGCGCATGTTCGGGAGGAGCGTCGAGTCGTCTCGCGGCACGCCCGCAGGTCCGGACCAGAGCGTCGTCTGCGGAGTGACGCGCGCGACGTAGTCGTTCATGCCGAGGCCGGTCGCGAGGAGCATCACCTTCTGACCACCGGGGATGCGCGTCGCCGTGCGCCCCATGTCGAACGCGTCGTACGGAACGGCGAGCTCGACCGACGGGAACGGCAGCTTCAACTTCACCGAGAGGAGATCCGTGCTCGTCGTCGTGCCGTCGAGGAAGAGCGCGCCGCCGCCGAGATTGGGGACCGATGCGTTGATGTCGTCGGTCAGCGCGCCTTGCACCGAGCTCCCGGTGCCGTTGTCGCCGACGATCGTGTACGCCACGTCGGCGATGAGTCCGAGCAGCGGAACGTCGACGAGCGCCGAGCACCAACCCCAGTCGAGGTTCGCGTGCACCGGGTTGACCCAACGGAGCTTGAGGCCGACCGTGCCCGGCGGGTTGGTGTCGAACGTGAACGTTCCGGTCACCGTCGCGACCGGATCGCAGTAGTTCGCGACGTCCGCCTTGAACTTGAACGTGAACCAGATCCCGGTCTGATCGATCCGAACGCTGAGCCCGTTCGCGTCGTAGTCGTAGAGGCGTCGCCCGTTGATGACCGTCGAGTTGGTCGCGCCGTTGAACTTCGCGTCGAGCGACTCGGCGAACATGTTGTACATCTCGGCGCCCGACGTCCCAATCGATGCGTCGGTCGACGACGCTTGCACGCTCTTCACGCGCACGAGCGGGAACGAGTACGTCGCGGTGCCCGCACCGGCAGAGCGGCCGACCGTGATCGACACGTCGTCGCTCGAGCCGTCGCCGGTCCCCGTGTAAAAGAGCCAAATGCTCATCACGTGCGCGCCGGTGTCGTTGCGTTCGTCTTGGACGCTGTACCAGTAGCCGTTCGTGTACGTCGGCGTGAGGACCGTCGAGCCGATCTTCACTTGCTGGACGTACGTGCATCCGTCGGTCGCGAGCTCGAGGCGAACCGAGTTGCCCGAGACGTACTGGATGTTGCCGGCGGTGAATCGTCCGTCCGCGGGATTCCAATTCGCCGGGGCGCCGCCGCTCGTGTCGAGCGACTGCGGATGCGCGAACGTCGTGCTCGTGATGTGCGGCGTGACGCTCATGTTGCCGCATGCGTTCACGAGCGGGCGAGGCTGGATCACCTTGCCGCCGAGCGCGTCGTCTTGTTGTTGTTCGCTCTCACCGGCGGAGCCGCAGGCGACGGTGGAGAGGAGGGAGAGGCTCACGAGCGAGAGAATGGATCGCGTTTTCATGCGACGCGCTCATCGCAACGCGCGTGCCGCGGTCAAGTGCGCGGGATCGCGTCGCGACGTGCATCGATCCGCACGCGCGAGGTGTTGCCCTGCAACGCGTGACGAGTCGCGCTACGGCCTTTTCGTCGACGAAGATCACGGCGTCCAGATCGGCATCCGTGCGCGAAAGCTTCGATGACAGCTCTGCTCTCTGCGGCGGCAGCTCGCGGCTTCGAGGTCGATATCGAAGCCGAACGCGAGGCGATCGCAGCGGGACGATCCCTTCGTCTGACGCGAGGCCGCTTTCATGGCGACGACTTGCGTTCGACGGCGAAGCGCGTTCCCATTCATGGCATGCGCGGCATGTCGACATTCGCGATGATCGCTGCGACGGCGATCGCGTGCAGCAGCACCGGTGGAACGACGGGCACCGACGGCGGCGCCGGCGACGACGCGAGCACCAGCGGCGACGGCGGCACGACGGGTTGCCGCCGGGACCTCGACTGCCGCGCCGACGGCGGGAACGGCGGGAGCTGCGCGCGCGTCGAGGATCCCATCTGCGGCGGCCCTGCGCCACCGAACGAATGCGCGAACGACTCTGACTGCGCGGACAGCGGCGCCGACTTCGTCTGCGAGTCCGCGGCGTGCGGCGGTCACGTTTGCATCGCGAAATGCAAGACGAACGCAGAGTGCACGACGACGTCGCCTGCGCTCGCGTGCAACGCCCTCGGCCGCTGCCGCGCGAAGCCGTGCGCGCTGAGCACCGACTGCCCGACCAACTTTCTGTGCGGCGTCGACAAGGAGTGCAACGCGAAGCCGTGCTTCGCCGACGCCGACTGCGCGGCGTTTTGTGTGCATGGCACATGCTCTTCGGCGCCCGGCGTCTGCAGGCTGCCGGTGCCGTAAGCAGCGATTCACGCGTCGGCGTCAGTCGTCCTGCTCCGCGAGGTGAGCGCCGTTGACGTCCATCGTGTGGCCGGACCGCGCCGCCTTCGTCGCCAAGTAAGAGCGGTTGTGCTCGGTGGGCATCCGATCAGCGATAGATCGTCGTCGAGTCGTTGAACACGTTCGGCGCGTCGAACTTCAACGTGACCTCCATCGATCCGACGCACGGCGGGCTCCATCCGGCGTCGTTGGGCGTAGAGGGCTGGCGCGACGAGCGGCGCTTCGAAACGAGTCTACCCAAACGCAATGCCTGCGACATCGTCCTCCTCGATCGCGCGGGCAACGAGGCGACGTCGTGCGATCTTCACGTCGGGCATCGCACGTCGAAGCTCCTCGACGTCGAGGCCGCGTGGCGCGTGACGATTTCGATCGCGCACGCCGTCAGGTTTCCTGCGTCGGCGTCCTACTCCAGGCGAACCCCATCCTGGAGAATTCGCATCATGAAGACGCTCGCTCGTTTGGTCCCGCTCGCCCTCTTCGTCGGCGTCGCCGCCGCATGCACCGCACCCACGTCGGACACATCGGAGGAGCCGAACGTCGCGTCGACGAGCGCCGCGATCACCGGATGCCAGTCGTTCGACGCGGCGCACCTCGGCATCTTCGCGGACAGCATTGGTGGATGGCAGATCGCCGACAAGTCCGCCACGGGAAGCTTCTGGCGCTACGCCGGTGCGCAAGCCGTCGCGCAGCGCTTCCTCGACGTCGCGCACGCGTTCGGCTTCGGGCAGTTCTGCGCGGTCGACGACTCGTTCGCGCGCTCGTCCGAACTGATGACGTACATGCTCACGCCCGCAGGCACCGCGCCGACGACGGCGGCGACGCTCGCCGGTGAGGCGTGCACCGCGTTCGATCCGAACGCGCTCGCTGTCGTGTGGGCCAGCGACGTGAACACCCACGCGCTCTCCGCGGGCAGTGTTCGTCTCGCGACTGGGCAGGCGGGCGACCTCACGAACATGATGACGACGATCCAGAGTCATCACTTCGTCTCGCGATGCAGCGTGGGCACGACGTACCACTTCGAATACTGGAAGGTCGCTGCGCCTCCGCCGCCCGTCTACGTGTCGACGCCACAAGGCAGCATCCTCATCCCGGTCGGCCCCGCGCCGACGACCGCGCCGTCGACGTGCTCCGCGTCCGTCGGTTGCCACGACGCCGCGACCGCGTCGTGCCAGCACGGCCCGAGCGGCGCCGCGTACTACATGAAGCGCGGCGGCGTCGCGTACGCGAAGGAAGTGAGCCCCGGCGCGCGCACGTTCGCGTGGACGGAGTGGAACACCGGCATCGCGCACGACACGGTGCAAGTGTGCGCGGCGACGACGGGCGGTGAGACATGCTCGCCGACGATGACCGTGACGTTCCCGCATCACGCGTGCCCGAGCTTCCTCGACGCGGGCAGCGGCGGCGGCGGCAACTACTGAGCGAGGAGCGATTTCTGAGCGAGGATCTCGTGCGCGCCCGCGCCGATACGCATCACGGGCTCTGACCTTCTGGGCAACCCTGGCAAACGCCGGTCTTGTAGGAGCAGACTTTCGGATCGGTGCTCGGCGGCGGGTAGATGTCCTGGCGGCACGGGTTGTACGCATCGGGGCCCAACCGCCCGTACGCACTCTGCACCATCCCGATCGCGGTCGGCAGATCCCACCACGGCATGTACGTGACCAGGCTGAAGTACGTGTCGACGAGCGCCATCGCGCAAAGCGAGACCTTGTCCACGTCGGCCGGCGGCGTCGGCACGCCGGTGACGCCGGCCGGGCCGTACCACCGCTGAACCGCCTGCGCCTTCGCCGTGGCGGGATCGAGCGTCGGGTCATCGCCGATGAGTCGGATGAACTCCGCGGCCACCAGATCCTGCGCTTCGTATTGGCGAATGTCCGGCAGGGCGGTCGCGTACGACCAGCCGACGCCGGTCATCCTGCCGATGACGCCCGCCGCGATCATGTGGTTTGCAAGCATGTAGGGAGTCGGCAGCGCGCCGGACGAGAGCTGCACGTTACCTACCTGAAGCACGTTCGCCTGCACGATGCCGGGGAGCGTCGGGTACTTTTCGGTCGGTACCGTCGGCAATTGCGCCTTGTACGCGACGCGGAACCAGCCGGGCGCCTGCGGATCGTACGTCGGCGAGCCACAGACGAGCAGCGGGAGCGTCGCCGTCGTGAGCTGGGGATTCTGCGTAAGGAGCGTCCCGAGCATCGAGCGGATGTAGTCGGCGTTGTTCGTCGCATCGTCGAAGAAGAGCGACGACATCATGATCGGGAAGTAGTCGTTCGGATACTCGCTTTGGCCCGATCCGGGCGCGGCGATCGGGTTCACGTCGACGATCGTCGTGTAGGCGCCGAGCGTCGCGCTCGATGCCCCGCAGCACGTGAGCAGGCTCTGCCAGCGAATGAGCGTGTTGTTGTAGAGGTAGTCGGCGTGCTGCATGGCGATGTACGGCGGGTAGTGCATCAGCGTGACGGCCTTCTGACTCCACATCGCCATGCCGAGCGGGAGGCACAACGCCCACTCGCAGAGACCGTCCGAGCCGTTGACTTGGAAGCCCGACATCGGATTCCACGCGGACGTCGTCTGCATCTTCTGCGCGCCGTTCAGCGCCTTGAAGCCCGCCTGAAGGAACGCCTGATGCGCGAACGCGAAGCCCGTGACAGCCGGTTTCACGGAGTCGTCGAACGTCATCATGATGGTGAACGGATCGTGCGGGGCTTGGTCGGACCCGCCCACCACGATCGAGGCGATGCTCGGAAGAAGCCCCTCGCACTGGAGGGAGCTCAGCGTGTAGTGGCGGATCACGTCGTTCAGCGACGCGAACGCAACAGACGGCTCGAGCGGCGGAAAGAGCCTCGTCGGCGGATTCGGGGTCACTACGGAGACGGGCGGATACAACTGCGAGGTCCCGAGCGGCAATACGTACGTGATGATGTCGATCAATGGGTCGTCTCCCTTTGGCATGCGAGGAGAGCACGAACGCGCGCTTCGAGTCAGCCTCGCGCATCACCGACACCGCATTGGAGAGAAGGACGCCGTAGAGGGCCAGCACGGGCATTCGAGTTCATCCACAGTCGCGTGAGGAGAGAGAAGTCCGGATGACCGTCAGACGGCAGCTCGCGTCGACGCGCAGGCTCCCACGTCGCGAGCGAATCGACGTTCAAGCGGTCACGCGTGGCGATGACAGCACGAAGCGCCGCGTTCACTGACTCGGAATCGGGGAACTGCGCGGCGACACTGCGGTCGTTTTCGGCGGGACCGACGGGGCGGATGGTCGGTAGCGGATCAAGCGATGGCGCGCTGTGGACGCCGGCATCTGCTAGTTTCATCGCATGGCTCGGAAGCGCCCTGCGCGCGATGCGGCGCAAGAGCTCGAGGCGATGTCGCCCGAGGAATCGCTGGAAATCGGCGTGGCGCTCTGGACCTCGGACCTCGCGCGGCTCGCGTGTCCACCACCGTCTCCGCGGCCGCCGTCGCTCGCCATGTCGATACGGATGCTCCGTGCGCGAAAGCTTCGATGACTTCTGTCGCGCGTGCCTCGATCTTCTGAGGGCACGACGCACCAAGTACGTGATCATCGGCGGTGTGGCGGTCACGGCAGTCGGCGAACCGCGTTTCACTGCCGATCTGGACGCCGTGATCTTCGTCGACGAAAAGGCGATCGAAGCTCTGCTCTCTGCGGCAGCAGCTCGCGGCTTCGAGGTCGATATCGAAGCCGAACGCGAGGCGATCGCTGCGGGACGATCCCTTCGTCTGACGCGAGGCCGCTTTCATTTCGATTTGATGATCCGGAGCCTCTTCATCGAGGATCAGGCGCTCGAACGGTCACGAACGATCAAGGTCTTTCGCCGCGCCGTCCGCTTCCCGACTCCGGAGGACTTGCTGATCCTCAAGCTCGCCGCCGGTCGCCCGCGTGATCTGCTCGACGCGGAAGGCATCATGCGCCGCCACGCGCGAGCGTTCGACCGAAAGTACGTCGAGCGAACGCTGCGCGCGCTTTGCGATGTCGCCGAAGACGACGTGTTTCTCTCTCGGTGGCGCGCGGTGAGCGGAACCGAATGACATCGCACGCGCTAATGGCGCGAGCGTCCCGTCTTCGCGCCGGCCTGATTCTCGTTACAGTACGCCATGCGCTACTCGTACGAACGCGTGAACGACGTCGCTCTCTTCCGGGAGCTCAACGCGGTCTTCGGCGAAGCGTTCGGCGAACGGAGCACCTACCAAGAAGCCCCTCCGTCGGACGCTTATCTCCGCGCGCTCCTCGCGAAGCCGCACGTGATCCCGCTCGTCGCGCGCCATGAAGGCGCCGTCGTCGGTGGTCTCGTCGCGTACGTCCTCGAGAAGTTCGAGCGCGAGCGAAGCGAGGTCTACATCTACGATCTCGCCGTCGCGGAGGCGCATCGGCGAAACAAGATCGCGACGGAGCTCATTCATCTCTTGCGGCGCATCGCGAAAGAAGCGGGCGCGTACGTCGTCTTCGTGCAAGCGGACTACGGGGACGATCCGGCGATTCGGCTCTACGAGTCGCTCGGGACGCGCGAGGAAGTGCTGCACTTCGACATCGTGGTGTGACGCTCAGCGCGGCACCAAGCGCGACACCACCGCACGCGCGATCGCCGCGTGCGCCGCGTTCAACCGGGCGGGACAGCCTGCAGCGCGCTCTGCCGTCGGACGGCGACGTTTCGCCCCTCGTCAGACTCGACCGCGCCGTCAACGCCCCGCAATTGCGGTGGCACATGACTTGAAGTCGGAAGACGTATGGCCCGATTCGGTATCGGCGTTCTGCTCCTCGCGACCTCGTGTGCGGTGGTGCAGGCGACGCCACCTACCAAGGCCGCGACCACCGGGTGCGCCTTTGGCGACTTCCGAAGCTGCGCCACTCTATGCGAGCTGGGGAGCGCCGAGAGCTGCAACAACGCGGGAGCGCACTGGGAGCTCGGCTCGGGAGTCGCTCGCGATGTCGACGCAGCGGCGAAGTACTACGCGCGCGCGTGCAATGCGGGGGCTGCTGCAGGGTGCGAGAACCAAAAGCGCGTTCGCGTGGCGAAGCCGGCGGCCGCGATCGACCGGGACCTGCGGTCGGATGCGCCCACGCCCGGAACGTTCGAGTCGACGGGCGGGCTGCTCGGCACGTGGAACGCGACGGCGCTCGATTGCTCCTCCGGAGCGAGTCAGACGGCCCTCGGAGCGCTCAGCTGGGCGGTGTGGAGTGGAAGCGGTTACTCGCTCCAGCTCCACGCGAAATCCGGCGAGGTGTTCGCCATCGGCATCCAGCGCGCAAGCCCCTTTCGCAGCGTCGACGTCTCGCGACAGCAGTGCTCCCGATTCGACGCCACGTTGCGCCCGCAAACGGGCGGGACCATGGCGGCCGACGTGGAGCTGGATTGCACCACGACGGACGGCGGGCGTGTGACGGCGTCGATCCGCAGCGCGGCCTGCGGCGGTATGTGACGTCGGCGGTCGTCGATCGAAGGCGCGCGCGTGGGATCCGTCAGCGCTTCAGTGTCCCCTGCGTCGCGCACACCGTCGTGACGTGCGGGCTCACGATGGCCGACGGATCGATCGTCGCCGCGCCGCACCACGTGTTGATACGCAGCCGACCGGCGCCGCCGCCGCCGGAGCCGGGTGCCGCGCCGCCGTCGCCGATGGTGCCGTCGCCGCCGTTGATGTTCGCCGCCGCGCTTCCGGCGCCGGTGTTGGGCCCCGCGACGGCGGGTTGGTCGGTGGCCGTCGCCGTCGCACCCTGGAGCTCGGCGGTGCCCGCGTAACGACCTCCGCCGCCGCCGTTCGCGCCGAGGCGGCCGGAGATGCGGATGATCGGCGCTTCGAGAAGCACCGCGCCGCCCGATCCTCCGCCGCCCCAGTAGCCCGAGCCGCCGGCGTTGATCGATCCGACCGTTCGAATCGTGATGCTTCCGCCCGCCGAGATCTGAAGTGCGCCGCCGCCCGCGCCTGCATACCCGTTGCCGGGGCCACCGTTCGCGTAGCCTCCGGCGGACCCGCCGACGAGCGGGATCAGGTCGGCGTGTCCGTACATGCTGCCGCCGGGCGCGAGCGGCGCGACACCTGCAGCACCTCCGCCGACGCCGCAGAACGAGCCGCCACCCGCCGCGCTGTTCGGATACGAGATGCTGAGCCCGTTGCCACCGCCGCCGGGGCCCTGCGCACCCGAGCCGAAGACGGGGTTGCCGCCCGAGCCGGGGACGTTGAAGGCTCCGGCGATCGCGATGTCTCCCTGAATGTCCACGTCGCCGACGACCGCCAAGATGACGGGGCGCGGTTCGACGTTGCTGAGCAACGTCAGCACGGCCGACGATTGGATCGTCAAGCTCGACACGATGTAGAGATCGGCCTGCGTGGCGTCGTTGAGCGTGATCGTCACCGGTGTCGGGAGGGACGCCGCCGTGCAGCTCGCGGTCGAGCACACGTACGCCGGCGGGCTCGTCCAGCTGACGCCGCCGTCCGGCGTGCCGCCGTCGGTGATCGCGAGCGCGCGCGGATCGAAGTTCGACGGCGAGTAGCCGAGAGGGCCCGCGTCGGCGCCCGCCTCTATGATGCATCCGGCGTCGACGACGACGCCCGTGTCGACGCTGGTGTCCGCGCCCGCGTCGACGCCCGTGTCCGGTGCAGCGTCGAACCCCGCGTCGACCTCGTTCGGGTCGAAGCACGCGTTGCGGACGCACACCTGATCTTTGATGCCGCATGCTTGCATCTCGGAGCAAGCGTTGCGGCACTGGCTCTCCGCGCAGACGAGGCCGCCGGTGCACGGCTTGGCGGCGCTGCACGCCTTCTCTTGATCGAGCAGGCACACGCTGCCGCTTTCGGTCGCGGTGCAGCGCTCGGGCGTGGGGCAGTCGCGCGTCTCCGCGCACGCCGCGTGGCAACGCGAGAACACGCAGACGAGCGCGGCGTTGCAGTCGCTGTTCAGCGAGCACCCTTCCGCGATCCCCGCCGTCGCCGGCGTGCTGCTGCAGCTCTGTGTGACCGCCGCGATCGCGATCGCGATCCCCGTCAAAGCCAACGCTACGAAGCGACGGTTCATACAAAGCCCTCCCGAGGTACGCCCTCAAAGCGAGCACGCCGGAGGGTTGGTGTCCAGCGCACGAGGCTGGATTGCGGGCAGGTACGCGCTCTGATGCGCGCGCAATCCAATCGATCGCCGCGCGACTCGCCGTCGCAAAACGGCGCCGCGATCGCGAAGGCGCGTCAGCGCGATACGAGCGCGAGCGCGAGCATGAGCGCGTCGCCTCGGAGCGCCGCCGGTCCGTTGCTCGAGGCCGGCGGCTCCACGTCCAGCAGCTCGGCGTTGACGCGCGCCGCGACGGTCTCCGCGTGGCTCACGTCGCGCACCGAAGGCGCAGGGCGGACGGCGTGCGGACCGTGCTCGCGAAAGCTTTCGGAGGTCTGATTCACTCCGCTCTAGTGTGAAGCACGGTCTCAGCGGCGCCACCCGACTGCACTTCAGCGCGGAGCTCTGGAAGCGTCTGCGCGCCGCAGGGTGAGGTGCGGTTCATCGCGATCGGGCGCCTGTCGCGTGACGCGCAGCCGGTCGCGCTACTTCCGCATGAACTTCATGTAAGCGAACACCGCAGCCGCGATCGCGATCACGAGAACGACGATCATCGGCAGCGCGCTCTTCTTCGGAAGCGCGGGCCGATCCGACGGCGTCACGATCGCGTCGGCCTTCTTCTCCTC
>JBBQXV010000084.1:0-30974 GCA_038209335.1 Polyangiales bacterium | reverse complement strand
TCGGGGAGCGGCGTGGACGCATCGCACGACGCGAGCAAGGACTCGACGGGCGGCGACGCGCCGTCCGACAGCACGACGGGGAACGAGGCGGGTATCGATTCGGGCGTTGACTCGTCGCAGGCCGACACGAGCGTCGACTCGGCGACCACCGATACGTCGGTCGACTCGCCGGTGGACGCGCAGCAGGAGTCTTCGGTCGACGGCTCCGTCGCGGCCGCGACGTCCGCGCAGATCCAGGCCGTCCGCAACGCGATCGACGGCAACGACGCAGGCGTCGATGCGGGCGCGATGCTCGCCATCAACGGCGCGCTCGTCACGTACGTCAAGCCGCTCGTCGGCACCGACGTCGCGGGCTTCTTCGTGCAGGCCGAGAAGACCGGTCCGGCGTTGTTCGTCGCGGTCGATCCGGCAACGTTGACCCCGGTGCCCGTCGCGGGCGATCGCGTCGCGTTCAACGTGAACGCGTACGCGAAGGTCGCCAGCGTTCGTTACGCGACCGGCATCGACACGTTCACTCGCCAGAGCCAGGGCAACTCGCTCGCGGCGCTCGTGCAGGACGTTTCGAACGCGAGCGATCTCGTCACCGCGCTCGACAACTACGAGAGCGAGCTCGTCAGCATCACGGGCGGGACGATCTCCGGAGCGTTCGCGTCCGCGGGCACCGGCTTCCTCGGTGCGACGATCGACACGACGGCGATCACCGGCAACGCGCTCCTCAAGCTCCGCTTGCCGACGACTGCGCACGACGCGCTCGACCTCGCGACCGGATGCGTCGTCAATCTCCCGGGCACGCCGCTCTGGCGCAACAACACGACGTCCGAGCCGTCCGGCTGGATCAACGCCGACGTCACCGTGATGACGTGCCCCGCACCCAAGGTCGTCAGCGCGACCGCGCTCAGCGCGACGTCGGTTCAAGTCACGTTCGATCGCCTCGTCGCGCCGGCGAGCGTCACCGCGAACGGCAGCCAGTTCACGTTCACCAACGGCCTCACCGCGTCGGCGGCGAGCGTCAGCGGCAAGACCGTCACCGTCACGACCAGCGCGCAGACCGGCGGCACGAGCTACACCGTCACCGTCGAGATGACGGTGAAGGACACGCTCGGCACGTCGCTCGGCATCATCAACACGGCGACGTTCACGGGCTACCAAGTCCTCGCGCAGCTCCTCATCAACGAGGTCAACCCGAACCTCACGGGCAGCACGGATCTCGTCGAGCTCCGCGCGCTCACGGCGGGCACCATCAACGGCATCAAGCTGCAGCAAGACGTCGCCGCGCCGACGACGCTCGTCACGTTGCCCGCGCTCCTGGTCGCCGCGGGCGATCTCATCGTCGTGCACCTCACGCCGGCGACGAACAGCGTGACCACCGAGACGACGACGAAGGGCGATTGCGCCGTCGCGGCTTGCTACGCGGGTGCGTGGGACATCGCGGGCGGCACCACCGGCATCACGTACTCGAACCGCGTGCTTCGATTGCTCTCGTCCGACGGCATCACCACGATGGACGCCGTTCCGTTCGCCAAGGTCGCGACGCAGAGCCCGGTGGGTTATCCCGCCGATGTACAGTCGATCCAAGGCGCGGCGCTCTGGTTGCCGGCGCTCTGCGGCGGCGCAGCGTGCAGCTACACGAGCACGCCGCCCGTCAACGACGCGACCGTCTCGGTCGACTGGACCAACGCCGCAACGACCGTCGTCGGCATCAGCGTTCAGCGGCACGTCGCGACGGACAACAACGTCGTCGGTGATTGGCAGCAGGTCGCGTCGTCGTGGGGCGCGGCCAATCCCTGAACCGCGATAGCTGCTAGCGTCACGGGATGGCGCGCTCGGGAGACGACGTCGGACAGCTCGCGTCGTGAAGCGTGCGCGCCACTGGCTCGACGCGAAGTCGGAGCGTCACGTCTGGGTGATCAACGCGACGAGCGTCGCCGATTGGCCGGCCGAGCCGCCGTGGACGTGCTCCGACTTCGGTCTCTTGTTCGCGGCGGAGCACGTCGTCGAGGTCGAGCAGCTCGCGGAGCTCGCCCTGGCGCAAGGTCTCGCCATCGCGTGCGCGTGGGGGCCCGGCTGCTCGATGATCGAAGACGACTTCGACGAGGTGATCGTCGGACACGGTGTCGACGAGACGGCCGCGGACGTCGTACTGACGACGTCGCACGCGGACGAGTCGCTCGGCGAGGCGATCGATTTCTTCCTCGACGCCGCGCTGCCGGCGCGCGCGCGCGTCGCGCGGTGCGATGCGTGGGTCGTCTTTGCGCTCGGTACGTCGAATCAGCGTCGCGTCGAGCGCGCGCTGCGTGCACGCGACGCGCAGCCTACGGCAGCGTCGGCGGCGCCAGCGCCGTGACGAGGTTCGCGACGCGGACCTTCGCGAACGCGCGCGTCGACGGAAGCTCCGGCACCATCAAGACGCCACCGTCGGCGTGATCGAACGGAAAGTAGAACGCGCGATCCTGCGCGACCGTCTCGCCGCTCGCCGACTCGAACGTCGCGACGTGCGGAGCGCCGCGCTCGGGCCATCCGCGCTGCGTCCACGAATGCCACGTCGCTTCACCCGTCGCCGAGACGTGCATCGGCCGGTACTTCGTCGTCGACGCTCGTCCCGCCTTCCAATCGCCCATCAACTGATTGTCTTGCGCGAGTCGCGCGAAGATCTTCGCGTAGTGGTAATCGGATATCCACGTCGGCGGGCAATACCCCATTAGGTCTTTGTCTGCGCTCGGCGGATAGAGCGTCTTGCCGTCGATCGGATCGAGACCCCACACGCCGGTGCTTCCGTCTCGGTAAGGGAAGCTCGGGTCGGGACCCGCGGCGCCTCCGCACGGCGCGTGCCTCAGCCCGTGCGCGTGACCGACCTCGTGCACCGCGGTCTCCGCCGTCTCGGGATCCGGAAATCCGACGCCCGCGCTCCACGGGCTGCCGACGGGCGAGAGCCCCGTGATGCAACCGCCGCGGCAGAACGCGCTGAACGACGCGGCGGGCTCGACCGCGCCGTAATAGTAGACGTCGGGATCCGCGTTGTCGGATGCGTGGAGCGCGCCGAGCGCCATGATGATCCCGCTCAAGCCTGCCGAGCTCGTCGGGTTGATGGCGAGCCCATACGGCAACGGATCGTGCACCGTGAGCTCGATCTTCGCCGCCGGATAGAGCTGATAAAAGCGGTCCGAGTATTTCTTGAGTTGGTCGTCGCTCGTGTCGCCGAGTCGACCCGAGCCATCGGCGTCGTATTGAATGGGCACGATCACCAATCGCAAGCGAGTGCCGCCCGCGGTCACGCCCATGTCGGCGAAGCTGCCGTCCTGCGGGAAGCGCGCGGCGTCCGCGTCTTGGGCCTTCGCGCCTTTGTCTTCGTTGAGCACGACGGCGAACGTCGACCCCGCGAGGATCGCGCTTCCGGGGACCGCGATGTTGATCGTGCTGTCGATGGCGCCGTCGGTCGACGCGCCGTCGATCGATTTCGTCGCGGAGAAGACGCGCGCGTAGGTGCCGGTCGGCGTGTGCGTGGTGATCTTGAGGCGCGCGGTGATGTCGTGCGGTGACCAGCCGTCGCCGGGCGTGACGTAGACGCGAACGATCGCGTCGCGGCCGCCGAGGATCGGCAACGCCGCCGGCGATCGGTCCGCCGCCTGTCCGTCTTTGCCGAGCGAGATCTTGATCGACTGAAAGAGCGCGACCTCGTCGAGCTTGATGTTCTGCGCGACGCTGCCTGGCGCGGGCGGCGCGAGCGGATCCCCCGGCGCGTCGAGGCTGACCACCGCGGCGGCGGGCGGATCGGTGTGCTTCGAGCTGCACGCGATCGCGAAGAGCAGAAGCAGACCAAACCCTCGATGCGTCGCGCGGCTCGTGATGCGTGTGCTTCTCATGTTCGTGCTTTCACTCCGCGCCCGCGTCTGCAGGCGGAGGTTCGCCACCGTCGTTCTTGCCGATGCACCGGACGACGGGCTTGCACTCGTCGGAGTTGTACATGTAGAGCGCACACAAGTCGGACGCCTCCTTCTTGCGGCACGTCACATACTGATCGATCGTCACCGTCGTGCACGCGCCGAGGTACTGGCCGATGCACGTCGACTGGTCCTTGAAGTTCACCACCTCGGCGCCGCCGTCGCACATCTCGGCGTGGCCATAGCCGCCGGCGATCGCCGCGGACCAGTCGCAGAGCTTCTTCCGCTCGTCGAGCGTCAGGTCCGGCAAGTGACGCGGTCCGGCGGCGCCGTCGGGATCACCTTCGTCGATGGGCGGCCGGTCGGGAACGGTCTCTTTGGGGGAGGAGCTGCTCTTCGAGGAGCATCCGCACGCGAGACCTGGGAGACACGCGAGCACAGCGAAAGCAAAGACGACGCGCACGTCGACGAGGCTAGTCCATCGCGCTCGGCGCGGCAGCCGACTTCGTCAACTCAGGAGTTGCCGCTCTTTCGCGACTCTTCCGCTTCGGCGGTGGCGAGCGCGACGACGATTTCGGTGAAGAGCGTCTCGGGTGCGCACGGCGCTTCGAGCACGACGTCGAAGCCGGCGTTGCGTGCGAACGTCGCGACCGACGGGGTCGCGTTGCTCGTGAGCCCGATCGCGACGGTCTTCCCAGCGGCGCAAACTTGGCGCGCGACGGCGAGGGCGTCGTAGCCGAAGCCGTCGAGATCGAACACCGCGACGTCGGCGAAGAATCGGGTCGCGAGCGGGAAGACCTCGTCGAGCGTCGACGCGTCGACGACGGTGAGACCCGACTCCGCGAGGTGATCGTGGAGCTTGCGGCGCGTGTTCGGGTCCGTGATCGCGAGGACGACCATCGGACTCTTGCGGCGGACGCCTTCCGAGTGAAAACGGTAAGTACCTGAAGAGACCTTGTGCGAGCTGGCCATACGCCGAGGTAGAGCATCGCGCGTGCCGTCGTGCTCAAACGCGGAATCGTCGGTGATTCGCAGCGATCGTGCGACGCGCCGCGCGCTGCGATTCGCCACAGCGGGCCAAAACTCGACGTGTGGCGCCAATGCCCCGTATCCTCGGAGGATCGGGGAACGCATGACGCCGTACGGAAAGTCGCTCCTGGGGGCGACCATCGCCGGCAAATATCGAATCGAGCAAGTGCTCGGATCCGGCGCGATGGGAGTGGTGTGCGAGGCGCGCCACGTCGAGATCGGCAAGCGCGTGGCGATCAAGCTCATCGAGTCGTCCCTCGCCCAGAATACGGAGGTCGCGGGGCGGGTCCGGCGTGAGGCGCGCGCGGCGAGCCTCATCGAGAGCGAGCACGTCGTGCAGGTGTTCGACGTCGGCGTCGACGACAAGGTCGGGCTCTACATGGTCATGGAGCTTCTCCAGGGGGAGGACCTCTGCACGCGGCTCGAGCGTGAGGAGCTGCTCGACGTCGAGACGTCTGTACGCATCGCGCACCAAGTCGCGCGCGCGCTCACGAAGGCGCACGCGGCGGGCGTCGTGCATCGCGATCTCAAGCCGGCGAACGTGTTCCTGTGCGAGCGCGACGACGGCGGGATTTTCGTCAAGGTGCTCGACTTCGGAATCTCGAAGATCCTCGAGCGGGAGTCGCTCGCGCACTCGGCCGCTCTCAAGCTGACGCGCGCGGGGACCGCGGTCGGGACGCCGCAGTACACGTCGCCGGAGCAGGCACAGGGGCTCGAGAGCGTCGACCACCGCACGGACATCTGGTCGCTCGGGGTTCTGCTCTACGAGATGATCTCCGGGAAGATGGCGTACAAAGAGATGCCGACGTACGAGCAGTTCATCATCCAGCTCGTGACGTCGAACCCCGAGCCGCTCGAGAAGGTCGCGCCGTGGGTGCCGCGTCCGGTCGCGAAAATAGTCGATCGAGCGATGCGTCATCACTTGGACGAGCGCATCCCCGACGCGACGACGTTCGCGAAGATGCTCGCGCAAGCGGTGCCGAACGCCGTCGGCGAGAGCGGGCGGCATCGCGAGCCGGCGCCGCGTCCGAGCGCCGACGACACGGTGCAGATGGAGGCGCCGCGCATGTCGACGCCCGGCGCGTTCGAGCCGCAGCGCCCGTCGTTGCCCGGGCTCATGGACGACGCGGCGCGAAGCTCGCTCACGGACTTGATGTCTCCCGACTCGCAGGACGCGAAGACGAAGGTCGACGCCTCGCCGTTCTTCAACGACGACGGCGAGCTGATCGCGTCGTCGAAGAAGCCCGCGCAGCACGCGACGGCCGAGTCGCCCGGGCGTGAGCGTGCGCCGCGTCCGCCGTCCGTGTCGACGGTGTCGCGGATTCTCCAGCCGCCGCCGACGGTCTCGCCGTGGCTTTACGTGATGATCGCGCTCGTCGTCGCCTGCGTCGCCACGATCGCGTGGGCGCTCTTGCGCGGAAGCGGTCGCGTGGGGTGACCGCGGGCTGCTACGGTGTCGGGGCCGATGCTTCGCGCTCGCTTCGTCGTCTTCTTCTCTGCTTTCGCCGCGGTCGCGGCGCCTCCGCTCGCTGCGGCCTCGGACTCGGCAGGCGGCGGCACACCGCACGCCGCGTCGGTGCTGCGCGTTCTCGGCCCGCACGCCGAACGCGCGTACGCGCCGTCGACGGGGACCATCTCGGCGCTCGTGAAGATTCCGGCGGGCACGACCGCCGCCGCGCTCGGCCTCGATCCGGTCGCGCCGGGCGTCGGCATGTTGCGCGGTCGTTCGAGCGATCTGCTCGCGTTCTCGACGGCGCATCCGGATCTGCACATGGAGATCGCGCCGCCGCTGCGCACGCTCCTCGATCACGCCGTGCAGGCGACCAATCAAAGCCACGTGCGCGCCACGCACAAAGGCACTGGCGTCGTCGTCGGCATCGCCGACACCGGGCTCGACGTCGCGCATCCCGACTTCATCGACGAGATGGGGCACTCGCGGGTCGCGTGGATGATCGACATGTCGCTCCCGCCGACCGGCAAGCATCCGGAGCTCGAGGATCTCTACGGCGTGAAGAGCTCGACCGGGCAAGTGATCGGCGGCGCGGTGTTCACCGGCGCGGAGATCGACGCGCTGCGCGCGATGGGCGGACAGCTCCCGGGCGACGAGGTCGGGCACGGCACACACGTCGCGGGCATCGCGGCCGGAAACGGCGGCGGTCCGCTCGGGAGTTATCGAGGGTTCGCCGAAGGGGCGACGCTCGTCATCGCGCGCATCAGCGCCGCGGGGAGCGATTCGTTCGAAGAGGGGCCGCTCCTCAAGGGGGTGAGCTTCCTCTTCGATCGCGCCGACGCGATGAAAAAACCGATCGTCGTGAACCTGTCGCTCGGGAGCGAGGTCGGTCCGCACGACGGAACGGCGACGTGGGAGGGCGTGCTCGCGAGCTTCGTTGGTCCCGACAAACCCGGGCACGCGCTCGTCGCCGCCGCGGGCAACAACGGATCGATCGCCGACAGCCCGTCGCACCAGAGCGTCTACGTGTCGAGCGGCACGAAGATGCGCGTGCCGATCGTGACGCAAGTGTCGAGCGGCAACGTGCAGACATGGATCACGATGCGCGCGGGCGCGAGCTTGAACGTCGGCCTCGAAGGTCCCGACGGCGAGTGGGTGCCGACGATCGAGCCGGGCACCGAGCGAGGCCACAACAGCGCCGGCTACAACTCCGGCGTCATCAACGGCGTCGACAGCAACGGCGCCGGCGGAAGCGGAGGCGGACAGACGTCGCACCTCGCACACACACCGTACGCGCTCGTGCTGTGGAGCGGCACGTGGCCGCGCGGCGTCTACAACATCACGTTCGAAGGGACGGGGACCGCCGAGCTCTACGTTCTCGGAACGGGCGACGCGACCCAGGCCGTCGGCTTCGAAGGCGGCGTGCGCGAAGGGACGATCAACCTCCCCGGCACGCACCCGGGGATCATCGCGGTCGGCTGCACCGTCAACAAGTCGCAGTGGACGAGCATCTACGGCGATTCGTTCGGGACGCTCATTCCGTTGCTCGATGGGCCGGGCGGTCAGCTGGTCGCGGGCGAGCCGCGAAAGGGGGTGCCGGGCGAGATCTGTTATTTCTCGGCGGCGGGTCCGACCGTGACGGGATTGTTGAAGCCGGAGATCTCCGCACCGGGTCTCGTCGTCGTGTCGTCGATGGCGAAGCAGGCGGCGCCGCCGACGCCGGGCGGCGTCTTCACGCGCCGCTGTCCGGATCCGAAGAACGGCGGTCCGAACGATCCGCGCTGCTACCAAGTCGACAAGACGCACGGGGTCGTGTCGGGGACGTCGATGTCGGCGCCGGCGGTGGCGGGCGCGGTCGCGCTTTTGTTCGAGCGCGATCCGACGCTGACGCAAGACAAGATCACCGCGCTTCTGCAAGCGGGCGCGCATGTGTTTCACGCCGACAAGGATCAAGTCGTCGCGGCGCCGTTCGAAGATCAAGGCGGGCCGGGCGAGCTCGACGTCGAAGGCGCGCTCGACGCGCTCGAGCAAATGCAAAACCCGAAGCTCGTGCTTCCGGATCGCGCGAAGAGCTGGCTCACGGTCGGCGCGGACTACGTCGCGGCCGACGAGTCGACGCCGCTCACGGTGATCGTCGAGCTTCGCACCGCGGACGGAGCGCATCGCGCCGACATGTTCGAGGCGTCGCGTCTGCAAGCGTGGGTGACGGTCAACGGCGCGCCGCAAACGGCGCCGGCGCTGGTGAAGCGTGCTCCGGGCTTGTGGGAGACGACGTTGAAGTTGCCGGGCGGGATGGGGGGCGGCTCGCTGACGATCGGGGCGACCTTCGACGGCGTGGACATCGTCGCGTCGAAGACGCTGCCGATCGGGACGGACATCTGGAACGCGGAGTATCCGTCGCACGCGAAGGGCGGGTGCTCGGTCGCTGGAGCGGGGACGGGGGCGGGGGGTAAGTCCTCGTCGGGGCTAGAAATTGTGCCGATCGTTAGCTTGCTATCGATCGGGGCGATTTTCGGGCGCCGCCGTCGCGGTCACCGTCGGCCTCACTCCGCGTGAACTTGCAACAGCCACCCGTGCGGCTCCCAGATCTCATCGTCGGGATCGAACGGTCGCGCGGCGTCGCCGACGTTCACGCCGACGACGAGGATCGTCGCGGTGTCGTCGAGGTTCGTCACTGTGAGCTCGGCTTCTGTCGCGCGATCGAGGCCCGTCACCGGTAGCACCGACGTCGCGGCCCCCTTCGCGTCGATCTTCACGACGACCCAACGCATGCGCGCGTGCTCTTCCCACTCCGCTTTCACTGCGAGGCTCGATCCTTTGGGCGCGTTCGCGCGACGGATGGCGACGTAGCTCGCGGCGGTCGGCGCGATGGGATTCGGGCACGCGAAGCGGCGCGGCTTCTCGGGCCACGCGACCTCCCAATCGAGACGAAGACGCGCGGGCTCGCCAAACGTGCGCGACTCGGCGAGGTGCTCGCCGTCGTCCGCCGCGCCGAAAAACGCACGCGCCACCGCGAAGCGCACGAGGAGATCGTCGACGCTCGAGAGCGCGCCGAGCGCACCTTTGAACGTCATGCGAAGGACGTCGAAGCTGTCGGGCTGCGCGCGAAAATGCGACGCGCCGAGCGAGGTGGTCGTCGGAGCGAGCGCCCAGAGCCCGCGCACCACCGCGCCCGGCTCCACGCCGAACTCCGCGTCGAGCCACCAGAAGAAGAGCGATGCGCCGCGCTCGTAGAGATCGCCGAAGCGCGCGTCGCCGTCGCGCCATGGATCGACGATCGCGCGGTGCGGGTAGCGCTGGAAGATCGCGACCGCGTCGTCGCCGATCGGGCACGGAGCGACGAGGTGCGCGAGGTACGTCGTCGCGGCGCGCGCGCTGCCGTCGTCGGTCGCGGGAGCGACGCGGTAGAGCGAGGCGCGCGCGACTTCGCGCGTGACGACGGCGTCGAGCGCGCAGCCGCTGAGGTTCTTGTCGATGATCGTGAACGCGCTCGCGCGATCGAAGCGCGCGCGTGCGTCGCGCTCGCTGAGGAACGTCGCGCCGCCGCCGACGACGTCGTCGACCAAGTAGACGTGGAACGCGCCCGCGAGATCCGGATCCGGCGCGGGGATCTTGAGCACGCCGGTGATCGTGTCCCATGCGCGCTCGGCCGCTGCGAGCACCGCGAGGATCGGACGCGAGCCGGACCGCGCGTCGGCATGAACGCACAGCGGCCGGCGAAACGAGCACGCCTTCGACCACGTATCGGAGCCCGCGGGGCGCGCCGCGCGCGGCTCGATGCTCGGGCCGGGGAAGTCGTAGGTCACGGCGCCGCCGTCGTCTGTACCGGCGTCCGTCGTCGGTGCCGCGCCGCCTTGCAGCTGCACGTTTCGCAGCCGCTCCGCGAGCTCTTCCGGCGACATCTGCGCGCCCGCGGTCGTGGCGATCAGCAGCGTCGCGATCGCGAGAAGCAGCGGCGAAGAAGACGTCACCATGTGCAAGCGCACACGGATAGTAGGCCACCCGATGATTTGACACCCTCTTTCGCAGCCTCTTATAAGCTTGAGGGATGGCGGACTCCTCGTTCGATGCCGCGCGCGCCGTAAGGTTCGACCTCCCGAGCGGCAGCGTCCGCGCGGCGGGCGACGCGCGCGTGGCCCTTGTTCCGGTAGAAGCGCTCGCGGCGGTCGGCAAGAGCGGCGCCGCCGAGGAAGTGGCGGGGATCATCGGCGGCGCGATCGGCAAGCGTGTCGCGTCGCGCGCCGGAGCCAGCGGAGCCACGGTCGAAGCGTTCGCGACGGCGCTCGGCGGTGAGCTCGCGGTCGCGGGATACGGTTCGCTCTCGCTCGAGCGCTGGGGACGCGCTCTCGTCCTCGTCGTCGATCACACGGTGCTTCCGGACGCGATGCTCGGGACGTTGCTCGCTTCGGCGATCGCCGCGACCAGCGCGCGCGGCGAGGTCGCGTGCGCGGCGCTCGGTCGCGAAGGCGAGACGGCGAGGTTCCTCGTGACGAGCAAGTCGTCGGCGTCGCGCGTGCGCGGATGGATCGACAGCGGCGTCAAATGGGGCGACGCGCTCGCGCGCCTTCACTCGAAAAATGGAGGTGACGCGTGAGCGCCAAGGATCGCATCGGGCAGCTCGAAACGTTGCTTCGCCGGGTGACCGCGCGCGCCGCCGAGCCGCGCGCCGCTCGTGTCGTCGCGGTCGCGGCCGCCGTCGCTGCAGCGCCGATCGAAGAAGAAACAGAGCCGCTCGATCTTCCGACGCGCCCGCCGCCTCCGGGCGTTCCCGCGCCGGTCGACATCGAGGTCGAGCTCCCCGAGCCGGCGATCGAGCTCCAGAGCGAAGCGCCGGCGCAGAGCGACGAGCGCATCGTGGCCGCCAAACCGCTCGACCTCCCGGTCGAAGAAGAAGCCGACGTGGTGGTCCCGCTCGTGCGGCGCGAGGCCGACGAAGAAGCACCGCAGATCGAGGTCGGCGGCGACTTCATGTCCGCGTCCGAAATCGACGAGGAAGCGGAGGAGGCTGCGCCGCTGTCGTCGCGCCGCCCGATGGGCCCGCCGCCCGCCGAGGTGCTCGAGCAAAAGGCGTTCGGAAAAGAAGAGACGGCCGAGCCTGCGATCCACACGCCGCCGCCCGAGTCGGGGAAGCTCCCCGCCGCGCCCGAGCTGTCGCCGATCGTCGAGACGGCGGACTACGACAACCAAGACATCACCGGTGTCCACCACACGCCGGCGGGCGAGCGCCGTCCTGCGGCGCGCGCGGACGACGCGCTCGCGCAATCGGGCGAGCACCAGTCACTTTCGCCATCTGTGCACGTGGCCGAGCCCGCGAAGCTCGCGCCCGAGGTGACCAAGCCCGCGGTCGTCGCGGAGAGCGCGGTCGCCGACGTCATCGGGACGGCGAACGCGTTCAAACCGGCGACGTTCGCCGAGCTCCTCGACGCGACGCTGAAGCTTTAGAGCGCGCGCTCTCAGCGCGATTTGCTGCCCCCACCCGTCGCCGCTTCGCGGCGCCGACCTCCCCCAAATCGCCGCTTCGCGGCTCAGGGAGAGGTGCGTCGTGGGCCCCCTATCCTCTCCCCGACCCCTCTCCTTTCCCCCGACTGTCGGGAGAAAGGAGAGGGGACTCGCACGACGCAACGTTTCGATCACTCGTGCCGATGATCCGGGCATGCGACGAAGAATCGTTGAGGACGGGGCGAGGTGTGTGCGCGGGGCGGTGGGCGCGAAGACGGCGCTCGCGCGCGCGCTTCGCGTGCGAGCTACGGACGCCGAGGCGGCGCTTTGGCAAGAGTTGCGACGGCGACAGCTCGGAGTGCGTTTCCGTCGGCAGCACGTCGTCGCTGGCGAGCGCGACGAGATTCGCTCGCGCGCGCTGGAGGCGATCGGCGTCCGCGTCATCCGCTTCCGCAACGAAGAAGTCCTCGAAGATCTTCACGGCGTCCTCGCGCGCGTACGTGCGCGTCTCGCTCCCCCTCTCCTTTCTCCCGACAGTCGGGAGAAAGGAGAGGGGGTTGGGGGGTGAGGATAGAGGGCCGCGGGTGGGGGCACGTCCATGGCTTCGTGGAATCAGATCGGCGTCGCGAGGCGAGCTTTCTCGCGTGTGACGTATGATGCGGCCGGAGGTCCTGGTTGAGCGATGACGATCTAGACGTGCGCGCGCGTGCGCGCATCGGGAGCGTGCTCAGCGACAAGTGGACGCTCGAGACGTTGCTCGGCGTGGGCGGAATGGCGGCGGTGTACTCCGCGCGGCATCGCAACGGGGCGCGCGCGGCGGTGAAGATCCTTCATCCGGAGCTGTCGCGGCACGCCGAGGTGTGCGAGCGGTTTCGACGCGAAGGTTATGCGGCGAATCGCGTCGAGCATCCCGGCGTCGTGAAGGTGCTCGACGACGACATCGTCGCGAGCGGGCCTGACGAGGGAGCGTCGTACATCGTGATGGAGCTGCTCGAAGGCGAGTCGCTCCAAGATCGCCTCGAGCGGGGACCGTCGATCGGCGAGCGCGATTTTCTCCTCATCGCCGACGCGGTGCTCGAGGTGCTCGAAGCGGCGCACGCGCGTGGCGTCGTGCATCGTGACATCAAGCCGGAGAACCTCTTCCTGTTGCGCGACGAACGCGCGAGCGGCGCCGGCGTCGTGCGCATCAAGATCCTCGACTTCGGCCTCGCGCGGATCCTCGAAGCCGAGAGCATCACGACGCACGGGCTCGCGCTCGGGACGCCGTCGTTCATGTCGCCCGAGCAGGCGGGAGGGCGCGGCATCGACGCGCGGACCGATCTCTTCTCGCTCGCCGCGACGGGCTTTCGACTCATCACGGGGATGCGAATTCACGAAGGCGGCGGCCCGGTCGAGCTCGTGTCGAAGATGGCGCAGCTCCCCGCGCCGCCGATTCGCTCCGTCGCGCCGCACGTGTCCGAGGCGTTCGCGCACGTGATCGATCGCGCGCTCGAGTTCCGTCGCGAGGATCGGTACCCGAGCGCGACGCTGATGCGCGTGGACGTCGAAAAGGCGATCGCGGAAATCGACGCGCGCACGAAGGCGGCGCTCGATACGACGGCGCACGCGGCGCTCCCCGAGCTGAGCGCGAGCGCGCTCGAACCGGTCCTTCCGCCCGTCGTGCCGACGCAGCGAACGCCGCGTCGTGGAGGCGGAGGTGGGCGCTACGTATTCGTCGCGATCCTCGCGCTCGCGATCGGCGCGGTCGGTGCGAAGCTCGTGCTCGATCCGTCCGCGCGCGCGCGCTGGCTCGGGACGGCGATGCCCTTCGATACGCCGACGGCCGCGTCGAGCGGATCGGCGACGCCGATCCCGTCGAGCGATCTCGTCGCCGTGCAGGACGCCGCGCCGATCGACGACGCGTCGGCGGACGCCCTCGCGATGTCTACGCTGGACGCGAGCACGGACGCGACGCCGCAAGACGCATCGGACGACGACGACGACGATGACGACGACGGAGATGCATCGGCCGACGCCGCGACGACGGACGCCGCGACGCGCGCGCTCGACGCAGGCCCCCCGCGTGCGGTGAAGAAGCGTCCGTACCCTCCGAAGAAAAAACCGGTCGTGCGTCCGCGCCCGCCCAAGCGCAAACCGTGAGCACGGGGACTTCAGTCCGGGGTGCCTATTTTCCGAGCATCGCGACGATGCGATCCCAATAGACGATCGCCGCCACGGCCACCGCGACGATCGCGATGAGCAACAGCTTCCCGTTGCCGCCGCTCTTCGCGGGCGCTTTCGCGGTGGTGATCGGCGCACGGCGCGGCTCGGTCTTCGCTTCGGGATCGAACTCGTCCGGCGCCGCCTTGCGCTTCGGCTCGGACGTCGGCTCGGACGTCGCTTCCGGTTTCGGTTCGGGCTTCGGCTTTGGCTCGGCCTTCGGCTCGGGACGCGGGTCCTCCGCGACGACGACCTTCGCTTCGCCCGGCATCGGCGGCGGCGGCGTGCTCGGCGGCGGCGCTTGCCCCACACCCATGATCGTCTTTTCGCGCGCGGGAGCTGCGGGCCCCGGCTTCGGGCTCGGCTCGTGCTCGCGGATCATGCGACCGATCACTTCGAGCGCCCCCTCTTCGACGTCGATGAACTTCACGCCCATCCCCGCGGGGCGCGCGTCGTTGACCGCGATCTCGCGAATCCAGATGACGCGCCCGGTGGCGCTGAGCGCATCGGAATCGCCCGGGACGCTGAGCTCGACGTGCACGAGCTTGCCGACCGCGAGCGGTTTCGTCGTCGCGATGAACACTCCGCCGCGCCCAAGGTTCAGCACCTCGTCGTCGGACGTATCGCCGCCCGCTCGCTCGTACGCGGCGCGAACGCCCGCGATCCGGGCGCGCGGGTCTTTGCGGGATTCATCGCTCATCTGCGCGACAGGCTTTCACCCACGCGCCGGGGCCTGTCAAGCACGTAGGGCCGCGTCCGCGTGCAACCACGCGACATCTGCGTGGTTCAGCCCTGTGCGTTGCCGTCGCGCGAAGATGCGCGTCGCGCGGACGATCGCCGTCACGAGCTTGTCCCGCTCGGGCCCGATGGTCCCGTCGAGAAACGCGCAGACTTCGCGGTAGCCGACGGATCCCATCGCGCGCGCGTCGCCATAGCCGCGCGCGCGAAGCGATTTCACTTCGTCGATCCACCCCGCGTCGAGGAACGCTCGCACGCGCGCGTCGATGCGCGCCGTCAGTGCGTCGGGCTCGTGCGCGATCGCGATCATGCGCGACGGATGATGCGCCGTCGCGAAGCCGTGCTCCGCTTGCCACGCGCTCATCGCCTTGCCGGTCAGCTCGTACACTTCGAGCGCGCGGCTCACGCGCACCAAGTCGTTCGGGTGGAGCCGCGTCGCCGACTCCGCGTCGACCTCGCGCAGCCGCGCATGCACCGCGGGTCGCCCTTCGGTCTCCGCCATCGCGCGATGCCGCGCACGGATCGCTTCGTCCGCAGGCGGCGCCTCGGCGAGCCCGAAGAGGAGCGATTTCACCCAGAGGAACGTCCCGCCGCAGACGATTGGCCGCCGTCCACGCGCGGTGATCTCGGCGATCGCGTCGCGCGCCATCGCGCCGTAGCGTGCGGCGTCGACCGCGTCGCGCGGATCGAGCACGCCGATCAAATGATGCGGCGCACGCGCGAGCTCGGCGGCGCTCGGCTTGCCGGAACCGATGTCGAAGTAGCGGTAGATCTGCACGCTGTCGCAGCCGATGATCTCGCCGCCGAGCGCCTCCGCGAGCGACACCGCGAGCTCGGTCTTGCCGCTCCCGGTCGCTCCCACGACGGCGACGATCGCCGCCGGATCTCCCCCAGCGATCTCGATCGCGCGCTCGAGCACGGTCTTCTCAGCGTCCGACACGTCGCTCCAACTCTTCGAACGACGTGCGGGTGACGACGGGCCGCCCGTGCGGGCAGTGCCCCGCGAAGTCGACGTCGTCGAGCGCGCGAAGCAGCGCGCGCGCTTCATCGGGCGAGAGCACATCGCCCGCGCGCACCGAGCCGTGGCACGCCATCGTCGCGAGCACGAGATCCGCCGCGTCGCCGAACGGCCGCTTCGCCGTGTGACCGAGCTCGGCGAGCAAGTCGCGCACGATCCGCTCCGGCGCCGCGCGCACGAGGATCTTCGGCACCGCGTGCACCGCGACCGCGTTCGAACCGACGGCACGTAGCTCGAGCCCGAGGTTCGCGATCTGCTCGCCCGCCTCTTCGAGCACCATCACCTCGGCCGGCAAGAGCTCGACGACCTCGGGAATCAAGAGCCCTTGCGTCGGCACGCTGCGCGAGCTGTACGCGCGACGCAGGCGATCGAACGTCACGCGCTCTGCCGCCGCGTGCTGATCGAGCACGTAGAGCCCGTCCTCTCCTTCGCAGAGCAAGTACGTCGTCCGCAGCTGCCCGAGAAACTGAAGCCGCGCGTAGAATCCTTTGTCGCCGAAGAGATCGCTCGGGGCCGCCGCTGCGTTCGCTTCGCGCAATCGTTCTTCGAGCGACTTCATCGTCGACGGCTCGGCCGACATGGGCATCGACATCGGCATCGCGCTCTGCGGCGCGAGCTCCCATGGATCGGGCGGCGGCGGCGTGTGAATGGCCGCGTTCTTTACCGATCTCCACGTGTCGTCGTGCGCGATTGTCTCCGGCGGCGGGCGCACCGTCTGCTTGACGGCGTTGATCCACTTTCGCGATCCGGTCCCGAGTCCCGGGAGCACGAACGCGCCCGACAGCGCGCCGTGGAGCTCGCGCGTCACCGCGTCGAAGAGCGCGCGCGCGTCAGCGAAGCGCACCTCGCTCTTCTGCGGGTGCACGTTCACGTCGACCATCTCGGGCGGCACGTCGATGTAAACGACGCCGACCGGGTAGCGCCCCGGCTCGAGCACCGAGCCGTAGCTCTGCGCGATCGCGCGTGCGAGCTGGCGATCGCGAACGGGGCGACCGTTGATGAGGATGTGCAGACCGATCGCGCCGGCGCGCGCGCGCTCGGGCGGGCCGAGGTGCGCTTCGATCTTCATCGGGCCGCGCGCGCCGATGCACTCTTCGAGGTGCTCGCCCGCGAGGACTTGCGCGACGCGCTCGGCGCGCACGCCGACGCGCAGGTACTCCTTCGCGACCTTGCCGTCGCGCACGAGGACGAAGGTGATCTCGGGACGCGCGAGCGCTTCCATGAGCACGACCTCGCCGACGTTTGCCGACTCGGTGCTCTGCGCTTTGAGAAACTTTCGTCGCGCGGGGACGTTGAAGAAGAGCTCGTCGACCGAGACGCTCGTCCCGACCGCCGCGCCGATCGGCCGCACGACCGGCGCGCCGCCCCCTTCGACGACGAGCTCGATCGCCTCGTCGCGATCGTGCCTTCGCGTGACGAGCGACAGCTTGGACACCGACGCGATGCTCGGCAGCGCCTCGCCGCGAAATCCGAACGTGTGAATCGACGACAGGTCTTCGATGCGCGCGATCTTGCTCGTCGCGTGCCGTTCGAGCGAGAGGCGCGCGTCCGCTTCGTCCATCCCTTCGCCGTCGTCCGTCACGCGAATGCGCGTGAGCCCCGCTTGCTCGATCTCGATCGTGATCCGCCGCGCGCCCGCGTCGATCGCGTTCTCGACGAGCTCTTTGACGACGCTCGCCGGACGCTCGACCACCTCGCCGGCGGCGATCTGGTTCGCGAGGTCGGTCGGCAGCCGGCGGATCTTCGGCATCGCGACGAGACTACTGCTCTAAGGCCGTGTCCGGCGCGGGTTCGAAGAACGCGCGCGCCCCGCGTCGCGTGAGCGCAAAGATGATGAGGAGCGATCCGATCGTGCTCATCGCGAGGCGCACCGGCTCGCGCAGCTTGACCTTGGTCAGGTTGATCCGAATGGCCTGCTCGGCGCGCGCGGGATCGGTCATCTCTTGATGAGCCTGCGCGCGGATCTCGGACGTCGCGAGTCGCGCAGCCGCGGCGCGCACGTCGCGTTCGACGAAGAACGTCCCCGCGACGAGCCCCGCTTGCACGACCACGAGCTGCATCAGCCCACGCCGCGCCCCCGCGCTCCCGCCCATTGCGCGCATCGCGAAGAGCACCGTCGCGAGGCCAATGAGGAGCGCCGCGACCGCGAGCGGAAACGCCTTGTCGCGGCCGTCGGTGAGAGCACTGATGTACCCCTCGAGCGCTTGCCGCACCGCTTCGCGATCGACGTCGCTCACGATTTCCTGCACGAATGCCGACGGATCCAAGTGCTCCGCGCGGTACAGGCTGACGAGCCGATGCCCCTCGCATCCGCCCCCCGCCCCGAGCCCCAACGACCCCATCAGCGCCGCGACGAGGTACCACGGCTTCTTTCGCGGGCCGGCCGTCGTCATGCGGGCGGGATAGCACGACAATGGACATTGTGCGCGTGTGGGGCGAAATTCACCCCATGCGTCTCCGTGTCGTTCTCGTCTCGCTCCTCGGGCTCTCTCTTCCGTTCGCTGCCGTCGTGTCGTTTGCGCACGCGGCGCCGCCTCCGCCTCCGAAGCCGCCCGCTGCGCCGGTCGCGCCCGCGTCGCCGACGCTTCCCAAGGAGACGATCGCGCGGCTCAAGTCGGGCGATGCGGCGCAGATCAAAGCGGCGCTCGATGACGTGCGCATGGCGGGGAAGGGGGGCGCGTCTGCGGCGGCGGCGATCGCGGAGCTTCTCCATCGCGGGCTCGATCCGGCCCTCACGCAGTCGGCGATCGAGTCGCTCGGCGACACCGAGTCCGAGGCCGGGAGCGACGCGCTTGCATGGTACACGCATCATCGGAACGTCGCGTTCCGTCGCGCGGCGGTCACGGCGCTCGCGAAGACGAAGGGTGCCGTCGCGGTCAAGGCGCTGCGTGCGGCGATGTCCGACGGCGACGCGCAGGTGCGCGGCTTCGCGGCGACCGCGCTCGGCGCGCTCAAAGCGAAGGACGCCGTCGGCGATCTCTTCACCGCGCTCGAGCACAAAGTGAACGAAGCCGCGGTGTCGATCGGTCAGCTGTGCAGCGGCGCCGACTGCGAGCGACTCGCGAACAAGCTCGGCGCCGTTCCATTCGACGTCGTCGTCGGCGGGCTCGATCAGATTCTCTTTCGCGGCGGCACCGACGTGAACGACGACACCAAAGTGAAGATCATCGGACGCATTCGCGAGCTCGGCACCGGCGAGGCGAATAAATTCCTCGTCAGCGCGCAGAAGAAATGGCCGGAGGCGTGGTCGAAGCGCGTGAAGCAAGCGATCGATCAGGCGGTGCTCGCCACCTCGGGCTCGGCGGGCGCGGGAGGTGCGCCGTGAGCGCGCGCGTAAAGGCAGTGGTCGCGCTCGGTGCGTTCGTCGCGGCGACGGTCGGCGCGTCGTGCGGCGGCGGCATCACGAGCCCGCGCCTCTTCTCGTCGGATTGGGAAGACGACGGCGGCGCATCGATCGAGCGCGTGCGCGTGCAGCTCGCGGGGGCGAAGCCTGCGCGCGGCGCGGACGTCGTCGTCGGCGTCGCCGGGAACGCCGACAAGCTCGTCGGGATCCCGCTCACCAGCGGACCGAAGTGGACGTTCGCGCATCCGCTCGACGCACGTCCGGTGATCGCGGGGGGCGTCGTCGTCGGATCGGGCGGCGGCGAAGTGTTCGCGCTCGACGCGACGACGGGGAGAAAGCTCTGGGCGCGCGACACCGGCGGTCTTCAGCTTCGCGGCGCGGGCGACGACGGCGCGGTCACCGTCATCACGTTCACGCGCACCGGTGGCAACGGCGCCGTCCTCCTCGCCGTCACGCGCGACGGAAAAATCGTGCGGCAGATCGAGACCGACAAACAGCTTGGACGCCCCGCGGTATTGCAAGGGCTCGCGTTCGTGCCGTGGGGTCATCAATACATTTCGGTCATCGATCTCTCGTCCGGAAACGAGCAGGCGCGCGTCACGTTCCGCGAGACGGTGAGCCGCGCGTGGACGCTCAACGAGGCGCTCTACTTCGGCGAGGTCGGCTTCTTCCGGTTCGACGATCGCATCAAAGGCGCGTCGAAGAGCCTCGCGTCGCACGCCGGATTGCCGGTGCGCGAGCTCCCGGGCGGCCCGCTACTGATGTCGTCCGGCGGTGAGCGCGAGCACCCGACGACGAGCGCGCGCGATCGCATTCGTCTGTACGCGCGCCCGACCGGACCGCAGGAGGCGCTCGCGATCGACGGTGGGATCTTCTACGCGACGTACTTTCGACTCGTGATGGGGCTCGACGCGCAGAAGGCGCAGATCCGCTGGGTGCACACGCACGCGGCGAATTTTCTCGGCGGCGGCGCGGCGGCGGGAGCGCTGGTCGCGTGCGACGATCAAGGCAAGGTGACGATCCTCGACGAGGCGAGCGGCGCGGTCGCCGGCGATCGCGATCTCGGTGAACCGCTGAAGAGCTGCGTCGTGCAGGCCGACGGATTCCAAGCGCCGCGCGTCGCGTCGACCGAGAAGCTCGCCGACCAACTCGAGAAGGCGGTGACGAGCCCGGACGCGGATCTGTCGACGGCGCAACGGATCCTGCTGAAGGATCTCTCGGTGATGAGCGACGAGAGCGCGACGCGCGTCCTCGTGCACCTCGCGAGCGATCCGCGGACGCCGCCCGACATCAAGAAGGACGCGCGCGTCGGGCTCGCGCTTCGTCGAAACGGCGCGACGTACATGCTCGACGCGCTCGCGCTTCGGTACGACTACTTGAAGGACGTGCTCGTCACGCCGCCGGTCGCGCCGATCGCGAAGGCGCTCGCCGCGATGAAGGAGGCGCGCGGCGCGGGGCCGCTCGCGATGCACTTGCTCGATCCGGCGGACGACGAGGAAGACATTCGCGAAGTGGCCGCTGCGATGCGCGTGCTCGCGACGCCGGCGGAGCTTCCGGCGCTCGAAGAGTTCTTCGCGATGTACCGCGGCAACGCACAAGGATCGGACATGGAGGCGGCCGTCGTCGATGTCGCGAAGGCGATTTGGGCGCTCGGGGACAAGAAGGCGCGCGCCTTGGTGGAGGCGGCGGCGAAGGATTCGCTGACGGTGCCCGCGGTGCGATCGCAGCTCGAGGTGCTCGTCGCGCCGCCGCCGACCGTGGGCGATGCAGGCGCGGCGCGCGACTAGGAGCGTCGGCGCGCAACGCCACGCATGAGGCAACCCGGGCGGCTGTCGACGTCGGTCCAGATGAAATCGTGGGCGATCGAGACAGGTTCGCGCTCGGCATGCGCCGTGCTGGACGCAGTCGTCCATGATCCACGCCCGCACCACGATCGCGCTCCTCTTCGCTCTCACCGCGGGCTCGGCATGCGTGCCTCAGAGCGTCATCGGGCCGCTGCAACACGAGCAGAACGAGCGCGAGCAGTTTCTCGAACGCACCCGAAACGCCGGCGCGAGCCCCGAGCTCTTGGCCACGGTCGCTCCGCCGCTGCTGCCTTCGGAAATCGAGACCGTCAAGGCGGAGAACGACTCCTGCCGATCGTCGTACATGTGGAAGAACGCGCTCACCTGGACCGGCGGCGGATTCGTCGCGGCGGCCGCGGGGCTCACGATCGGCGGCGCGTATGCCACGGGGAACAGCGACACGACGGGCAAGGTGATCTTCGGCGTGAGCGCGGGATCGCTCGCGGCGATCGGGAGCATCCTCGTGGCGGTCGGAGGCATCGTTCAGCAGGGCTTCACGGACCGCGGATGCATGGTGAGGAAGGCGCCGAAGCCGAGCTGATCGCGAACCGAGCCGCGTGCGCGTCGCCTGTGATACGACGGCCGCATGATTCGAACCACGCTCGCCATGGTCCTCGTCGCCAGTGCCTTCGCATGCGGTGGCACTCCGCCCACCCCGTCCGCGCCGAGCGCTGCGTCCGCCGCGGCCACCACGCCGGAGCCGACGACGGCCGCGACGACGCCGCCCGCGGATCCCACCCCCGCGCCCACCGCGACCACGCCCGCGGCCCCGCCCGCGAAGCCCGTCACGCCCGGCTACACGCGCGAGACCCACGGGGTCACGCAGCTCGCGTTCGAGGTCCCGACGGACTGGAAGCGCGAATCCAAAGGCGACGTCATGATCATCACGACCGAAGGCGCCGGCCTCGAGCTCGTCGCCGCGACGGGCGGCATCGAAGCGAAGGAAGACGAGAAGGCGCTCCTCCAGGCCGTCAACCGCACGCTCAAGAACGCGCGCTTCACGAGCAAGCTGAAGCCCGTCAAGCAGAACGGGCTCACGGGCTTCGTCGCGACGGGCAAAGGCGAGAAGAACGGCAAGCCGGTCGAGTGGTTCACCGCCGCGCTCGGCGACGGTCACGGTCATGCGATCTTGGCACTCGGGATGTACAAGCCGGACGTCTCGAAAGACATCAAGCTGCAGATCGCGCACGTGCTCGATTCGATTCAGCCGGCGCAGTAGGCGTCTCTGCGCGAAAGCGCGTCGTCCGCTATTGCGTGACGACGCGCACGTCGATCCGATCGATCGTCGAGTTGGCCCATGCCGTTGCAAGAGCACGCGCTGCTGGTCGATTTGTTCCGCGCGTCGCCGCGGCTCGCGATCGATCTCCTCGTCGCGCTTGGCATCGACGCGACCGGCCCTGCGTCTCTCGTCGAGTCGACGTTCCCCGTCAGCGCGCCCGACTACCACGTCGACATCGCGGTCACGTGCGGCGACGCGGCCGCGCCTTCGCTCGTCGTGCTCGTCGAAGTCCAGCTCGACGTCGACGCGGGAAAGCGACTCAGTTGGCCGCTCTACCAAGCGGCGGCGCGCGCGCGGTGGAAATGCGATGCGTGCGTGCTCGTCGTGGCGGCCGACGCGCGCGTCGCCGCGTGGGCCGCGGAGCCCGTGCGACTCGGGCCGGGTGGATCCGTGTTCCGCGCGGTCGTGATCGGCCCGCGCGATGTCCCGCGCGTTGCGCCGAACGACGACGCCACCGCCGAGCCGGGGCTCGCGCTGCTTTCCGCGCTGGCGCACGGTCGAGACGAGCCCGCCGCGATCACCGCTGCGCTGACGGCGGCGTCGTCGCTGGGTGACCAGCGTGCGCGTGCGTACTTCGATTTGCTGCGGTACAAATTAGGTGATGCGCTCGACCGAGCGCTGGAGGCGATGATGGCGACGAGCGAGCACCCGTACCTCAGCGACTTCGCGCGGAAGTACTACGACGACGGCGAAGCGAAGGGCGAGGCGAAGGGGAAACGCGATGCGCTCTTCACGATCCTCGCGGCGCGAGGCCTCGCCGTTACAGCCGACGAACGTGCACGCATCGAAAGCTGCACGGAAGCGCCGAAGCTCGATCGTTGGATCGCCAGCGCGGCGCGCGCGACGACGCTCGACGAGGCGCTCGCCGAGTAGCGGGCGAGGCCTCGCACGGGAGCAACTCTCGATCGGCGCGGCGGTCACCGTGTACGTCGTCAGAAAGTTCGCGTCGTCGAAGACCGCTTGATCGGCCGCAGCTGCTCCGCGAGCGTCGGCGCGTTGTTCGAGTCCTTCTTGCAGCTCGTGGCGAGCGGCGTGGACGCGAGGGGCGCAAGCAAGACGGGGCGGTTCATGGCGGAGTTCGTACTTTCACAGGTGCGTGCTTCACCAGCGGCTACACTCCTCGAGTGTTAGGTCGATGGTTCGCTCTCGGCTGCGGAGTCGCCGCCGGGTGCGCTGGAGCCAGCACCTCGAGCTCCTCATCGCACGACGCGGGCGCCGACGCGCAGACGTGCGAGGCGCGTGTTGGCGCTCCGTGCACGGTCGGCGAAGTCTGCGTGACGCCGACTCCCTTCTGCGAGAACGCCCGGCAACCCGTTGGTTCGCCCGGATGTGATCCAAGCGAGCTGTCGGTGTGTCTCCGAGCGAAAGGCACGTGGCGCCGGTACCACGCAGAGTGCGGATGCGGCGGCTCGACACCGAGCTGCGGAACCGTCGGCCCGTGTGCATCGGGGCAGTTCTGCATCGATCAGCCGTCCGGGCAGGATACAGGCACGCCGCAACCCGACTTCTTCTCGTGCATGAACGTGCCCGCGGCGTGCGCATCCGCTCCCGCGTGTGCTTGCCTGCTCGCCGAGCTGGGCGATTCGGTGTGCGCTGTTGCGGAGTGCCGCCAGGAACCGGACGGTTTGCGAATCGTGTGTATTGGCGAGTGACTGGTTCCTCCGACTCACGAACGATCGTGGGGCTTCCGCACGTCGCTAATCGCTCGCCGCCTCGCTGGCGGTGTCGGCGGCGGTCCCCGCGTCGGTTGTCTCGTCCCCCGCGTCGACTGCCTCTGCGTCGTGGACGCCGGCATCCGGGCACTGCTAAACCACGCCGCTGGAACCGCCACAGGGCGGACTACACGAGCACCTGGCGACCGCGGCGCCGGTGCATTTCGGCATCGCGTCATCGTCGCACTCGAAGAAGCTCGCCGGCTTCGGGCATTGCCAAGCGCCGTCGACGCACGAGGCTACGAAGTCATCCATGCAGCCGGTCGGGCACTCGGGTTTCGATCGCGGATCGCACGCGCGAGCATCGTTCGTGATCGGAGCGCTATCGCACGATGCCGAGGCTACAGCGGCCGCCAACAGGCAGGCGATCGCGAAGGCGAAGTGGGCATTCCGCATAGCCTCAGCCTAGCGCGGGGCCTCGACCGCGCGGCGCGCCAGAATTCGGGAGGTAGGAACGGTGCGCAAGCGCAGGCCGCCCGGTCGCTCACCACCTCCGCCAAGTCCGTGGAGCATGCGTTCCTCCCTCGGGAGCTCGCGTGTGCTCGATCGCGGGAACATATGACGCGGAGCAGTGTGAGTGTTTTGATTCCGGCGACGTTTACGATTCGGCGGTTCGCGACTCGCCTAGCGACGCCATCGACTCGGGAACTCCGAGCGATGACGCTGCTGATGTGGCCGAAGCGTCTCAGGATGCGGAAGTAGAGAGCGGGGGTTAGCCAAATCCGACGTCGCCGACGTCTCGCTGCGAGCTGCGCTTGGCGTGACCGCTGGCACGGACACGGCGCAACGTCTCACTCCGCGGAGGTGCGCCCGCTCGGTTGGCGGGGCGTCCGCGGCCTTCACATTCCAGGGTTTCCGGCGCGTGGACCGCGATTCCGAGAGGAGTCGGCAATGATCGACGAATGAAAGGGAGCGTGCAGTCACTCGAACCATCGGCATCATCATCACCGGCATCATCTGATGCGTCGGCGGGTCCAAAGCGATCCGGCGTCGCGTCCAATGCAGTCGCCTCCAGGCCCGCGTCGATTGGTCGCTGCGGCTCACAAATCCCCATGCGAACTGGCTCGCGAGCAGGACACGAGAAATCGCCTGAAATGAACTGGTCGCTCGCGCCGCAGTTACATGCCTCGCCGCTCGGAATGCAGTTGGGAGTCGAGTAGCAGTGGCCTACTCCGCCACAACCGTCATCGGTGGTGAATCCGCAATACTCGTCAGAATCGCAATCGCCACTACGGGCGCATGTAGCTCGCGTGCAGCCACCAACGGCGACGGAGAGGCCAAGTGATGCGATCGCGAGCGACGCCAGGAGTTTTTTCCACATGACGTTTGATCCGGATGTGCCTTTCGATTAGCCGGAACGGGCCACCAACCGACGCCGAGCGACCGTGGGTCCTCACACAGACTAACCGGTTGCCATGGACATCGTGACGCGTTGTAGCCCGCGCGACGACACTCGACGAGGCGCTCGCGGACTGAGTCTCGAAGTGCGCGGTGCTTCACCGGTTAGTCCGACGCCGAATCCCGTCCACTCTCGAGCGAGCCGTCGCCGATGGTGCTTCCACCGTCGCGGCCGCTGCAGAAGCCGGGGAGTATCCCCCGCGTCCCGCGTGAGACAAGCTTCGCCGTCGATGCCGCACGCGTCGCTGCGCTCGGGTGCTGCGTCGCTCGATTCCCCGGCGTTCACGGGCTCAGCGACACGGATCGGCCGGCGCCGCCGGCGTGACCACGCCACCGAGCTTCACGATCGTCGCGTCAAACCCAAGGCCGATTGAAATCGCATCGCACGGCACGCCGGCCATGTTCGAACCATCGTGCAGAATGTCGGCCCTCTCACGGATCTGATGAGCGACGGATTCGAACGCGGAGTCTTGGCAGAGCGACGTCGAGATGCGGCCCGCAACCTTCTTCATCGCAGCGATGTACGGCTCGATGGGAAGCACGCCGGAGAGCACGCCTTGCGTCGCGGAGCGCCCGTCGAGCGCGATCGTCATCGTGATCTGAACCCGGTCGACCTGGACAAGTGATCCGTCGAGAAACATCAGCGGCAGGAGCGCCGTCGTCCGCGTCGACGCTCCGACCCAGACCCGATCATTCATGTAGCCGTCGCCAAAGACGAGCGTCGGCTTGCTGGCGCTCCCGTCGATGACCGACGCCGAGTCGATCGGCCAAACGTCGTTGCCGTCCCACGAGGCGAGCGCTCCGAGCGGCGCGCCGACGAAGATGCTCCCCGGAAGCTTGGTGCCAACACGATTGATCTGCACGACTGTCGTCGGTGCTCCGCCCGACGAGATCGCGTCGTTCGCCTTCGTCCCGAAGTCCTGCCCGGAGGTCGTCAGGATGATCGGAAGCAAGTTGGCGCCGAACCCGTTGTCGATCCCGTTAAGACCGTCGATCTGAACATATCTCCCAGCGCTGGCGGCGAGCGTGCACACGTCCATCGAGTTCCTGTCGGTGGTCTTCCCGTCGAGGTCGATGCCGTATTGCTGCCACGCGTTCTGGCTGCGGACGTCGTTGCGATCGGTGTCGCCGAGATAGAGCTTCCGGATCGCGAGGATGACTGGCGTGGTGCCGTCGGGCGGCGCGCCTCCGTCGGTCGCGGTCGACGGAGCCGTCACGCCGCCGCACGCTGCGGCAAGTAGGAGACCCGCCAACGGGAAGACGGCTTCTCTTTGCATCATCAGTCCGCGTCCACGTCCGCGGCCGCGTCGGTCGGTGCGGAGGTGTCAGCGGCGGCGTCGGGGTACGCCGCTCCTCCATCGCCGCATCGCCATTCCACGTACGGGGGCCCGCTAATATTGGCGCCAATGCCTTTGCAAACGCAACTCGCGGACCGGCCACCTGGGCATGCTGGCGCCGATCCCGAGCAATACCAGTCATCTCGCGACGTCCAGCAGTGCCACTCGCCTTGCTGGCAGACCGGCTCACCAAGATCCGCTTCACAGCCGGTCGGGCAATAGGAGTACTTGCTCGGATCGCAGCGCACGCTGCCGTCTACCGCGGTCGCATCGTCGCTCGCGTCGAGCGACGCTCCGTGAGCGCCGGGGCCGTCGTCGCTCGTGCAGCCCCAAAGCGTGACGCTGTCGACCAACCCTATCGCGATGGTAGCAACGACGACCGTCCGGCTCCACATGATCGCAGCGTAGCAGCGCGCTCGTTCGCGGCGAATCGTTGACGGCAGTGACCGGACGCGCCCCGACGTCCGGCGCAGGGGGGACCGTTGCGGCGCTCGCGCTCGTCGCTCGCTCTACTGGGCAACAACGACGGGAGCATCTACGCGCTGCGCCCTGACGGCACTCGCTTGTGGAAGGTGATGGCCACCGGCGCCGTCGGCGCGTCGGCCGTCATCGGCTCCGACGACACGATCTACGTCGTTGACTACCGCACTTCGTTCTTCGCGCTCGCGCCTGACGGAAGCACGCGCTGGCGCAAGCAATCGTTCCTGACGCCGCCTTTCCATTCCGCGGCGATCGCCGCCGACGGCACGATCTATCTCGGGACGAGCTTCGGTCCGCTCACTGCCCTTCGTGCGGATGGCGCCGAGCTCTGGTCGGTCCGGCTCGCGCCACCGCCGGCGCCTTTCGGTTGGCCATCCATCTCGAACGACGGGACGATCTTCGTCGCGGGAGACACGGTTCTCTATGCCCTTCGGCCGGATGGGACGATGCGGTGGACCGTCGACCTCGGTGTCCGGGTGCAGGCCGCGGTTGCCGTCGGCCTCGATGGTGCCGCGTACGTCACCGAATCGCCCGGTAAGATCCACGTCGTGGCGCGCAATGGCCCAACGCGCAGCTGCCAATCGTGTGCGAGGGGTTGCGTCGGCGCACGTCGGCGGAGCTCGCGCGCTCCCGCGCGGACGATCGCAGCGCCGTACGTTTCGCGGATGCAGCTCGACGGCGTTCTCGCGTGCGATCTCGAAGAGTGAGCGCGCGGCGTCCAATGGCCGCGCGGTCGCTCACGGGTGGAAAGGAGCATGCGGCATTTGGGCGGCGTCAAGGGTTGACACAGCTCACCTGGCGCCGCGCAAGATCGATTTCACTCCGGTAAAACACGCCCCCGCCAAGGCAGATGCCGTGGGCGTCCCCCAAGTCTCCGCAGTACGGAGCGAGAGCCCCACAACGCACGTCAAGGCCAGCCGCATCGAATCCGGGGCAATCGTTCGGATGGAAGCAATAGTCGGGAACGGCGCACGTCGCGGTGCCGCACTCAACGGGCACGCCAGCGTCGTCCCCTGGCTCCGCGCCGTCGCCCGACGAGCATCCGTAGGTGCTGAACGTGAACAATGGCGGAATGCAGAGTACGCAGATGAAGCAGGCGAGCCGCATGAGGCGAAGCGTACGCCCTGCCCCTCGACCGCGCTCACGCGAACGCCGTTCGTCCGCGGACGAACCCGCTCCGTCCCGGCAACGAACCCGGTTCGTCCGAGCAACGAAGTGACTTCGTCCGTGGGACCAACCCGGTCCGTCCGAGCAACGAAGTGACTTCGTCTGTGGACCAACCGGGTTCGTCCACAGACCAACCAGGTTCGTTGCTCCAACGAACCCACTTCGTTGCCCCAACGAACCCACTTCGTCCGTTTTACTAACGGCCCCCCTGATTCCCCGACGTTTCCGAGGAAAATCAGAAATCGACAGAGGCCCACCGTAAATCGCCCCCGCTCGGCAGCTTCTATCTATGTACGCGGAGAACGGCATCGAGCCCTGCAAGCCTCGCTCTCCCACAACGGCAATCCCGCCGTCGTGGGCAATCGAGGCCCGCCGCGACAGAAAGGATAAAGTCTAAAATGGGCCAGCCAAAGAACAAGGGAACTTTCCCTCTCTCTACGGCGCAGATCTCGGCGACGACGTCGTTCGTCGAGAAGGCCTCGCAGCAGCTCGCTGACGCTCCGTCGCTCAACGCGATTGAGCGCCGGCGCGTTTTGAAGCTCAAGAACGGCGCGCAACTCGTGGTTCCCACGATTGCCGCGCTCGTGAAAAAATACGAGGTTCAATCGCGGCACATGTCGATGGATGACGCTTCGTCCGCCGTCGCGTACGCCGCATCGCTGCGAGCGCTCGTGGGTCCCGTTACGCTTCTTCTCACTCGCATCAAGGACGAGATTCTTCGTTCGGAAGGCGGTGCGTGGAAGAACGCGACGGTGTCTTACGGGATGCTGCAAAAGGTCGCGACCGGCGTTCCGGATCTCGCGGTCGAGTTGGCTGCAGTGGAACAGTGGTTCCGTCGGGGGCACGCACGCGCGAAAGCGCAGGCTGCCGCCGCGGTGACCGCGACGCCGCCTGCGGCTTCGGTGAATCCGCCTCCCCAGGCGTGATTCGGTGTGACGCTCGGCGCGTGCGGCGAAATTATCGTCGGCCGCACGCGCCGGGCCGTCGCGTTTTTCGAACGATGGAGCTACGCAAGGCCGACCGATGAGCGACGCGAAATCCAACCCGAAGATACCGCCGGAGATCGCCGCGCTCTTGCGCGACGAGAAGTGGGCGCAGACGTTTGCGAAGCTCACGAACTACGCGCACAAGCGCATGCGGCGAACGTCGCTCGAGCGCGCGCGGGAGATGGCGCAAGAAGCGATCACGCGCCTCTACGACGGCGAGTACGTCGCGTGGGATCCGAAGAAGGAGCCGCTCTTTCTCTACCTCACGAGCATGGTGAACTCGCAAGCGTTCAACGAACGCACGAAGGCCTCCACGCAGAACGAGACGCGCATCACGACGAAGATCGCTCGGCAGCTCGAACAAATGCCCGCCGACGTCGCGACGCCCGAAGACGAAGTCATCGCGCGCGACTTCCAAGTCCGAACGTGGACCGAGATCCGCGCGAACATCGGCGACGACGCGCTGGTCGACAAGCTCGCCGACTGCGTCGAGAGCGGCGTCGACGCTCCGGCCGAACAAGCCCAAACGCTCGGCGAGCCGATCGAAGAGGTGCGCAAAGCGCGCCGCCGCTTCTTCGCGCACGTCGAGAAGGTCACGCGCTCCCTCCAAGAGGAGTCGCCGTGACGAAGCCCAAGAAGAGAACAGCCGAGGAAGCAATGAAGGCGACCGAAGAACAGCGTTGGCGCGACGAGGCGCTGGCCATCGAAGCGATGACGAGCGACGAGATCGACGCGGAGCTCCGCGCGGCTGGCGGCGATCCGGCGAAGATTCGCGCGGAAGGCGAGGCGCTCGCGAAGCGGCTGTACGCGGAGCGCGTGGGCGCGCACGCGGACGCGGATGAAGCGCCGCTGCCGTGGGTCGCAAAGGCGAATGCGCGGCTCGAAGAGGTGCGCGGAATGGTGGCGGTCGGAACCGTCCGCAAGACCAAGCTGTCGCGCGGCGAGCTTCTCGTGAAGGTCGACGAGGCGCGCAACGATCCGCGCTTCGCGAAGCCGGTCGCGGCGCTCTTCCGGAAGCGCTCGGCGGAAGAGAGCTCGGACGCGGAGCTCGAAGCGCTCCTCGAAGCCATGGAGCTGCTCGGCGCGATCGAGGATCAGGAGAAGCCGTGAAGCTGCGCGTGCGGTCGCAGCTCGCGGTCGACGCGGCGTGCGCGCTCATCGCGGAGCTCGGGATTCGAGGGGCGCGCGATCTCCGCGACGTCGAGGCCATCGCCGCGGAGAAGCGCGCGTATGTGCTGTGGAGCGATCTCGCGGGGAACGAAGAGGGGCACATTCTCCACGCGGGGCGATCGTCGATCATTCGCATACGCAAGTCGCTGCGCGGGACGCCGAAGGGGCGCTTCGTCACCGCGCACGAGATCGGGCACAACGATCTCCATGCGCACGTCGATCATTTCGCGCAGTGCACGAGCGAAGGGCTCGCCGCGAGCGGATCGCGATGGCGCGTCGAGCGTGAAGCGAGCGACTACGGATCGGAGCTGCTCGTTCCGACGCGCTTCGCGGATGCGATGTGCCGTGGCGTGCTGTTGCCGACACTCGACGACGTGCTCGCGGTCGCGTCGCAGTTCGACGTGTCGTTCACCACCGCGGCGCTGCGGTTTCTCGAGATGACGGACGCGGCGTGCGCATTCGTCGAGACGCGCGCGGGGCGGGTGAAGCGTGGATCGGCGACGAGTG
>JBBQXV010000083.1:0-30978 GCA_038209335.1 Polyangiales bacterium | reverse complement strand
GCGACGCACGATCGCATCCGCCTCGCGCGAAATCCCTGGATCGGATCGCAAGTGAACGTCGCGATCGCGCGCATCCTCCTCGCGGAGAAGATGAGAATCGGCGTCGACATCCTCGACGTCGACGAGAACGCGCAGTGGGCGGCGCTCGCGTCAGGCGATCTCGACGCGTGCCTCGAGGTTTGGCCGTCGGGCCATCGAGCCGACATCGCCGACTACGTCGCGCGCGGTCGCGTCGAGAACGGCGGAACGCTCGGCCCCATCGGTCGGATCGGATGGTACGTGCCGACCTACCTACTCGCGCGCTATCCCGCACTCGAGACGTGGGACGGTCTCGCGAACCCGCTCCTGATCGCCGAGCTGCGAACGCCGGAGACCGGCACGTCGGGACGCTTCCTCGCAGGCGATCCGAGCTGGACGCAGTACGATCGCGACATCGTCAAGAACCTCCACCTCGATCTCCAGATCGTCTTCTCCGGATCGGAAGCGGCGACGCTCCAAGAGCTCGACGCCGCCTACCAACGACGCGCGGCGATCCTCTTCTATCTCTGGACGCCCCACGCTGCGTTCGCGCGGTACGACCTGACCGAGGTCGCGCTCCCGCCGTACTCCGACGCTTGTTATGCGATGGCGGCGCCGGGTGGCATCGCGTGCGAGTACCCGACTGATTTTCTCTTCAAAGCGTTTTGGCCCGGGCTGCGCCAGACGAACCCGCGCGCATACGCGTTGCTCTCGCGCTTTACCTATTCCACGAAGGATCAGATCAACCTCGCGGGCGACGTGTACTTCGAACACAAGCACACCGAGGACGTCGCGCGCGCGTGGGTCGACGCGAACGAGGGGGTGTGGCGCGCGTGGATCGGAGGATGAGCACGCGCCGCGCGTTACGGCGCCGCCGTACGAAATCGTGCGAAGACGATTTGTTGCGCGCAGGCCTTAATTCGGGCGGACGACGCGCCGTTAGGGCTCTTGCGAAACGAGGAGCCCATGCGACAGGCAACCCAAAGAACGACGCCGACCACGAGCACGGCACGGAGCGCGAGCATGGTCGTTCCGTCGCGCGAAGCCGAGTCGCCGCTCGTTCCCGCGCAGCGCACCGCTTCCGACGCGCTCGTCGAGATGCTCGCGCAGCTCGGGGTGAAGACCGCGTTCGGGCTCGTCGGCGGAGCGGTCGCGCCGTTCTGCGAAGCGCTCGCGCGCAGCCCGATCCGCGTCGTTCACGCGCGTCACGAAGGCGGCGCCGCGTTCGCCGCGATCGAAGAGTCGCTCGCGAGCGGCCGTCCGTCGGTGGTCTTCGCGACCACCGGTCCGGGGATCATGAACGCGCTGACTGGGATGATCGCCGCGCGCTGGGAAGGGGCGAAGGTCATCCTCGTCTCGGGCACCACATCGCCTGCGCAGCGCGGTCGGTGGGCGTTTCAAGAGACGAGCGCGTACACGATGGCGTCGTGCGGACTCTACTCGGCGGGATCGATCTTCCACTACGCCGTGTCGATCGAAGACGCCGCGGAGCTCGACGAGGTCGCGAGCCGACTCACCTCGGGCGTCGCGCGCGCGTCCGGGTTCGTCGCGCACGTCGGGATACCGATCGCGATGCAGACGGCGCACCACCAAGCATCGCGTCGCACGCGCGTCTCGTCGGTGCCGCCCGCGTCGGATCCGCAGACGATGGATCGCTGCGTCGAGATGCTGTCGCGCGATCCTTTCGTGATCTGGCTCGGCTACGGCGCGCGCGGCGCGTCGGCCGAGGTGCGCGCGCTCGCCGAGAAGACCGGCGCGCGCGTCATGTGCTCGCCGCGCGCGAAGGGGATCTTCCCCGAGGACCATCCTCACTTCCTCGGCGTGACGGGACTCGGCGGCCACGCCGCGGTTGCAGAATACATGCGCACGGCGCGACCGAAGCGCGCGCTCGTCCTCGGCACGCGAATGGGCGAGTTCACGTCGTTCTGGTCGCCCGAGCTGGTGCCGTCGGAAGGGTTCATTCACGTCGACGTCGATCCCGAAGTGTTCGGCACGTCGTACCCGCAGGCCGAGACGTTCGGCGTGCAGGCCGAGATCCGTGGCTTTGTCGGCGCGCTGGTCGAGCACTGGCCCGCGGATCAACCGCGCGCGCACACGCCGCAGCTTCGCCTCGCGCGACCGAGCCGCCCCGAGTCGCCGCTCGCGCCGACCGAGTCCGTGCGACCGAGCGCGCTCATGCACGCGATCCAGCGCGTCGTCATCGACAGGCACGACGCGCTCGTCATGACCGAAGCGGGCAACTCGTTCCTCCTCGGCACGCACCACTTGAAGTTCCGTTCGCCCGGTCGCTACCGCGTGAGCTCCGGCTTCGGGTCGATGGGGCAAGCGGTGGCGGGCGTCATCGGCGCCGCGCTCGGTAGCTCGCGCAAGGCGGTCGCGGTCGTCGGTGACGGCGCGATGCTCATGCAAAGCGAGATCAGCACCGCGGTGCAATACGGCATCGACGCGACGTGGATCGTCTTGAACGACGCGCGCTACGGGATGATCGAAAACGGAATGCGCGCGCAGGGGTTTCGCCCCGTCGAGACGGAGATGCCCGTCGCAGACTTCGTCGCCATCGCGCGCGGCATGGGCGCGGACGGCGTGCGTGTGACGAGCGAGGACGAGCTCGATGCGGCGCTCGAAACGGCGATGTCGGCGCTCGGTCCGTTCGTCGTCGACGTTCAGATCGATCGCAGCGAAGCCCCGCCGCCGATGGGGCGCGTGCAGAGCCTGATGGACCAAGGTGCAGTCGGATTCGGAGGATCGCGATGAGAATCGAGTCGGCAGGAATGAAGTCGCTCGCCGTCAGCTTCCCGAGCGAAGTGAGGACGAACGACTACTTTCGCGCGAAGTGCCCAGCGCTCGTGGCGGACGCGGAGCAAAGGACGCTCGCGAAGGTGTGGCGTCGCGACGTCGCACCGACCGACGCGTTCGCCAAGGAGATGCTCGCGTACGTCGACGATCCGTTCCGCGGAACGGTCGAGCGGCGCGTACTGCCACCTGGCGGTACGGCGCTGTCGCTCGAGACGCGGGCCGCGAAGGACGCGCTCTCGGCCGCGAAGATGAGCCCGGGCGACGTCGACCTGATGATCGTGTGCTCGTTCTTGCCGGACCAGCTCGGCGTCGGCAACTCGGCGTTTCTCGCGCGCGAGCTCGGCTTGAAGCGCGCCGCGTGGAACATCGAGACGGCGTGCTCGAGCGCGATCGTCGCGTTCGAGACCGCATGCGCACTCGTGCAGGCGGGCCAATACAAGAACGTCCTCGTCGTCATCTCGTGCACCTACTCGCGCGCGGCCGACGAATCCGACACGCTGGCGTGGTTCCTCGGCGACGGCGCGACGGCGTTCGTCGTCGCGCCCGTCCCGCGCGGCGAGGGGCTCCTCGGCCAGCACACGGTGCACACCGCCGAGACGTGCGACACCTTCTACTACCGTGGCGCGAGCGACGACTCCGGCGCCACGAAGATCCAAATCCAGTGTTCCGCGTCGACCGGGCGTGTCCTTCACGAGACCGCCGAGCCGTACTTGCGCGCGTGCTGCGCGGGCGCCGCTGAGTCGGCGGGCGTCAAGCTCTCGGACATCGACTTCTTCGTGTTCAACACGCCGACCGCGTGGAACCACGCGTTCGCGGCGCGCGCGCTCGGGATCGATCTCGCGAAGACGATCAGCACGTACCCTAGCTATGGAAACATCGGCCCCGCGCTCGTTCCCGTGAATCTGTTTCACGCGGCGGCCGAGGGGAAGATCAAGCCGGGCGATGTCGTGATGCTCTACGCGATCGGCAGCGTGTCGTCGGCGACCGCGTCGGTCATCCGGTGGGGAGACGTTGCGCTGGGTGCGCGGCCAGATACTCACCGGTCGGGAGATCGCTGAGGAGGCCGCGAAGCGCCAGGATGCGCAGTGACTGCGCGAGCTCGGGGTTCGGGCGCGCGCGGACGATCTCTTCGACGCGCGCGTGAACGTGGACGCGCTCGCGACGGCCGCCCGCGAGGAACACCGCCGCCATCACGCTCCGCATGACGGACGGCTTGAAGCCGACCCCCTCCATGACGAGGTGCATCACGTCGCAGTGCACGAGCGCGTGGTTCATGAGGACCGGCATCTCGCGGCGCACGGCGGCGTCGGGCGGATCGCTCGATTCGGGCGCGAGCGCGACGTAGGTCAGGAGGCGACCTATCTCGCGACGGCGTACCGCCAACTCGCGCACGATCCGCTTCATATCGGCGACGTCGGGTTTTTCCCAGCGGACGAAGAAGACGTTTCCGACGGTCGCGGTGACGCAGGCCATGAATCTCCTCGTCAGAGATTACGGCGCGGCGCGTTGGTCGGTTAAGGGCACGCGCCGACGGCGTGCTATGCCACATGCGCCACATGCTCATTCCGCTCCAACGCCTCGTCGATCGCATCCGGCAGCCGCACTCGCGTGCGGACGAGGTCGCCGATGTGCGCGCGCGCCTCGTCGCCGCGCGTCGCGACGAAGCAGCACGAGGAGGCGGTGATGCCCGCGAGCTGGCGCGCGATCTCGCGAAGCAGCGCGTCGCGCTCTCGGCGGCGATCGGCGACGTCCGTTCGTGCACGCGATGCGCGCGAGGGCGTCCGCTGCCGGAGGGTCGGTGGGACGGCGGCCAATGTTGCAGCGCCCGCACCTCCGAGATTTTCACCGACGAAGAGGTCCGCGCGCTCGCCCTCGCCGGCACGACCCCCGCGCGCCTCGTCGCGCCCGAAGGCGATCACGCCGGATGCGCGTTCCGCGGCGCGACGGGCTGCTCGCTCGATGTCGTCCATCGCCCGTCGCTCTGCGTGCGCTACATTTGCCGCGAGCTCGAAGGCGAGATCTCCAGGCGCGGCGATCTGCCCGAGGTGAAGAAGCTCGCAGAAGAACTGCGCGCGACGAGCGCTCGGTTCGTTCGCGCGACGTCGCGTTAGACCGGCGGCACCATGTGCTTCTTCGCGCGGCTCGTGCGTCCCGCGCGCCCTTTGACCGACGCGCGGGCGAAGCGCGACGCGATCTCCATGCGCAGGCGATCGCCCGGGACCACCGCGTCGATGACGAGCTCGCTCGCGAGCTTCATCAAGTCGACGTCCGCGCGGTACTCGTCGCGAAGCTTCGCCACGAACGCATCGCGCTCGGGCCCGGCCGGCACTTCCTGGATCTTGTTGAAGTAGACCGCGTTCACCGCCGCCTGCGGCCCCATCACCGCGATCGACGCGCTCGGGAGCGCGATGCATGCGTCCGGCTCGAACGCCGGCCCGCACATCGCGTAGAGCCCCGCGCCGTACGCCTTTCGAATGACGACGCTCAGCTTCGGCACCGTCGCCTCGCTAACCGCCGCGATCATCTTCGCGCCCGCGCGGATGATCCCTTGTCGCTCGACCTTCGTCCCGATCATGAAGCCCGGCACGTCGGCCAAGTAGAGGAGCGGGATGTTGAATGCGTCGCACAGCCAAATGAAGCGCGCGGCTTTGTCGGCGCTATCGACGAAGAGGACGCCGCCGAGCCACTTCGGTTGGTTCGCGACGATCCCGACCGGACGTCCGTCGATCCGCGCGAAGCCGGTGAGGATCTCGCGCGCGAAGAGCTTTTTTATCTCGAGCCACGAGCCTTCGTCGATGATCTCGTGGACGACCGCCATCATGTCGAACGGCTTGTTCTCGTCGAGCGGGATGATCTCTTCGAGACGCTTTCCCCCCGGCTTCGGCCGGAGCGGCGCGGCGACGGGCGCGGGCTCGTCGCAGTTGAGCGGCATGTACGCGAGGTATTGCTTGCAGAATGCAATCGCGTCGTCCTCGGTCTTGCAGAGGACGTCGCCGCATCCGCTCACCGAGCAGTGCATCTTCGCGCCGCCCATCTCTTCGAGCGTCACCTTCTCGCCGATGACCATCTCGGCCATGCGCGGCGAGCCGAGGTACATGCTGGCGTTCCCTTCGACCATGGCGACGACGTCGCAGAACGCGGGGATGTACGCGCCGCCGGCCGCGCTCGGTCCGAAGAGGAGACACACTTGCGGCACGCGGCCGCTCATCTGCACCTCGTTGTAGAAGATGCGTCCGGCGCCGCGACGACCGGGGAACATTTCGATCTGATCGGTGATGCGCGCGCCGGCCGAGTCGACGAGGTAGAGCATCGGGCACGAGAGATCGCTCGCGGTCTCTTGGATGCGCAGGATCTTCTCGACGGTGCGCCGTCCCCACGAGCCGGCCTTGATGGTCGAGTCGTTCGCCATGATCGCGACCGCGCGTCCCGCGACGGTGGCGGTGCCGGTGACGACGCCGTCGGCGGCGAGCTCGGTGTCGAGGTTGTTCGCGAGCGCGGCGTCCTCGACGAACGATCCCTCGTCGACCAGGCGCGCGATGCGCTCGCGCGCGAAGAGCTTGCCGGTCTCGGCGTTCTTCGCGTGGTACTTCGGTGCGCCGCCTTTTTCGACGCGCGCGAGCGTCTCGGTGAGCTTCTTGTCGAGCGACATGGCGAGCTTCCAGTACCCCGAGGAGGGCTACAATGGAAGGATGCGCCGCTTTCTCTCGCCTCGTACCGTCGCCGGTCTCGCGTTCGCCGGGTGCATGCTCGCGGTCGGGATCGCGCGTGCGACGACGATCAACGTCGGCCCCGGCGACACCTACGCCAAGATCGAAGCGGCGATGCCCGGCGACGAGGTCGTCATCGCGCCCGGGAAATACACCTTCCGCGTGCATCTCACGCAGAAGGCGCCGTCGGGAAAATCGATCCTCATTCGCGCGGCGGATCCGGCGAACCCGCCGGTGTGGGATCTGAGCGGCGCGCTCGTGGAGGACGCGCTGGGGAGCTACACCGCGGGCGATCGCGGGCGCGGATGTTGGCAAGTCGACGGCGGCACCAACTACGTCATCCAGGGCATCGTGTTCACCGGCTGCCGCACCGCGAGCTTCAACTCCGCCGGCATTCGCTATTACAACGGCGCGAGCGTCACCATCCGCGACTGCCTCTTCAAGGACAACGACGACGGGCTCACCGGCGGCACGCAAGACAGCACCGCGGTCGTCGAGTTCTGCGAGTTCGATCACAACGGCAACACCAACGCCAGCAACAGCGCGCCGACGCACAACCTCTACATCTACGGCGGCACGTTCGAGATGCGGTACTCGTACGTGCACGACAGCGCGCAGTCGCAGAACTTTCACATCCGCGCCAAGCGCGCGACGCTCGAAGCCAACTGGTTTTCGCGCGCGAAGAACTACGAAGGCGACTTGATGAGCGACGACGACTTCGCGACGCAGACGGGGCCGTTCACGCAGTCGATGCTCTTGAGCGGGAACGTCTTCGTGCAGGCGGCCTCGCCGGGGAACACCGGGCAGGTCATCGCGATCTACAACGACACGAACGTCGCGGGAGACACGTTCCTTCTGCGCGCCGTCAACAACACGTTCGTCGGCAACGGCGGGAACAGCGCGTTCGTCCATCTCTCGAACGCAGACGGGACGAAGATGAACGCCGAGGTGTCGAACAACGTCTTGTTCGGCACGACGCGCCCGACGCTCGTCGAGAACGCGACCGCAGGCATCCTCGTCGGCACGAACAACTGGCTCGCGACCGGCGTGAATCCGGGGCCGCTCGTCGCGTCGATCTTCTCGGTCGCGCCGCGGTTCGCGAACGCGGCGAACAAGAATTTCACGCTCGCGACAGGGAGCGCGGCGATCGGTAAGGCGAGCGCGGTGCCGATGGGCGTGCCGACGCACGAGTACTTTCAGAACGAGACGGTGAAGCGGATGTTCCGCCCGCGCGCGGCGGTGAAGGACATCGGCGCGTTCGAGAGCACGACCACCGGTCCCGGCATCGGGCCCTACGGCACTGCGCCCATTCCCGATGGAGGCGCCGGGGATTCGGGTGGCGGAAGCGACAGCGGCGGATTCTTCGACGACGCGGGGAACCCAATCGACGGCGACGGCGGACTACTCGACGACGGCGGAGCGAACGGCGCGACCGGCGGCGACTCGGGATGCGGGTGCGGCGTGGTCGATGGCGACGCGTCGACGAACGGTTTGATGTTCGGTACGTTCGCGGCGGCGGCAGCGATCGTGTTCGCGCGACGACGCGCCCGTCGCGCGAGCTAGCTCGGCGCGCCGACGTGGTCTTGCCGCGACACGCGCGCTACATTCCATTCGTGACCATCATCGACTGGAACGGCGCCGATCTGCCGAATGAGCTGCGCAGCCTGCCCGCCGGGAAATACGTCATTCAACGTGCCGACGACACCCTCACGCCCGACGACGAGCAGGGTCTCATCGCCGCGCTCGATTCGCTCCGCGCCGACAAGGGCATCGCTCATGATGAGGCGCGCGCGCGCCTCCTGCAGCGCGCCCGCCGTTGAGAATCATCTGGTCGCCGGAGGCCATCGCTGATGTCGAAGCGGCACTCGACTACCTCACCGAGCGCAACCCGTCCGCAGCAGAAAGGCTCGCGACAGGCATCGTCTCGGTCGTCGAACGGCTCGCCACGGAAGCACTCGAAGGACCTGAGCACCTTCTCGGCAACGGCGAGCGCGTCCGCGGCTGGCCGTACCCGCCGTTTCGCGTCTACTACCAGCGATCTTCGTACGCCTTCCTCGTCCCTCGCGTGTACCACCAGCGACGCGAGCCCATTGTGCGGTAGCCGGCGTTCACGCCGCGATGGCGTCAGGAAACCTTGCTACTTACTCCGTGATCGCGAGGGCTCTGATTCCGAAACACCGCGACGACTTCGTCCGCCTGTGCCGTCGCTTGTGAAGGGGATCCGTGCTGACGTCGTGCGCCTCTTCATTCCATCCAACTCATACTCGCAAGCAGCCCTCCGTACAGCACGCCTGCGCGCACGATCGCGCCGCCGCGATCGACGTCACCCGTCTCGAAGCGCCCGTTCCCACACACCGCGCGCACGAGCGGCAAGCGCCGCCCGAGATCCAAGCACGCCATCGAGTCGACGATGTCGATCGGCGTCGCGATCGATCCGCCGCGCTCGTCGATTCGTTTCACGCCGACCTCGACGTGCGCCGCGTCGACGCCGTGCACGATGATCCGCGCGCCGTACGTCGGCGCCACGCCGATCGCGCGCGCGCCGTCGAGCGCCTCGAAGCGCCCGATCAACGCGAGCCCCGCCTCGGCGCGCAGCTCGACGCCCGCCGCGCCGCGCTCGTCGTCGAGCTGGTACCCGAGCTCGAGCCGCGGCACTTCGACGAACGCCGCGAGCGCCGCGCCGCCCCTCGCGTACGATCCCGCATACCCGAGCCGCGCGAAGAGCGCGTGCCGCGACGGCGCGAAGATCGCGCGCGCGTTCTTCTTCTCTTCATCGGAGAGCTTCACGAAGAACGGCTGGCGCGACAGACCGCCGTCGTCGCCCGGCGATGCTCCGAACGGCAAGCGCAGACCGAACGCCGCTTCGTGCGCGAGCGATCCGATCAGCCCGTTCGTCCCGCCGCCGATCGATCCGTTGAACGCGAGTCGGAAGAGCTTGTACTCGTCGGGGTACCAGCTTCGTCCGAAGTACTCCGCCGCGAAACGAACCACGCCGCCCGCGTGCGTCTCGTTTCGGACTCCCGCCACGACGACGCGACCGACCGTCGGCTCGAGCCCGAAGAGCACCCCCTCGGCGAGGTGCGACGTCTTCCATCCGTTGAGGATCCCCGCGCCCGGATGCGGCGGCGGATCGTCCGCGCGCGCTTCGCTTGCGGAGAGGACGCCGAGCAGGGCGACGATGAGCACAATCGATTTCACGCGGTCGCTGTTAGCACGGCGGCCGTCAGCCTCAGCGCCCTCGTTTCGTCGTTCGTTCGTGGGACTCTCATGCCTCTTCGCATCCCCTCCTTTCTCCATCTGCGTCTCGACGCGCTCGCTCGCCGCGACGCCGTGTCGGTCCTCGTCGCGCGCTCGCTGCGTCCGACGCGAAGCCACGCGCCGATGGTCGTGAGCTCGTTCGCGTTCAAGAACGACGAGCACGCTTTCGCGCACGCGCTGCTCCGCGCGAAGAGTCACCTCTGGCTCTTTCGGTCGAACCAGCGCGCGTTCTCCGGCGACTTCGTCGTCGTCGACGTGTCGAGCCCCGCGAAGGGTCGTCGCCGCGCGTTCGTCATCGACTTGAAGCAGGGCGCGCGCGTTCGCGTCGGCGGCGGGGGCGCGGGCGTGCAGCTCAAGAACGCGGCGCACGTCGTGCGCGACATCGCACGCGCCGGCGCGCTCGACGAAGAGTCGCCGTACGAGCTTCTCACCGGCGACGGCGCCGCGCTCCTCGCCTACTTCGGAGTGGAGTGCTAGTTCGGGCAGGCATGTCCACGGCCCACGATCACTACGACTTCGTCATCATCGGCTCCGGCTTCGGTGGCAGCGTCTCGGCGCTTCGCCTCCGCGAGAAGGGCTACTCGGTCCTCGTCCTCGAGAAAGGGCGCCGCTTCGCGCCCGAGGATTTTCCGAAGACGAATTGGGATCTGAAGAAGTGGATGTGGATGCCGGCGCTCGGGTTGAAGGGCATCTTCCAGATGTCGTTCATGGAGCACGTGACGATCCTCCACGGCGTCGGCGTCGGCGGCGGCTCGCTCGTCTACGCGAACACGCTCCCGATGCCGAAGGACGACTTCTTCAAGGCGAAGTCGTGGGCGCACCTCGCCGACTGGGGGAAGGAGCTCGCGCCGCACTACGCGACGGCGAAGCGAATGCTCGGCGCGAACGAGAACCCAAAGATGACGCTCGGCGATCGCGTCCTGAAAGAAATCGCGAAGGACATTGGACGCGAAGAACACTTTCATCCGACCGAGGTCGCCGTCTTCTTCGGAAAGCCCGGCAAGCGCGTCCCCGATCCGTACTTCGACGGCGAAGGACCCGAGCGCGTCGGCTGCACCTTCTGCGGCGCGTGCATGACGGGGTGCCGCGTCGGCGCGAAGAACACGCTCGATCGCAACTACCTCTACCTCGCCGAGAAGCGCGGCGCGAAGGTCGTCCCGGAGACAGAGGTCACCGCGGTGCGTCCGCGCAGCGGAGCGGGCGGCGGGTACACGCTCGAGACGCGACGCTCGCTCGCGGGGAGCGACGCATCGACGACGTACAGCGCGGACAACGTCGTCTTCTCCGGCGGCGTCATGGGCACGCTCCCGCTCCTCCTCGCGCTGAAAGAAGATCCGCGCGGGCTCCCGAATCTGTCGTCGCACCTCGGTGACTTCGTGCGCACGAACAGCGAAGCGCTCGTCGGCGTCGTGTCGCCCGAGCCCGATCAAGATTTCTCCGAGGGCATCGCGATCACGTCGATCCTCCACACCGACGATCACAGCCACATCGAGCCGGTGCGCTATGCGTCGGGCTCCGGGTTCTTCCGCACGATGGCGCTCCCGCACGCGCCGGGGCCGACGGTGATCGCGCGCTTCGCGACGGCGGCGCGCGGCTTCTTCAAGCAACCGGGGCTCTGGGCGCGCGCGCTCGTGACGAGCGACTTCGCGAAGCACAGCCAAGTCCTCCTCTACATGCGCACGCTCGACGGGACGCTCTCGATGCGACTCGGGCGCAACGTCTTCACAGGATTCCAAAAGGGGCTCGTGACCAAGCTCGACGATCCGGCGAACGCGCCCAAGGCGTTCATGGAGGAGGCGAGCGATCTCGTGCGTCGCTTCGCCGAGAAGGTGAAGGGCGTCTCGATGAGCATCGTGACCGAGACGCTCCTCGGCGTGCCGTCGACCGCGCACATCCTCGGCGGGTGCTGCATCGGGACGAGCGCCGCCGACGGCGTCATCGACGCGAAGCACCGCGTCTTCGGTTACGAAGGACTCTACGTCATCGACGGCTCGTCGGTGTCGGCGAACCCGGGCGTCAATCCGTCGCTCACGATCACCGCGATGGCCGAGCGCGCCATGAGCTTCGTCCCGATGAAAGAAGCCGCGGGCGCGAAGCAAACCGCAGCGTAGACTGAAGGCGCCCATGCGAGCTTCGCCGACGATCTCCCTCGCGCTCTCGGCGTGCGCGCTCGCGCTCGTCGCGTGCAGCAGCACCACGGGCACGCCCGGCGCAACGGATACGGACGCTGGCGCGCCCGACGCGACCGCGGCCGACGCGAACGACATCACACCGGACGACTCGCCCGACGCCGCGCCTGCCGAATCCGAAGACGCATCGACCGCGCTCGCCGTGGGCAGCACCGCGCGCACCACCGCGGCCGACGGCCTCAACTTGCGGACCGGCGCCGGCACGTCGAACGCGATCCTCACGTCGATGCCGTGCGGCTCGCAAGTCACCGTCGTCGGCGGTCCGACGACCGGATGGTGGAACGTGAAGTTCGGCACGCAGACGGGGTGGGCGTCGGGGCTCTACTTGGTGGCGGAGGCCGCGTTCCGTCCGTCGGTGTGCGGCGGCGACGCCGGGCACGCGGGCGACGCGGGCATGTCGACGGACCAGGCCGCGATCTTCGCGCGCGCAAAGCTGGCCGTCGGCTACTCGTACTTCTGGGGACACGGATCGTGGCGCGACGACGGGACGCTGCTCGGCGCGTGCTCCGGCACGTGCGGCGGCTGTACGCACACCGGGCAGTACGGCGCGGACTGCTCGGGCTTCGTCGCGAAGGTGTGGCAAGTGCCGAGCGCGTCGCCGATCACGACGGACCTCCATCCGTACTCGACCTACAATTTTTTCAACGAGACACCGCACTGGTCGGTCGTCCCGCGCGCACAGTTGAAGCCCGCGGACGCGCTCGTCTACAACGCGAACGGCGCCGGCCACATCATGCTCTTCGAGTCGGGCACCGATCCGTGGGGGAGCATCTGGACGTACGAGGCGCGCGGCTGCTCGACGGGCGTCGTGCACAACCTCCGCGTCGCGGCGTCGACGTTCATCGCGATTCGGCGCGAGGGACTGTAGGGCGCGCGGTCAGGTCGCGCGACATCGCGCGTGGAGTCCGGCCATGGACATCGACGTCACCCTCGCGCGGCGCATCGAGCTCGCCGAAGCGCATCACGTCTCTTCCCACGCCGAAGCCATCGTCGCGATGCGACCCGACGAAGGCGCGGGCGCCACGGCGATCGCGGGCGGATTCGCCGTCTTTTGCGGTCCGGGATCGCCGCTCGGAAAAGGGATCGCGATCGGCCTCGGGGTCGAAGTGACAGACGCGGACATGGACGAGATGGAGCGCTTCCTCGGCATGGGCGGCAACGCCGTGCAGATCGAGCTCCTCCCGTTCGCGGATCCTTCGCTCTCCGAGCGGCTCGCGCAGCGACGCTACCGCGTCGTCGAGTTCGATCAAGTGCACGTGCGTCCGCTCGCAGGTCTCGATCTCCCTCGACAAGAAATCGAAGTGCGCGCCATCCGCGACGACGAAGGCGAGCTCTGGGCGCGCATCGTCAACCGCGGCTTCGCGAGCGCGGACGCGGTGTCCGACGAAGCGATCGCCATGGCGCTCCCGTCGACGCGCGCGCGCGCCGCGTCGTGCCTCCTCGCGTTCATCGACGGCGAGCCGGTCGGCGCGTGCGGAATGGGAATGCACGAACGCACCGTCAGCCTCTTCGGCAGCAGCGTGCTCGTCGCGCACCGACGACGCGGCGTCCAACGCGCGATGATCCGCGCGCGCCTCGCCGTCGCGATCGAACGTGGGTGCGATCTCGCGACCGCGTGCACGCTGCCGGGGACCGGATCGCAGCGCAACTTCGAGCGCTGGGGTTTCCGCGTCGCCTACCCGAAGCTCCTCATGCAGCGGACGTGAACGTCACTGCCGGAACTTGAGCGGCAGCATCACCGTCGCCATTCCGCCCGGCTTCCCAAACGCGATCGCCGAGACGATCCCTTTGATGCACTCGAAGAGACCGGGATCCTTCGTCGTCGATTTGTCCTCTTCGACGGTGGTGACCTTGCCAGCCTCGTTCACGACGAAGCGGACCATCATCTTGCCTGTGAGCGCGGGCGTCACCTTGAGCGCAGCGACGTAGCACTCGCGGATTTTGGGGAGCGCGTCGTTGAGCGGGGCTTTGACGTCGAACGTCGAGGGGGTGGTGATGTCGCCGATGGAGACGGTGGGGTTCGGCGGCGAGGTCGGGGGCGACGTCGATGTCGGGGTCGATGTCGAGGTGGAGGTCGAGGTGGAGGTCGAGGTCGAGGTCGAGGTCGACGGCGAGGTCGACGGCGAGGTCGGTGTCGGGCTCGATGCGCACGACCACACGGCGACGGCGAGGAGCGGGGCGAAGGCGCGGTGGTTCACCCCTTCGGGTGTACCACGCGATCTTCCGTTCGCGCTGCAGAGCCGCGTGACACCACTCGCTAGTGGACTTGGCAGTTGTTTCCGCAGGCGCCGCCGAGGCATTGGCCCGAGCAGCAGTCGTCGTTGCCGTGGCACGCGGTGCCGATGAGCTTGCACGAGGTGAGCTGCGCGCCGCACGTTCCGGGCGATCCGTTGCAATGACGGCTGCAGCAGTCGGAGCCGAGCGTGCACCCGGTGCCGTCGGGAATGCACGCCGCCGTGCAGACGCGCAGCCCGCCACCGGCCGCCGCCGTGCACGTGCCGCGGCAGCAGTCGGTGTCTCGCGTGCAGATCGTTCCCGTCGCGCGGCAGGGGCCCGCGCCGAGATCGCATCGCTCTCCCGCGCATGTACCGCCGCAGCACTTGCCATCTCCGCCGCCGGCGTCGCCGCCGCTCGAGTCGCACGACTCGCCGCTCGCGCGGCACACGCCGACGCCGTCGGCTTGGCACTTGTGCGTCGTCGTCGAGCAGTGACCGGAGCAGCAATCGGTGTCGGCCGTGCACGTGAGATCGTCGTCGCCGCCGCAGACCGGGCCGCCGCACTTTCCGCCGTGGCAACCCATCGAGCAGCAGTCGAGCGCCCGCGTGCACGCGTCGCCGTCCGCTTTGCAATACGCGAGGCAGACGCGGTTCGTCGATCCGCCGAGCGGCTCGCACCGTCCGCTGCAGCACGACGCGCGGTTCGTGCACGCGATCCCGGGCCCCGCGCACGATCCCGCTTCGAGGCAGACGCCGCTCGCGCACCGCGCCGAGCAGCACTCGGCGTCGACGACGCACGTGCCGCCCAGCTCTTGGCAGACGCGGGTCGCGCCGGCGGGCAGACTGCACGATCGCGCGCCGCCGTCCCCCTCTCCGGCCGGCGGCACGAGCTCGACGTCTTCGCGACCGATCCCGCCGCACGCGCCCGTGAGGATCGCGGCGAACGCGAGGATCCAGGTCACTCGGAGCACGGTCATCGTTCTCACTGTGGGCCGCGAGGTCGCAGAGGTGACGGGAAAACGACGCGGCGTGCGAAGGATCAAAGCATCCCCACGCTGAAGCGGAGGCCGATGTCACCGAGAACCGGCAACGTCGAGAGCGCCGGTTGGCCGTCGACCGTGTAGCGCTGGTAGCGGACCAGGTAACCTCCGCCCGCGCGGAGGCCGACCGCGACGACGCCGAAGCGCACTTCGAACACGAGGCCGAGGTCGACCGAGACGTCGGCGCGGTTCGCGCGCACGCGCAGCGATTCGGCGACGGCGGTGCCGTCGATCGACGTGAGGTGGAGCGAGGCGCCGAGCGCCGGCTCGAGCACGAACCGGTCGCCGAAGTGCGCGGTCGATCGAAGCGAAGGGGAGATCGCGATGTCGGAGTAACGTCCGCTGAAGCTCGCGTTGTCGACGCTCGCGCCTGGTCCGACGGAGACAACGGCGCCGAAGCCGAGGAGCTCGTCGAAGGCGCGCGGCCAGAACGACAGACCGAAGCCTCCGCGGAGCTCCGCGGTGTCGCGCGGAAAGAGACGAGCTCCGCCGGTCACCTCGGCGCGGAACCAGGTCGGTTGCGAGCGGACGAACGGGGTCGCGCCGAACCGCTCGGGCTCGGGGGCGACGATGCTCGATCGCAAGAGCGTCTTCAGGCTGAGCGCGACGGCGGCGGCGGAAGCTTCGTCGAACGGTGGCCGATCGGAGAGGACGCGCGATCCGATTTGCTTCGTGTCGGTGTCGAAGATCCACAAGACCGCTTCGTCTTTTCCGACCGAGATCCACGCGAGCACGTCGGCGCTCAGCTCGCGCGAGAGGTCCACCGCGCGACGCTCGGCGTCGGGGAGCGTCGCGCCGGGGGACGTCGCTGCGTGCGAGACGACGTCGAGATCCCATGCCGTGAGCGTGACGACGACCGCTCGAAGGAGCTGCGGGTCCGCGTTGACGAGCACCACGCGGCGACGCGCGGCGTGCGCCGGCGACGCAGAGAGCGCGACGACGAGGAGAACGAATGCGGCGACCAGCCGTCGCACCATTTGTCGAACGTACCAGAGTGGGAGGCTCGTTTACTTCAGCCGATCCAGAAGCGCGCGCGCGTCGGCCGCGTTCGGGCCGCGCGGGTAACGCGAGAGGTACTCGTTGAGGAGGCGACGCGCTTCGCCGCGGTTGCCGCGATCCGCTTCGAGGCGCCCCTGCGCGAAGAGCGCGTTCATTCCCCACGCGCCTCCAGCCGCAGCGAGCTGTCGGTAGATCCCGAGCGCGCGCGACGGATCGCTTCGTTCGAGCTGCGCCGCTTGCTCGTAGAGCTGACGCGGCGACGGCGGCGCGGGCGGCGGCTCGGTGGTCGGCGCGGGAAACGGATCGTCGGTGACCGGCGCGCTCGGTCGCGACGTCGGCGCGGTCGCCGCGGGCGCGCGCTTCGATCCGTTCGCCGGCTTCGTGTTGTTCGGCGACGTCGCCGGATCGTCCGCAGAGACCGTCGGCGTCGGCGCCATCGCGACCGGCGCTTGCGCGATCGGATCGCTCGTCGGTGCCGCGATGCTCGCGGTCGTTCCGGCCGGCCACACTTCGCCCGCGCGGACCATCGTCGTCGTCCCGTGCGCGCTCACCTCGACCACGCCGTGCGCCACGTCGACCTTCACCGCATCGCCCGTCCGCACCACCGTGAAGCGCGTGCCGACGACGCGCACGCGAACGTCGCCCGCTTGCACGACGAACGCCGGACGCCCCGCTCGCGGCGCGACCTCGCACGTCACCTTCCCGCGATCGACGACCACGAGCAGACCGCGCGCGTCGTCGCCACTCACGAGGAGCGCCGACTCCGGTCCGACGTCGATCGACGACTCGCCGAGCGCGAGGTGCGAATCGGACGAGCCCGTCACGATGCGCGACGGATTCGACGCGACGACCGAAGCCCCCGGCCACATCCGGACACCGATGACGACGAGCAGCACCGCCGCTGCGAGCGCGAGCGCGCCGAACGTGATCCCCTTCCATGCGCGACGAGGACGGACCTCTTCGGGCATGGGGGTCGCCATGTCGACTTCGCCTTCGCGATCCATCTTGTCGAAGAGCGACTTCTCGATACGCGACCAGCGCGCGTCGTTCAGCGGCTCGATCTCGAGCTTTCGGCTGAGGCTCATGACTGCACCCCCTCGTCGTCGTCCCCTGCGTCGTCGCTCTTCACCGCGTCCGATCCTTCGCCGCCCAAGAAGCTCGCGAGCACCGGATCGCGTCGCGCCCGCTTCTCGAGCGCCTGCCGCGCACGCCACACGCGCGCCTTCGTCGCCACCACGCTCGCATCCATCAGCTTTGCGACCTCTTCGAGCGAGCGCCCGTCGATCGCGTGCAGCGCGAACGCGAGACGATGCGTCGGCTCGATCCGATCGAGCTCCGCGTAGAGGCGTCGCCCCGCTTCGCGAGCGAGCGCGCGATCCTCCGCCGAGGCGTCGCCCGACGGGATCTCCGGAACCAGCTCGAGCTGCGCCATCTTCGGACGCTTGCGCGTCAGGTGCGCGTACGCGACGCGCACCGTGCAGCGATCGACCCAAGTCCCGAGCGTCGCCTCGCCTCGGAAGTTCTTCAGAGAACGGAAGATCTCGAAGAAGGACTCTTGGACCAAGTCATCCATGTACGTGTTCGATCCCAAGATTCGGTAGAGCGCGGCGTGCACGCGCCGCTTCTCGCGATCGAAGAGCTCTCGCTGCGCCGCGCGCTCACCGCCGACGCATCGCTGCGCCAGCGACAGATCGTCGGGCGCACGAACCGGGGAGAGGATCGCCATCAGCACTGATGCATAGTGTCCTCACCTCGCAATCAGGTTGCAGCTCTTCGTACGATTCGTGGGGGTCGCGCGCACCGGCACATGAACGCACATTCAGCGACCGAGACAGCGGTGGCGCATTTTTCCTGCAACCTGCGCGCCCTCGTCACGCACTGATGCACCCATGAAGAACCGTGCATCGAGGGTGGGCTTTTTCTTCGTGATGGCAGGCTGCATGGTCGCGTGCGGCGGAACGACGGGGGCGGATGTCGGCGTCGGGGATGGGTCCGTCGGCGACGCGGGTGCGACCGGTGACGGCGGCACGACCGGCGACGGCGCGGCGACCGGCGACGGCGCGGCGACCGGCGACGCGACTCCCGGTGTGGACGGCGGGAGCCCCGGCGACGCGGGGCCGGGCGGGACGCAGCAGACGATCTCGTGCGGAAACACGTCGTGCATGATCCCCGGATCGGTGTGCTGCGTGAACGACGTCGGTCGCGGCAGGTTCTCGTACGCATGCAACACGGGGACGACGTGCCCGGTGGTGGACGCGGGCTCGGGGAACGGGAACCCGATCACGACGCTCGGATGCACGAGCGCCGCGAACTGCCCGTCGAACCAAGTGTGCTGCGCGACGGCCGATCAGCAGAGCAACGTGTCGTCGGCGTGCGCAGCGACGTGCACCGGAAACAGCAGCGCTCAGCTGTGCGATCCGCGCGCGATGCCGACGGGCTGCGCGCAGAACGAACCGTGCTCGTCGAACAACATCGGCGACTGGGGACTGCCGCCGACGTTCGGCACGTGCGGCGGCAAGGCGAACTGAGCGCTCAGCGTCCTTTGAACGCCGGCTTTCGCTTCTCGGCGAACGCGGCGAGCGCTTCGCGGCGGTCTTCGCTGACGAGCGTCTTGTCGTAGCTCACCTTCTCGAGCTCCAGGCCGAGATCGAGCGACGTGTCGAACGAGCGATCGATCGCTTCGAGCGCGGACGCTTGCGCGAGCGGCGCGCCGTTCGCGATCGGCGCGATCCATTCGACCGCGTCGTCGACGACGCTCTTGCCCGCGGGCGTCACGCGGTTGACGAGCCCCCACGCGAGCGCTTCGTCGGCGGTGAGCTTGCGCGCGAGGAGGATCATCTCTTTCGCGCGCGCCTCGCCGACGATCCGCGGGAGACGCTGCGTGCCGCCCGCGCCGGGGATGATCCCGAGCGATGTCTCGGGGAGCGCGAGCAGCGCGTGCGACGCGGCGACGCGCATGTCGCAAATGAGCGCGAGCTCGAGGCCGCCGCCGTACGCGACGCCGTTGATCGCCGCGATGACGGGCTTGGGTGAGCGATCGAGCGGACCGAGCTCGCTTCGATAGAGATCGACCTGCACGCGGACGTCGTTCTCCGTCATGCCTTGCCGCTCTTTGAGATCCGCGCCGGCGCAGAAGGCTTTGTCGCCCGCGCCGGTGATCACGATCGCGCGAACGGCGTCGTTCGCGATCGCTTCGCGGGTGAGGCGCCCGAACGCGTGCAGCGTCGCGCGCGAGAGGCTGTTCATGCGGTCGGGGCGATCGATGGTCCAGACGGCGACGGTGCCGCGGAGCTCGACGTTGATGGGGAATTCTTCGCTCATGACGGTCTCGTTCTACACCATCTTCTCCGCCACGAACGCCCACGCGCGCTTTCGTTGGCTCGCGAAGAGCGACATCACGCGCGCCGTCGACTTGCCACGTCTCGGGCTTCGACATCGTTCACGCTCGCCTACTGCTCGAGCACCGACGCGCAGAGCGCGTGCGCGCGGCAGCCCTTCAGCGTCTCGCCTTTGGCGTTCGTGCAGACGACGCGCCAGCCGTTTCCTTCGGGCGCGTTCGATACGACGCGCGCGTCGCCGGACGCGCGGAGCTCGTCGGACATGAAGTAGCCGCCGCCGGTGATCGTGGTCCCCTTCGAGCACTCGGAAAAGCCGTCCGCGGAGATCGCTTCGCTCCAGACGCGCGCGTGACCGCGTGGCTCGGAAACGCACGCCGATGTTGCACCGCCAACCAGCACGACGACAAAGGGTGCGATTCGCATCCGCGGCATCGTAGACAGCGCCGCGCGCCTCGCAAGCGATCCGGCGCGCGCCGCGTCGGACGTCACGAGTGCCGAGTTGCCACGCGTGCTTCGCCACATGCCCTGCCCGATCGAGCGTACGATATGCACTGCTGGGAGGTTTGCGATGCGGACAGCACGCGCGGGGATTGCAGTCGTATGCAGCTTGGCGGTCGCGCTCGCGAACGGGTGCTTCGATCCGTCGTCGACGTTCACCTTCTCGCCGGACGGCGGGGCGCACGTCGACGCGGAAGCGCACGCCGAGGGGGGCGGTGACGGCGCGCTGCACGACGGCGAGATCGCCGACGGCGCGGACGACGCGGGCATCGCGGACGGCGGCGCGATCGCCGACGCGGCGGTCGACGCGACGGTGGGCGACGCGGGGATCGCCGACGGCGCGGCCGACGCGATGCTCGCCGATGCGACGACAGGCGACGCATCGACGGCGGACGCCGGTGCGGACGCGACCACGTTGGACGCCTCGGTCGACGCGGCGGTCGTCGACGCGTCGATCGACGCAGCGATCCTCGACGCGTCGCTCCTCGACGCGTCGCTCCTCGACGCGTCGCTCCCCGACGCGTCCATTCCCGACGCGTCCATCCCCGACTCATTCATCTCCGACGCGTTCGTCTTCGACACGTCCGTCCCCGACGCGAGCGCGTCCGACTGACCGCGCCGCTACGGCGGCCCATACCCCGGCGGCGAATACGGCGGGCCCGGCGGTTGCTGCTGCGGGTTCTGCGGATACGGCGGCATCGGCGCGTACGGCGGAGGCCAGGGCGCCGGATCGAGGAGCAGCTTGTACTCGGGGCCGAGCGACTCGAGGACGGCGAGCGTGTACGCGCGCTCGAAGATCGTGAACGGCGCCGCGAACACTTGATGGATGACGGGGAGCGCGCCGATGCAGCACGTCGCGTACACGACGAGGATCTCGCCGATCCCTTGGACGACCGCGATGAGAATGCGCACGAGCAAGAAGACGATCACGCCGCCAAAGCTCGTCCGCACGACCGTCATCGTGCGTCGCCAATTCGCGCCCAGCCCGTCGCCGAACTTGAGGAGCATCGGGGCGAGGAGGTTGCGCCCGACGAATCGAATCGGCGCCGTCACGAGCGTCATGAGCACGACGACGAGGATCGGTCCGATCAGCGCGCGCAGATAGAGCATCGGGTCCGTCGTGGCGAGATCCGCGACGTCGATCACAGCGATGACCGTCCACACGACGACGCCGATGATGATCGGCGCCTCGATCGCGCCGATCAAGAGGCGGAAGCCGAGGTACGACCACGCGGCCTCGCGCGTCTCGCGCCAGTGCTCACCGAGGCGCGAGTGGTCGAGCGCGACCGCGCGCAGCGCCATCATGTGCCCGCGCGACGAGAGCCACGCGAAGAGGATCGCGAAACCGGCGGTCACGACGAGCGTGCCGATCGCGATGGCGATGACGAGCCCGAGGTTGTCGCGAAGCCACTCGCGCGCCTGCGCGAACAGCTCCTGCATCGCGCGCCCGCTCGTTCCGCTGCCGCCGCTGCCGTTGCTGAGCGGGTTCGAGCTCGGGAGGTTGCTGCCGTCGCCGAGCTCGGCGAGCCAGACGATGAAGCCGTAGACGAACCACTTGCCGAAATCGAACGGCCGGAAGAGAAATCGCTTCACTACCTCGAACGCGCGGCCGAACGCGCCGTCGATGCGAAGCTGGCCCGGAGGCGGAAGATCGGCGGCCGTCGGCTGCGCCGCGCCGGGCGGCGCGTACGGATCCATCGAAGGGGGCGCGGAGTGCACGGGCGACGAGTATAGGGCGCACCGTGCACCGGTCTCGGCTTTCTCGCCCGTGCGCCCTTTCCCTCCGACGTTCAACGCCGCGCTCACCCCGCGCGGATCATCTCCGCGGCCTTCTCTGCGATCATGATCGTCGGCGCGTTCGTGTTGCCGCCGACGATCGTCGGCATGATCGAAGCGTCGACGACGCGAAGCCCCTCGACTCCACGAACCCGGAGCTTCGCGTCGACGACCGCCATCTCGTCGCTCCCCATCTTGCACGTGCCGACGGGATGAAAGAGCGTGTTGCATCGACGTCGGATCTCCTTCCGAAGCGTCGCGTCGTCCTCCGCGTCGCACAGCGGCGAGAACGCCCGGCCGCGCGCGTGGTCGAGCAGCTTGGAGTGCGCGACGCGCTGCGCGAGCCGCACGCCGTCGACGAGGACGCGCATGTCGTCGTCGTCGGAGAAGTAGCGCGCGTCGATCGCGGGAGCCTGCGCGGGATCGTTGCTCTTCAGCTGTATCTGCCCGCGGCTCTTCGGGTAGAGCAACACCGGCACGACCGAGAAGACGTGCCCCTTCGGATTGAACGCCTCCTTGTCGAAGCAAACTTGATCGCCGCCGACAGGAAGGAAGTGAAACTGGAGGTTCGGGTGCGACTCGCTCGCGCGCGTCTTCACGAAACCGCCGCTCTCCGCGCCGCTCGACGCGAGCGGCCCCTTCTTGCTCACCGCATAGCGCGCGAGCCAACCGAGGAGCGATAGCGGGCTGACGTTCGGCGTGATGCCCGACTTGTCTTCGTAGCCGACCGTCGCGAAGACGTGGTCTTGCAAATTCTCGCCGACACCGCGCACGTCGGCGACCACCTCGACTCCCTTCGCGCGCAGATCGTCCGCCGGTCCGATACCCGACAAGAGGAGCACGTGCGGCGACCCGATCGCGCCCGCCGACAACACCACCTCGCGTGACGCGCGCGCGACCTGCGTCTTCCCGCCGCGCGAATAGCGCACGCCGACCGCGCGCCCTTTTTCGACCACGACACCGAGCGCGAGCGCGTTGGTCTCGACGACGAGGTTCGCCCGCGCCATCGCCGGATGCAGAAACGCGACCGAGCTGCTGCACCGCACGCCGCGACGGATCGTCGCTTGAAACCGCCCGACCCCTTCTTGATCCTTGCCGTTGAAGTCGCTGTTCGCGGGCGCGCCGATGCCGTCCTTCGCGGCGTCGACGAGGAGATCGCTCATCGCGTTGGCGTCGTAGTCGCTGACGTGGAGTGGACCGCCCGCGCCGTGGAACGCATCCGCGCCGCGCGCGTTGTCCTCGGAGCGCTTGAAGTACGGAAGGACGTCGTCGTACCCCCAGCCTGGGTTTCCGAGCGCGCGCCAACCATCGTAGTTGTCGCGATGGCCGCGCATGTAGACCATGTAGTTGATCGAGCTGCACCCACCGAGGAGCTTGCCGCGCGGCCAATGCATCTCGCGGTTGTCCGCGTGCGCTTGCGGCGTCGTGAAGAACGCCCAGTCGAAGCGGTTGCGCCATAACAGCCCGACGAGCCCCGGTGCGCGCACGCGGAGCGCGCTGTCGCTCCCTCCCGCTTCGAGGAGGAGAACGCGGACCTTCGGGTCTTCGCTCAATCGGTTCGCGAGCACGCAGCCCGCGGATCCCGCGCCGACGATCACGTAGTCGAACATTCTCTGGGCCCTCTCAGCGCTTGCCCTTCGGCTTCGCCTTCGCGGTCACCTTCGGCTTCGCCGCGCGCGGCGGACCTCGACGCTCCTTCGGCTTCTCGCCGTCGCCGAAACGCGCTTCGAGCTTCGCCATCCGCGCGCGCAGCTCACTGTGCTCGCCTTGCAGCTTCTCGAGCTCTTCGCGGATCGGCTCGACCGCGCGCTTTCCTTCGCCGCCGAGATCGCGGAGCGTCTCGCGAATGCGACGACGCACGCGCGCGTCGAGATCGGTGTCGAGGCGTTCGCGCAACGCACCGCGCGCCTTCACGTCGCCGAGGTCCGAGAGAGCGCGCGCGACGTCGATGCGCACGAGCGGATCCGCGTCTTCGAGGAGATGCTCGAGCGCCTCACGCCCTTTGCGATCGGTCGAGATCTTCGGGAGCGCGACGATCGCCGCTCGCCGCGCGCGCGCCGGATGCCCGTACCGAATGCGCGCGAGCAGGTGTGGCGTCGCGCGATCGTCGCGAAGCGCCGCGAGCCCGTCGATCGCCCCCGCGCGAATGCAATCGAACCACGACGGCCGCTCGAGCAAGTCGACCAGCGTGTCGAACCCCGCCGTCTGCCGCGTCCGTCCGAGCGCGCGCGCCGCTTCGGCTTCGACGATGTAGCTCTCGTCCTTCAGCGCGATCGGCCGAATCGCTTCGAGCGCCGCCGTCGTCTTGAAGCCACCCAGCGCATCGACGACCGCGCGACGAACCTTCGGATGCGCGACGCCGGTCGACTTCACCAGCACGTCGAAACACTCGCGCGCGTGGATCTTTCCGAGCGCCTGCGCCGCCTCCGCGCGCACGCCCCAGAACTCGTCATCGTTCGCGAGCGTGGTCGCGAGCGCTTCGATCGTCGGCGGATCATCGCTCTTCGCGAGCGCCTGCGCCGCGAGCCAACGCCCGCGCGCCGACTCGGCCGATGCGAGCTGCTCGCGCAGCATGTCGTTCGGCGCCTTCACCGTCACCTCGCCGAGGATGCGCATCTCCGGATCGACGACGACGAACTCGGGACGTTCCGCGCACGGGATCGCGAACGCCTCCTGCTTCTGCGTCACGCTCACCTTCTCGTGGCGAATCTTTCCCGATGCGTCGACGACATCGATCGCGAGCGGCACCTCGAACACCGCCGGCACGCCGTCCGTCGTCGCTTGCGACTGCTTCGCGTCGATCGTCAGCACCCCCTTGTCCCACGCGATCGTCACCTCGAGCTCGGGATGCCCCGGCTTGAAGACCCACTGATCGAAGAAGCGCCCGAGGCTCCGCCCGCTCACCTCTTCGAGCGCGCGCATCAAGTCGCGCGTCTCGACGACCCCCTTCGCGTGCTTCTTCAAGTACGCGCCGACGCCGCGCCAAAACAAGTCCTTGCCGAGCTCGACGCGCAGCATGTGAAGGACGAGACCGCCCTTCTCATACAGATGGCGATCGAACAGATCGAGCGGCGAGTCGTAGTCCTGGCAGACGATCGGCCGGCGGTAGCGCGTGTGCGCTTCGCTCACGTAAGCGTCGAGATCCGCGCGCAGGTAATAGTCGTACTCGTCGCGCCCGAGGTAGTGCTCGCGCCACACGTGCTCGCAGTAGGTCGCGAAGCCTTCGTTGAGCCAGCCTTCGGACCAGTCGCGGCACGTGACGTAGTCGCCGAACCATTGATGTGCGAGCTCGTGCGCGATGAGATCGTCGCTGGTGACGTCGATCGCCGCGCGCGCATCGAGCAAAATATGCTCGTACATCGTCGTGGCGGTCGTGTTCTCCATCCCGCCGAAGATGAAATCGGCGACGACGATCTGCGCGTACTTGTTCCACGGGTACGGCACGCCGGTGATGTCGGCGAGGTGCTTCACCATCTTGGGCGTGCGATCGAACGTGCGCGCGCCGTCCTCTTCGCGCCCCTTCGGCACGACGTACGTGAGCGGAAGCTCGCCCGGGCCCGCGTCTTCGAGCACGGTGAACTCGCCGGCCGCGAGCGTGACGAGGTAGCTCGGGTGCGGCTCCGTCATCTTCCAGTGGTACTTCCACGCGCCGTCCTTCGGCTTGTCCTCCGAGAGGAGCGCGCCGTTCGAGAGCGCGTACCAACCGTTGGGGACGCGAACGGTGATCTCCGTCGTCATCTTCAGGTGCGGCTTGTCGTGGCAAGGGAACCAATGCCGCGCGTCTTCTTCTTGGCACTGACTCCACACCTGACGCGGGCGCGTCGGTACGTGCTCGTCCGGCTCGAGAAAGTAGAGACCGCGGCGCGGCGTCGCCGAGTACGCGACCTTCACGCGCGCCTTCGCCTTGTCGCCGAGGTTCACCGTGAGGACGCGGCCGTCGTACGTGTAATCTGCACCCGATCCGTCGACGTCGACGCGGCGCAAATCGAAGCCGATGGCGTCGAGGGTGATCGATCGTGCGTCGGGATCGACCCGCGCGACGTCGATGGTGGCGATCCCGGCGACGCTCTTCTTCGCGACGTCGAGCGCGACGTCGAGCGCGATGTGGACGACACGAAACGGTCGATCGCGCTCGAAATTGCGCTTCGTCGTCGTGAACGTGAACGGTCGCGACGACGCTTGGCCAGAGAGGGACGCGCAGCCGCAGCGGGAGTGGAGGCGGTGCTCGATCGGCATTTGGGGGACGTGCAGATTGCACGCAGCTCGGGCACGCGGGAAGGGGGTTCTTGTGGACGGCCGGCGGAGCGCTACGCTGCACAGCATGGTGCGGCCCGCGCTTGCTTCGTCGATGTGCGCCGTCGCGATCGCGATCGCGGCCTGCAGCAGCGGCAAGAACGCGAACGACGGCTTCGGCGACGCGGGGATCGACGCGACCGCAGGGGGGGACTCCGGCGTCGCGGACGCGCTGTTCCCCGGGCCCCGCGACGCGTCACTGTTCGAGGCCGGCTGCGCGATCGGCACCGCGCGCGCGATCAAGGATCCGATCTACGTGCTGATGGTCCTCGATGGCTCGGGGAGCATGCTGAACGACTCGAAGTGGAACGCCGTCGTCCCGGCGCTCGATCTCTTCATCGACGATCTCGCGACGCGAACCGACACGTCGTTCGGACTCGGCCTGACGATCTTTTCGGACAAGAACGATCCGACGATGGGCGCCGGTCCTTATCCTTCGATCGACGTGCCGATCGCGGTCGTCGATTTCGCGCAGGCGCTGCGCCTCCATCAGCGAGTCGACGGCACCAAACCGTATGCCGAGACGCCGACCCTCGCGGTGCTCACCGGTCAGAACGCCGCGCTCGCCGCCTTCGCGCCGTCCCTCCCGCTTCGACCCGGCGGCAAGAAGGCGCTCGTCCTGATGACCGACGGCGTTCCCAATCCGAATCCCGACGTACAAAAACCCCAGTGCGTGCAGGCGGTGAAAGATGCGTTCGCGCTCGCGTCGCCTCAGGGTCCAATCACGACGCTCGCGGTCGGCATCGGCCACTTCTTCCCGTACGCGCCGACGGACTACGACCAACAGTTCGTCGGACAGATGGCGGTGGCGGGCGGCGCGCCGAACGAAGGATGCGACGCCGAGCAGACGTGGGACTGGACCAGGTTCTGCCACTTCCAGGTCACGCCCAACAGCGGCCAGGGCGGCGCCGCGCAGCTCGAGCAGGAGTTCTTGCTCGCGTTCGACAAGATTCGCAGTCGCCTCGCGTCGTGCGAGCTCACGCTCGAGAAGGTCGACGGCGGTTTGCCGGTCGAGCCGGGGAAGGTCAACGTCGTCTTCACCGACGACCGTGGCTACGAGACGGTCGTCCCCGAAGACGGCACGGACGGATGGCAGTACGACGATCCGCAGAATCCGTCGAAGGTCATCTTGAGCGGCAAGGCGTGCACCGATTTGAAGACGAACGTTCATGGCAAGGTCGACGTCGTGCTCGGGTGCAAGACGATCGTCAGGTAGTGGTACGATCGCAGGATGCGTCGCTCGCTCCGCCTCGCGCTCGCTGCATCGATCGCGATCGCATCGGCGACGTTGCCGTCGACGCGCGCGGATGCGTTCTGCGGCTTCTACGTCAGCGGCGCGGACCAACGCCTCTACAACAACGCGACGATGGTCGTGATGATGCGCGACGGCACGCGCACCGTCCTCTCGATGCAGAACAACTACCAAGGACCGCCCGACGGGTTCGCGATGGTGGTGCCGGTGCCGGTCGTGCTCGCGAAGAGCGACGTGCGCACGCTGCCGCGCGCGCTCTTTCAGCGCGTCGACGTGATGGCCTCGCCGCGCCTCGTCGAATACTGGGAGCAGGATCCGTGTCCCGTGTACGAGGAGGACCGAGCCGACAACAAGGAAGGCGGGACCGGCACGCGCGCGAAGGGCGAAGAAGGATCGATGGGCGCGCCGAAGCCTAAAGACCTCGGCGTGAAGATCGAAGCGCAGTTCGACATCGACGAGTACGAGATCCTGATCTTGAGCGCGAAGGACTCGGGCGGACTCGACACGTGGCTTCGTGAGCGCGGGTACAAGATCCCGGCGGGCGCGGCGGACGTGCTGCGGCCGTACGTCGCGTCGGGATCCAAGTTCTTCGTCGCGAAGGTGGATCCGGAGAAGGTTCGCTTCGACGGCGATCAAGCCGCGCTGTCGCCGCTGCGATTTCACTACGACACCGAGACCTTCACGCTGCCGATTCGCCTGGGGTTGCTCAACGCGGGGCCCGCGCAGGATCTCATCGTGCACATCTTGGCGAAGTCCAAGCGGTACGAAGCGAGCAACTACGAGAACGTCTTCATCCCGACGAACCTCGACGTCGCGGACGGCGTGCGCAATCGGTACGGCGAGTTCTACGCGGCGCTCTTCGATCGCGCGCTCGCGTCGAAGCCGCGGACCATCGTGACGGAGTATGCGTGGGACGCGACGTCGTGCGATCCGTGTCCGGGGCCGACGCTCGACACGACGGACATGGCGTTGCTCGGCGGCGACGTGATCAAAGCGTCGGGCTTCGTGCTCACGCGGCTTCACGCGCGCTACTCGAAAGAGTCGCTCGGCGAGGATCTGATCTTCCGCGAGGCGTCGCCGGTCGTCGGCGGACGCGAGGATTTCACGCCGGGCGCGAAACAGTCGACGGTCGCGACGCCGTCTCCGCAGAATTTTTTCCAGGCGAGGTACGTGATCCGTCACGCATGGGCGGGGCCGGTGTGGTGCGAGAGCCCGCGGTTCGGCGTGTGGGGTGGGCCGCCGTCGAAGGGGCGCGGGGCTACGATCAAGCCGGCGCGGGATCTCGCGTTCGCGCCGCGCACGGGGCTCGATCTCGCGTCGATGCTGCGTGTCGACGTGCCGCAGATGGGCATCACGGCGGGCGCGCCGGGCATCGGGCCGCCGCGCACGCCGAAGATGTCGCGGCTCACGCTCGGCTTCCTCGGCGGCGCGGGGATCGGGATCATCGTCGCGCTCGGCGCGATCGGCGTGCTGCGCGGACGTCGCGACGACTGACGACGAGCGCGTCAGCCGGGGGGCGCGAGCTTGACGCTGACCTTCATTCCGTAGTCGCCCGCGGGCAGCGTCGGCATCGCGAGCGCGCGGATCGCGTCGAGCGCGCACTTCGACACGCCCGCTTCGAACGGCGCGTCGGCGTACGCGAGCGTCACCTTGCCGCGCGTCACCGTCATGCGGACCGGGATCGCACCGGTCAAGCGCGGATCGCGCTGCAGGCCGGCCTCGTAGCACGTGCGCACCGCCGGCTCGGCCGACTGGATCACGGTCACGATCTTCGCGCGGTCCGCGGCGGACGGGCGACCGTCGGCCTCGATCGCGTCGAACGTGACCCTCGCACGCGCGATGCGCGCGCTCATCGCGCCGAAGACGACCGCCGGTTCAGGCGGCGCGGGAAAGCGGAGCTCGGACAGCACGCGCGACTCGCACGCGACGACGAGCGGTCCGCCGACGACGCCGTCGATCCACACGCGGCCCACGAGACCGTCGGCGCCGACGAGCAACCGAAACGTCGTGTCGCCGGATCGCGACGCAGCGGATCCCGCGCCGAAGACTTGGCAGGCGGCGAGGCGATCGGTCACCGACGCGAACGCGGACTCGATGGCTTTCGGCTCGATGCCCGCGGCGACTCTGCCCGTTGCGCGCGCGGACGCGATCTCCGTCGCGGCGAAGCGCGGCGGCGCGAGCATCGCGAGCATCGCGGGCGTGGAGAAATCGGCGGGGAGCAGCCACGTCTCGCGCGTGCGCGTCGCTGCGCCGAAGCCGCGACCGTGCCTGTACATCCGATGCGGGACGGTGACGACGTCGGCGAAGCGCGCGGTAGGCGTCGCCGAGAGGAGCAGCGGCGTGGCCGAGCTGTACATCTCGGCCAAATTCTCCGCCGCGATCGACTCGATCCTGATCGACCCGTCCTCTTGCGTGAGGAACGCCTTTGTCGACGTGACGATGACCGGCATCGCCGCCCTCGGCGGGACGCACTCTTCGCCCGCGATGTGGATGGTCGTGCACTGCGGATACGGCGGCGTCTGGTGCTCGGCCCCTACCGACGTGAGCGCTTGAAGGACGCAGCGCGGTCGACGGCGCACGGTGCGCGATGCCTTCGCGTCGCGCAGCGAGGAGCTCGCGAGCGCGCGCGCGAGGCACTCGACGCGGCCGTAGCCAATCTGCGGATCGATCGCGAAGCGAAGATCGGTCGACGCCTGTTCGGTTCGCGGGGCGCGATCGAGCTCGAGGACGAACGCCGCGCATCCGGCGTCGGTGTCGAGATCGGTCGTCGGCGCGAGCACGCGAGCGCCGCGCGTGATCGACGCCGGGCCGATCGCGACGACGTCCGACACGACGAGCCCTTCGCACTCGTCTGCGGGACCGGCCGGAAGCGCGACGCCGGCCGGAAGCTGACGCATCCAGAGCGTCGCCAGCGACGTCGCGATCGAACGCGAGCTCGCGTGCATCGCGGCGAAGCCGACGGATAGCGTGACCGCGGCCGCGAGGGCGATCGGGGCGGCGCGCGGAAAACCGAGGCGAAGGTGGCGCGATCGCGTGACGACGAGGACCGCGACCAGGATCGGCACGAGCGCGAGCATCGTGGCCCAAGCGACGAGGCGCTGCTCGGGGCCCAACATCGCCGCGATGAGCGCGAGATCTTCGGGCGTGTTCTCGGTTTCACCGAACACGTGGAGCATGCCGATCGATCCCGCGAACGCGAGCGCGATCACCGAGAGCCCGGCGAACGCGGCGGCGATGAGCCCGTCGCCCGACGCCGACGCGCCGCGCGCGGCGAGGAAGACGCTGACGACTCCGATGGTGGCGGGCAGGAGCGCGAGGCACGTCGACGTCAGCGTCGAGCTCCCGAGCGCGCCGCGAAAGAAGACACGGCCGAGCACGGGGACCGCGACGATCAGCAAGCTCCCAGCGACGAGCGCGACGATCGCACGCGCCTGCGGTCCGACGCGCTCGTGGAGTCGCGCGCGGACGCCGATCGCGAGCGAGCCGCCGCCCAAGAGCGCGGCGACGAGAAAGAGAGTGAGCGACCAGGTCGGCCACGCGATCACGATCGCGCCGGCGAGATCCGCGACGCGCTCGTCGAAAGCCTTCGAGCCCACGT